>MHTT01000001.1 GCA_001823165.1 Candidatus Wildermuthbacteria bacterium RIFCSPHIGHO2_01_FULL_49_22b
GAGCAGAGTGAATCCAAAGAACTTTGTGGTGCTGGAGCGGGAGTACAACAAGGTGGGGGAGTTTTTGCGCCAGCTCCACCAGGGCCTTGACCAAGATGTTAGACCTCGGAGGTCTAACATACCAGATGTAAGAAGTCCTAAGGGAAAGGGAAATACGACATTACAACAAGGAATACTTTCACAAGGAATACTTTCTGGCAGACGAGAAACAAAGGAGAACAGTTCTCCTTTGTTTCCTCAAAGGGCAAAGGAAGGGGAACTTTCCCCCCGGCAAAACAGAATTTTGCAGCTTTTGCACAATAAAGACAAGACGCAGGTATGGGAGCTCAAAAAGGTGCTTCCCGAGGTAACCAAAAGGACCCTGCGCCGCGACCTTGATGACCTGCTTCAGCGCAACCTTATCGTCAGGCAGGGGGAATGGAACGAGGTTTTTTACCAAATTCACTAGGAATTGGGGAATAATTGTGGAAAAAGCTAGGACATTGACCTTTCGCCTAATTTGTCCTATCCTATAGCTAGGACATTTTAATGCCAATGGAAGAGACCAATCAATATTTCAGCCAGCTCTACGACCAGTATATCACCAGGATTTACCGGTTCGTCTACCTGAAGGTCAGCTCTGTTGAGACGGCAGAAGACCTGTCTTCAGAGGTGTTTTTGCGCCTGTACAAGCGCCTTCGCGAGCCCGGCCGTGAAATCCAGAACCCCCAGGCTTTTTTGTACCAGATTGCCCGCAATGTGGTGGCAGACCATTACCGGGGCAGGAGAGTGACTACGATATCCATTGAAAAGACCACCATTGAGATTGAGGATATCGGAGACCCGACACAAGGCCAGGCAGAGGTGAACCTTGAGATGGACCGAATCAGGCAGGCCCTGAGCCAGCTCCAGGACGACTACCAGAACCTGATTATCTGGCGGTACATAGATGAGCTCACCGTGCCAGAAATAGCCCAGATTATCGGAAAGTCAGAAGGAAATATACGGGTTGGAGTGTCAAGGGCGCTTGAAGCGCTTCGGGAAAAGATAACATAAAAGTGACGGTCGTCTTATTATTGTTAGTGTAATATTTTGGTTTATTTTACGACATAATTTATATGGAGCACGATATGGAGCAGGAGAAGAACCTCGTACAAAAAATTTCCCTCTTAAAAGACATTCAGCCCAAGAGCAATTGGGTGCTTTATGTTAAGACGCGGATTCTCGCAGATTATGAGCGGATTTACGCGGATGCTGGGGTGGGACATGAGAGCTTGATAGGACAGACCCTCCTTCGCCAAGGCTTCGGAGGGCGAGTAGGACATCTTGTATCCTATCTCCGATACCTAGAAAAGCCTGCCTTTGTGCTTTCTGCCATGACCTTTTTAGTGCTGGGAGGGGTTGGCTACCAGGTTTCCCAAAACAGTTTGCCGGGAGATGCCTTGTATTCTTTGCGTTCGGCCATTGAGAGGGCAACCATGGGTTCTGACCCTCTGGCCTCTTTGGAGATTGCCCAGAGGCGCCTGGAAGACCTGAAAAAGGTGGTTGAAGGAAACAAGGTGAGAAACCTTTCCTCGGCAACCCAGGAGTTTAACCAGAGCGTGGAGACGGCTACCAAGGGATTTCTGGCGCTTGTGGAAAACGAGCCCAAAAAGGCTTTACAGGTCTCCAGGGAACTAGTACAATTGCAAAGAGGCAAGACGGAAATAGAACAGACTTTGGGTGCTTCTCTTGGAGAAGAAGAGAACTCTGAATTGCAGAACGCCACGCGGATATTGGTGGAAATGGAGTTTGCCGATTTAACAACCAGAACCTTGAGCGCAGAGCAGGAAGAATTATTCAAGCAGGCAGTCAGCGCGTACAAGGAACAAAGGTATGAGCAGGCGCTGGAGTACGTCTGGCTCATTGCTAACAACGCTGATTAATATTGATAGTTGGAGCCCACGAATTTCTTGTGGGATTGAAAAATCTTTAAAGGTCGAAACTCAAAAGACAGTCGAATACAAACCAAAAAAAGACAAACAAAGTTACATGAGTAGTTTTAAGAAAATATTTGCTACTGTAACCGTTGTGACCATGCTGGGAGTAGCGGCAGTACCCGCCCCTGCTTCTGCCATTACGGCAACCGAACTGCAGGCGCAGATTGACGCCCTCTTGGCACAGATTGCACAGTTGCAGTCGCAATTAACAACAGTAGAGGGAGGCACTTCTACTGGAGCTATTACCGGCATTCCTTCCGGCTTTACCTTTAGTTCAAACCTGACGGTGGGGTCCACGGGAAATGACGTGAAATATCTCCAGCTTTTGCTGAACTCTGACTCCGCAACAAAATTAGCGAACTCTGGAGCCGGTTCTCCCGGGAGCGAGACCACCTACTTTGGGCCAATTACCAAAAGCTCGGTGATTAAGTTCCAGGACAAATACGCTTCTGATATTCTGACCCCAGTGGGTCTGACTTCAGGAACCGGCTACTTTGGTCCTTCCACGAGGAGCAAGGCAAACTCCATTTTGGGAACTGCGGTAGTAACTCCTCCCGCAACAACGCCTCCAGCAGAGGAAACAGGGGGAGCAGTGGAGACGCCAACCTCTGGCGCTCCAATAGTGAGTTTGAGCGGCAACGCGCTTGATGCGCGCGTGGCTTCAGACACGCCAGCTGGCGTGACAATTCCAGACAACGCAAGTGCCAACTTCACCAAGTTCATCCTGACCACGGGAGACCAAGCGGTAACCGTGTCTAAGGTATTTGTGACCCGCAAGGGGCTGACTTCTAACTCCGACATGGAGAACGTGAAGATTCTGGACGCCAATGGCGTGAACTTGGGAAGCGTTGCCAGCTTTAACGTGAACAACAAGGCAACGGTAACCTTTACGCCTAACCTGTCATTGTCTGCAAAGTCCAGTTCTACCTTCTTCATTCGAGCTGGTGTTGTAGACACTACGGCGGCCAATAAGACGGTGCTGCTGGGCGTTGAAGCAAACAGCGACATTACGTCTTCTGCAAGCACGGTGACTGGAGCTCCGGTCTATGGGAACACCTTTACTACGGTGACCCTGGCCATTGGAACAGCCACCGTTGACCAGGCGTCTGCGGTTTCTGATTCCCAGCCCGATGTTGGAGACGCCGATGTTGTAGTGAACGACTTTAAGATAGAGGCAGGTTCTGGAGAAGCCATTACCGTGCACCAAATTACGGTATTGGAGGCGGGGACCGCTTCCCTGTCTGACACAAGCAACATTGAACTGTGGTCCGTGACCGAGAACAAGTCCTACGGCACGGTTGCCAACTGGACAGCAGGCGGCAAGGCGAGCTGGAGCAACCTGAACATTAAGGTTGCAAAGGGCGTTTCCCACCGCTTCCAGATTCGTTTGGACATTGTTGGAGGAGCTGAAGGCAGCTTGACCATTAACGCAGATGTCATGGACGGCTCTGACATTTTGGTTGACGTGACCGGAGACACCTACGGCTTCTACATTACTCCGACCGATGGAGACAGCTGGAGCAACAGCAACGATGGACGCGGTTCAAGCGACCAGACCATTCAGGGAGGTTCCCTGACCGTTGCCAAGTCCTCTTCAACCCCTGCCACCGGCAACATTGCGCCCGCTGCAGACCAGGTTCTCGCAGTGTTTGACTTCATCGCCCTTGGTGAGGAAATGCAGGTTTCTGCTCTTACCTTGGACTTTGACTTTAGCGGCATGGTGTATACGGAGGTGACCAGCGTGCGCATATATGATGCGAATGGCAACATTGTGGCAGGACCCATGGATACGGCTGCTGCCGGCACCGTCGCATTCACCGACACCTTTATTGTGCCTATTGGCACGACCAAGTACACGGTGAAGACGAACATTGCCACGAGCACGTCCGGGACAGACACAGTGGACGTTGGCATCAGCACGCCTAATGCCATGACAGTGAAGGGAATGTCGTCCAACAACACCATTACCCCGACCCCAACCACCGAGGTGGAAGGAAATACGCTTACCGTGACGGCAGCTGATTTGGATGCCACTACGTTGACCACCCCGGTTGCACGGAGCATCTCAAAGGGCTCCCAAGATTACATCTGGGCTACCTTCTCGCTTAGCGCAACGGATTCCGGCGAGAACATCAACGTGACTGCGCTCGTGATTGAAGACACCCTGGGAGACGCTGCGGACGAAGCAGATATGATTGACAACGCGGAGATATGGGCAGACCTGACGTCAGCCAGCAGCTCTCGCGGAGACGCGTATGAGACCAAGGTTTCCCAGACCAAGCAGTTCGCGGACTCTGCAGCTACTGACGAGACCTTGAGCTTTACCCTGACCCAGACCGTTGTGGTGCCCAAGGGCAAGACCGTGGGCCTGGCATTTGTTGCAGACCTTGCGGCAGGAGCTACCACGGGCGACATCCACACCATTAGTTTAGACACCGATTCTGGAGACGTAACCGCGACTGGAGCTTCCACAGGAACCTCTGTGACCGTAACGCCAACCGGCGCAGGACAGGCCATGACCGTGACGGGAGCCGGCACGCTGACGATTACGAACGACGCTTCCCAGCCTAGCGCCAAGCTCATGATTGCCAACGGCACTACAGAGCAGACGCTCGGCATATTCCGGTTTGCTGCCAACAATGTGGAAAACATTGAGCTGGACGACGTTCTCTTTGAGGTGACGAACGGAGGCCGCGTGCTCTCCTACAAGTTCTATGTTGGTAGTACGCTGGTAGCTGAAGCGGGTTCCGGAACCGGTCCCAAGGCGGTGTTCGCGGACGGTGCAGTGATAGCAAAGGCAAACAGCAACGTAAAGCTGACCGTGAAGGGAGTTCTTGCTTCTATCACGCAGACAAGCGATCAGGACACCTCCATTACGGTGAACCTGGATAATATTGCTGATGTGAACGCCACCGGACTTGCTTCCGGGAGTGGAGCTACCATTAGCGGAACTGCAAGCGCCAACACGCACATTGCCTTTGAGTCGTACCCGCAGTTCAGCGTGAACGCCAGCACGCCTAAGGGCGACCTGACTACGCTGAGTTCTGCGGCGCTGGTAGCCATCTTTGACGTTACTGCTGTGGGAGGCGAAGACATTACGTTTACCACGCTCAAAGACAGCTTGACGATGAACGTGTCCCAGCAGATCACCGACTCAAATACCACGGCAAACACCTGGACGCTGAAGGATGTGGCAGGCAACACGCTGGACTCCAACGCTACCGTGGCGGAGAACACCAACTCGCCTACGGTAGACTGGGACTTCAGCACAGCAACCTTTACGGTGGCTGCCGGCCAGACCGCGTCCTTGTATGTGTACGCCAACACCCTGGAGTTTGAGGACGACGGCGACTCTTTGCAGGTATGGCTTGACGACGGCCTGGCAGCAGGCAAGCTGAAGTGGAGCATTGACGGCGACGGGGGAGCATACGAGCACCCAGATATCATCTTTAGAGGAGATATCTTCGCTGGCTCGTTAGTTAACCCGAGCTAGTCCGATTTGCTGAAACGAACCCACGCCTCTTTCCTTGTGGAGGTTGAGCGGGAGAATAGCCCCGCCCGTCTATCTATAGACGGGCGGGGTTTGTTTTAGTAAGATAGATAACGCTATGTCAAACGAAAAGAGTTTCAATTTCGTCAAACAGGTTAAGGGCGCAATCCAGCAAGCACATGAAACGGGACAGCTGCCCGAGACAAAAAATGACGTGCTAGACGGCTTTTCTGGGGACAGCATCGTTGGCTGTCTGCAGCGGCTTACGAAGATTGTGTCGGCACGAAATGACTCATGCTATCTTGAGATTGGCGTGTTGCAAGGGTTTACGCTGCTTTCAATAGCCCTCGCGAACCCAGATGTTCCGTGTTTTGGGATAGATGATTTTTCATTGTTCAACGAAGGAAAGAAGAATTTTGAGATTGTGCGCGAGCGTCAGCGTAAGCTCGGCATTACAAACGCGCACATTCTCAATATGGATTTTGAGGAAGCTCTTGATAACCTTGAGCAGCATATACAAGAAAAAAAAATTGGCGTTCTGTTTGTTGATGGACCGCATGATTACCGAAGCCAGCTCATCTCTCTTTTGAAGGCGAAGCGCTCTTTGGCAGACAGCGCTGTCATTGTTGTTGATGACGCGAACTATGCGCATGTCAGGCAGGCCAACGCGGATTTTTTGGCATCAGAGCTGGACTTCGCTCTGCTCTTTGAAGCATACACGCCTCTGCACCCTGCCAACATGACGCCCCGGGTAAAAGAAAAGGCAAGGAAGGGGTGGTGGAACGGGGTGAATGTGCTCATGAAAGACCGGGAACGTCGTGTCGTTCGCTCTTTTCCTCCTACGGGTGAACGCGAACGTTTTTTTGCCTCGCACGACGTGTTCCGCCACGAATTTGCGGAGACAGCCATTGAAGCGCTCCGCTACGGGTCGGCGCTTGTTGACGGAACTGAGTCCGAGGAAAAAAAGCGAAGGAAGCTGCTGAAGGAACGCCTTTTATCTGAAAGACAAAGACACCCCGGACGTTTTCCGTTTTACAATACCGAAAGCAAGGGGCTCCCTGATTTTAAACTGCACTTGTAATCAATCTCTATGCTCACGGCAGAGCGGATTCTCAAAGCGTTTGAAAAGTCAATGGCAGAGTACGAACCTGCCCAGAAAAGCAAGCACTGGGAGGGGTGGTTTGGCCGCACCAAACACTTGTATAAAGCGGAATTTTTAGAGAACTTTCGGAACAATACCTTGTCTGCGGGCTTAGACGACCAGGCCCCTCCGCAAGGGACGAAAGAGATCTTTTGTGATTTGCTTGCCGAAGTCGGTGAGGAGTTTGTTTTTTCAAACCTATCTACAAAAAACATCGGCAACTCGCGCCAAGTTTTTATGATAGGAGAAAAGGTTGTAGACGCGGGGCAGGCATTTCACATCAAGTGGCTCCACGACCTTGTAGCCCACGTGTTTTCTCAAAGGGATGTCAAGTACATGTGCGAAATTGGGGGCGGGTATGGGTCTCTGGCGCAGAAAATCCGCTCCAATATCAAGTGCAGGTATATTATGATTGATCTTCCAGAAGCGAACGTGCTGTCAAGCTGCTACTTGAGCAGGCACTTTCCCGATATGCGGTTTCTTTTGGCAGACGAGGTAGCCGGCAATGCAGTGAATAAAGAACAGATTGACCAGTATGATTTTGTCATCGTGCCTCCCTGGTATGAAATCAAGGGGGTTGCGATTGATTTGTTTATCAACACCAGATCTATGATGGAGATGAACATGGAAGCTATCAAGAAGTATTTTGATTTCATCCAGGGCGCTGTTTCGCCGAACGGATTCTTCTTTAACATCAACAGGTATTACAAGGACTCGGTTGGTTATCCTATTAAACTATCGGAGTATCCGTACGATGAGAAGTGGAATGTTGTTTTGTCCAAGCCCGCCTGGAGGCAGCCCATTATTCACTGTTTGCTGACGCGGAGAACGGAGGGGAAAGGCACTATTAGAGAGGAGCTCAACAAGATTGAGCGCATCTATCAAGAGAACAGGCGGGTTGGGAGGGAAGGATTTGTAAAGACCAGAACGATTGTAGTTCCCGGCAAGAGGGCGGTACTGGGTCTTCCTTTCAAATTCCTCAAAGCAATACTTCCTCCTTCCCTCTATAGAAAGCTGAAAGAGGCGATTATCTCCCAGTTGTAGTTAGAGCAGGGGCTAGGGAAGGGTTTGAAGGAATGCGTTGATTTGCTGCTGCGTTTCGGGAGTGGGGCTTAGGCGCCACATCTCCTGAAGCTGTTTTATTGCTTTTTCCCGTTCTCCAATGTCCCGGTAGAGCCCGGCGAGCACGGCGTGGTACTGGAAGATGTCTGGGACGGCTCTCGTGAGCTGTTCATAGGCCCGCATCAGGTCTTTTTTGTAGCGTTCCGGCTGCGCCCCGTATGCCTGGATAAACTGAAAGAGGAAGGGCGCGTCGCCCTGGACCGCGATTCCGTGATTTTTCGCTTCTTCAGCAAGCGCCTCAAAACCCCTGTCCATTGTTCCCTGCACAATGCTCATGAGTACGCGTTCCTGCCAGCAGTCCTTGAGGTTGGGCCGCAGGGCAAGGCATTTGTCCACGACCTCCTGCCCTTTTTTGTATTGGCCGGTGAGTCGGTAGGTCTGGGCGAGTTTCGCAAATGTGGCATGCCGCTGGGGGCTTAGCTCTTCAGCCCGCTTGAGAGCGGCTTCCGCGCGTTCTGCGAGCCGCAGCCGTTCTTCCTTGTCTAAAGAAAGCAGAATAAGGTTGTTGAGATAGCCTCCGAGCAGAATATAGGAGCGGGGGTCGCGCTCTCGCGTTTGGTGATATTCTTCGAGCATGAACACCGCGCCCTCCGAAAGTTTTTTGACTTGTGAAGGCATGTTTGTGATGCACTGCCCGATAATGTCTACGTAGCGCTGGCGGTGGTAATGCTGAAAATGCGAATTGGCGGGGAAGGAGGCCTCCATGATGGTAATCGCTTTTTCACACTGCTCCTTGTCTGCTTTTGTCTGCGCAAGGTTTATGTCTTTGTTGACCGCAAGGGGCTTTAAAGCGGCGGTGTAGAGAAACAAAAGTACAAGGATACCCAGAAGACCAAACAGGCCGAGCTGAACGTTGGGGTGGAGGCGTTTCCAGAAACTTGGAAACATGGGAGTGACAACCTCCGTTTGCCGGTGGCTGGTAGTTAAAAAGAGGGCATAGGCGCAGAGCAAGAAAAAGATAAGGTAGAGGGGCGTGGAGGTGAAGGCGGGGATCATTGCCGCGAGGAAGGCGACAAGCGCTGTTTGCGTTCCGTGTATGAGAAGTTTCTCTTGAGGAGGCGCCGGTTTTCTTGCAGCCATGAGACCCCAAAAGAGGGCCCCCAAGAACAATAAGAAGGTTCCAAGTCCGAGGAATCCCGTGCCAGCGGCAATGTCCAGGTACATGCTGTGGGCCGTATCCCACCAGCCCGTGGATCTGTATTCTGTTACAAAGCTTTCCTCAAAGTGTTTATTAAACCCAATGGCAGAGTTATACGGCCCGTAGCCAAGGAATGGCCGGTCAGCTACGCCTTTCAGTTCAATTGACCAGCCGGCCAGACGCTCGGTTTTCATGAGTCCTTGAGGTGTGATTCTGTTCCAGGAGCGTGAGAGTTCTTCTCCAAGAAATGATGGAGGGGTTGGGTAAAAGAACAGCCAGGTGAAGGTGGTAACTCCTGCAAGCACAAAACCAATGCCAAGTACGCGCAAGAGGCGCGCCCGGACTGGGGCAAAAAGTAAGAAAAAGAAGACGCCGGCTCCGAGCCCTAGGAACGCGGACCGGCTGCCAGCAAAGAAAATAGCGAGAAGCAAGAGAAGAGCGAGAACGATATAGGGAGATAAGGTTGAGATACGGTGGAGATGGGGTTGAGATAATGTTGAGATGCGTTTCAGAGCGAATCCTAAAAGCAGAAAGACCAAAGGGGTAAGATACGCGCCCAAGAGAATGGGGTTGCCAAGAGTGGCATGCGGTTTCCCGGTAGGATCAATAAGATTAGGGAGTAAGGCAAATCGTTGGGCAAAGGCGACAAGAGCAAGAAAGACAGCTCCTGCAAAAACCGCAATCCACACCGTTTTCCACTCCTCTTTTTTGAGAGATAAAAAGGCAAGAAGCCCTAAAATGACATACAGAAAGTAGTTGAGAGCTCCCCAGCCGCGGTCCGGGTCTCCCCAAAAGGAAAAGTGCGGGTCCATAGAAAACAGCAAGGCGAGCATGTACACTGAAAGGAACAGAGCAAAGGCCGCCAGGGGCCATCTGACTGCCTGTATGCGCTCTTTTGCCTGTTGGACAAAACCAGGAGTGCCGAGGAGGCGCGCTAAAAAGAGAATCCCCAGGAGCGGCACGAGAAAACGCACCAGGACGGCCTGGCCCCAGGGAGCGGGGGCAAACCAGGGAGGTAGGTTCATGAGGGGAATCAGGGCCGCAAGGGCAAAGAGGAGAAGGGTGAGCTTTCGGAGAGTATCGTGCATACTATTGAGGGAGTTTGTTGAGCAGGTCTTGGGCGCGCTGGATGTACTCTTGCGCGTTGTCTTCGTCTCCACGCTGTTTTGCGAGTTCGGCGAGCTTTTGATAGGTTTCCATGAGTTGCGGGGTGTCTTGGTTTGCCAGATAGACCTCCGCAAGGTCCTTGAGCGTTTCTTCAGAAGAGGTTGAGAGCCCGAGTTGTTCCGCGCGGATCCTTGCGAGTGTAGCTCCCTGTTCGTTGTGGAAGGTAAGTTCCACAAGCGAGAGCCGCCAGCAGGATGAAGTGTTCCCTGCACTGCAGTCCTGCCGGAGAATACCTCTTATGGGCTCAAGGAATTCTTCCACCTGGCTTTGTAAGTCGGGCTGCCACTGGAGCATGAGCAGGGTTGCTTTGTGCGCGTCATTCCAGTTCCCGAGTTGCTTGTGCGCGAGTGCGAGGGAGGCCGCGTACTGGAGGTTTTCTGTCCTGAACACCAGGAGTTCATAAGCTGTGGCCATCCGTTGCTTGTCTCCAATTGTTTGGTAAGCGAGCGCGAGCTGGTTGAGGTATGGAATAGGCCAGGATCTCCGCCTGTTCAGTTCCTCCATGTCTTCATCCACTGCCTCCAGGTCGCCCAGATACACGTTCGCCAGTACTTTTTCCCAGATGCAGTCGCTGTACTCGTTGTTTAAATAGAGACACTCATTCGCTCGTTCTACTGCCTCGCCGTATTTTCCCTGCAGGCGGGCGGTCTGCGCCCATTTTGCGTATAGCTCCACTCTCTTGGGGCTTAGCTCTTGGGCTTTCTGGAGAGCTTCTTGCGCTTGCCGTGCAATGGCCTCCCTTTGTTCTCCTTTTTGAAGATAGGTCAGGACAATGTTGAGATAGTCGGCTTTTGTAAGATAGGTTCTGGAGTATTGGGGACGCGCCGCTGCGGCCCTGTCTAGGACTTGGCCCGCTTTTAGGGAAAGAAGCACCCTGGTCTGCGGGTCTTCAGAGCCTGAAGGCAGGCAGGCGCGGATAACGTTTGTATATTGAGCAGGTAGGTAGTAATCCAGTTGGGGGCTGGGAGAAGAAAGTTCCTCGGCCTTGTCAATGGCTTGCTGGCATCTTCCCTGTTGGGCCTGGAACACCGCGACATTCATCTCTTTATTCACCCATAAGGGCGCAAGCGTGTGCTGCCAGAGGAACCAGAGGAGGAAAACGCTCAAGAGACCAAAGAGGGCGAGGCGGGTATTGGAGTTTGGATATTGGTGATTGGCGATTGGCGATTGGCTAATTTGCGGAGATGCGGTGGAAATAAGAAACAAAGAGTAGGCAACAAGAAAGAAAAACACCAGGTAGGTGGCAAAGGTGTTAAAAGAGAACATTCCCTGCACAAGGTAAGCCAAGAAAGCGGCCTGCGCGCCTATTATCTGGAGGCGGAGCTCCGGCTTTCTCCGCTGTGTCTCCTGGAGTTTCCAAAAGAGAGAGGCAAGAAGGGCGAGGAATGCGGCCAGGCCGACCAGTCCGGTCTCCAGCAGATAGTCAACAAAGATGTTGTGAGTGGTGTCCCACCATCCAATGGAAACGCGCAGGGTGGCTACGCTTGAGTCGTAGAATTTGTCTAAAGCAAGGAAGGCGTTGTAGGGTCCGTATCCAAGGATAGGTTTTTCCACCGCGGCCTTCAAGGCGAGTTCCCAAGCGGCAAAGCGAGCATCCTCGATACTACGCTCCACGGAAAAGCGTCCCCATAGAGAAACGGCGTTGGGAACTTTCCGAAGGAAGTCCGGTGCCGGGTTGGTGTTGACATACCAAAGCAGGAGAACGCCCAGAAGAACAGTACCCAGTACTCCTATCCTGGCCAGCTTGAGGAACGCTGCCTGTTTGGGAGCTGCCAACGCAAAAAAGAGAACGCCAGCTCCCAGCCCTATAAACGCGGAGCGGCTAACGGTTATGAATATGGCGTAGAGAAACAAAAGGAGCGCTGCTCCAATCGCTGTACGCCGCTTTGTTGAACGTTCCTGTAAGAGCCACACAAATCCCATGAGAGTGAGGGGAATGAGGGTCATGGCAAGGAACAAGGGATTCCCCAGCGTGGCCACCGGTCTTCCATAGGTGATGAGAGTTCCGGAAAACCAGCCAAAGTTTTGGAACGCGGCCAACAGGGAAAGCCCGGTTCCCGTAGCCAGCAGTACGTACCAGAGCCGTTGCCACTCTTTTGTTTTGAGTATGAGAAAGAGAGATACCGCAAAGGCAATGTAGAAAAGGTAGTTTACAATGCCCCATGCGCGGCTCGGGTCGCTCCAGAAGCTGTTCTTCGGGTCAAGGGAAAATACGGCAGCAATCAAGAGTACTACGCCGAGCGCGTACAGCAAGGTCCAAGGTACTCTTGCTGGACCGTGGGGGACGAGAAATGAAAGATTTCTGGTTTTGGTAAGTTGCCAGAGAAACCCCAAGACGAGAAGACCAAAGAGCAGGCGAAATGCCACGGTCTGCCCCCATGCAGGGGGAGAGAACAAGGGAGGAATATTAAGCAGGGGAAGCAGGAGGATAGCAATGAAGCCCCAGAAGAACGTCCAGTACCAGCCTGTACTGAGCCCCTCGACTACGCTCGGGGTAGACTCCGTCGAAGTATTGCCGTTCATATGGATTTATGATACAGAATAGCTATTCGTAATTCAAGTTGGTTTCTCCGTGTATGTCCAAAATTATCGTAGCGGTGAGCGGGGGATTTGACCCCATTCATATCGGCCATATCCGGTTAATGGAGGCGGCAAAGAAGCTCGGCGATGAGTTGGTCGTGATTCTGAATAACGACCACTGGCTCAAAAAAAAGAAGAGGTTTATATTTATGCCGCAGCAAGAGCGTAAAGAAATTCTTGAGGCGCTCAAGTGGGTTGATAGGGTTGTGCTCACGGCACACAAGGCGTCCCCAAAGGATATGAGCGTGTGCAGCGAGTTGAGGAAGATTAGGCCGAATATTTTTGCGAACGGAGGAGACAGAACATACAAAAACATTCCCGAAACGCAGGTATGCAAGGAGATTGGATGCAAGATGGTTTTTGGAGTAGGAAGGGGGGGCAAGGTCCAGTCGAGCTCCCGGCTTCTTCAGAAGTTCTTGGATGGGTGTACTGGACGATAAGTGGCCCGTATTGACACCTTTTGACTTTCCTCTACAATAGGGGGTGTTATGAAAGATATCATTGTCGTTGGCACCGGAGACGTGTTCCGCAGGTTTTTGGCGCCGTCCCTTGGTCTTTTAGAAGCTCAGCGGTTGCTCAGAGCTTTGGCAACGGTTGACATTAGGGAAAGGGAACCCATGGGATGCTTATCTGAAGGAATAGAACATAGAATGAGGGCTTTTGACGAGGCCTTGAGCGCTCTCCTGGAAGATTTGAAAGGCAAAAATCCAATCGTTATTCTTGCGCACGACAATGACCTGCACTATCAGGACACAAAAGACCTTGTGGATTCCGGATTTCAGGTTATGCTCGAGAAACCCTACGTTATTGGGAAAGACCAGTTAGATTCTTTCAAACAACTCGTTTCTGAACATCCGCAAAGGGTTTTTCTCATGGGGTACTATTTCATGAGGAAGATGGCACCGCTGCTTCTGCTGGCCGGTATATTACGGAAAGATAGTTTTTATCTTCAAACAGAGGAGGTTTTCCAAAGGGATGGAAGTGCCAACGGCCTGGAGTCATACAGCGGCAAACTTGAAGAGATTTTGGGAGAGCCGGTTTCTCTGAAGGTGAGAACGCTGGAGAGCGCAGGGTTTTCCGGCCAGCTTGACCATAGGGGTTCGTATGTTTTTGACGTGAGAAGGGGCGGTGGAATGATACAGGACATGGGAATCCATGCCCTGCTTCCCCTGTTTATTCTTGATCAGTACCTTGGCAAAGTTGATATATCATTTGCAGCGGGGCAAGTGAGAACCGCCAGATGCAGAGAATGTTACAATCTTTCCAGGTCAAAGTACGGCATCCCGGAAGAGTGCATTGCCGAAACGTATTCTGAAATAGAGTTGCAAACGGAGAAAGGGATTCCCATTACCGTATCGGTAGGAAAGTATACGGCAGATGTGCCAACGCACAAAAACCTCGTTTTAAAGGGGACCAAGGGGGAAATTGATTTAGACATGCACGAACATCGCATGCATATATATAAAAAAGGCAAGCTCATCGACCGCATTGAACTCATTAACTCTCCAGGAAGCAAATATTATCCCGTGCTCCGGACGGGCTTGGAGTACTGTGACGGAGGGAGCCCCTTTACCATAGATTTCTCCCAAAAACAATTAGATGCTCAAGAGCTGACCCTTGCCATTCTTGAGCGGGCGAGAACAACTGGCCAGGCTGTCATGTATGAGAGCGGAGAGCAGTCAGAAAATATTTTTAAACACCACGCAAAATGAAAGTTGCCGTTAGCGTCGTCACGTTTTCAAAAAATAAGGAGCTTGTGGAAGAACTCGCCAAGCATTTCCCGGATTATAAGCTCAACACCTTTGAAAGAAGATACACGAAAGAAGAGTTCACGGAGGCATTGCGAGACGCAGATGCGGCAATTGTTGGATTGGATACGATTGATGAGGAGGTTTTGCGCCACTGCCCTCAACTTAAGGTTATCGCTAAACACGGCATAGGAACGGACAAGGTTGATTTTGAAGCGTGCAAAAATCATGGAATTGAAGTAAAGCTACAGCCCGGAACAAACAAAAGAAGCGTTGCAGAGCTTACCCTAGGTTTTATGCTTGGCCTTATGCGGGGTGCTTTTGTCTCTTCTCTTGACTTGAAAAATGGAGTATGGAACAAGTATGATAATGCGGGAAGAAACCTGAGCGAAAAAACCATTGGAATCATTGGCGTTGGGAACATAGGCAAAGACCTCGTATCCTTGCTGGAGCAGTTTCATTGCATCATCCTGGTAAATGATATACGAGAGGATTCAGAACAAAAACAATTTTACCAAGAGCACAAGCTTAAGGAGTCCTCAAAAGAAGAAATCTACCGGCAAGCAGATATTATCACCATACACACTCCCCTCACGGAATTAACCAGAAACATGATTGCCAAAGAACAGTTCTTGATGATGAAACCTGCCTCTTACTTTATCAATACGGCAAGGGGGGAGATTGCCAAGGAAGAAGATTTGCTTTGGGCTTTGAAAAACAACATTATTGCAGGAGCGGGGCTGGACGTGTACACGCAAGAGCCGCCCAGCAATCCTGAATTATTGACTCTGAAAAATATCTATTGCACCCCTCACATTGGAGGAACGTCAAAAGAAGCGTCTTTGGCTTTGGGCATGACCGCCATAAACAACCTCAGAGAGTATTTTGGAACATGAGCTTTGAACAGGAGCTTCGTTCGGCAAAGGAAGCGGCGCAAAGAGCAGGGGAACACCTGAGAAACGTTTCTGACGCAGGCATCATTTCAAATTCGGGTAAAGACATAGAGTTGAAAGCAGACAGAGAAGCACAGGAAATTATACTTGATTATCTGAAACCAACACCATATCCCGTAATTTCCGAACACATGGAAAATCCGCAAAGGAACAAGGAAGGGCCAAGGTGGATAGTTGACCCCTTAGATGGAAGCTTGAACTTTTACCGCCAAATCCCCAACGCGGCGGTCTCCATAGCGCTCTGGGACGGCCAAGAACCTTGTCTTGGCGTTGTGTATGACTTTAACAGAGATGATATGTATTACGGAGCGGTGAAAGAGGGCTCTTTTAGGAACGGGGAAAAGATATCCGTGAGCGATGTCGCAGAGAAAGGCAATGCGGTGCTTTGCATGGGGTTTCCTTCAAAGGCAGATTATGCAACGGAACGTTTGCTTGGTTTTGTGAAAAAAGTTCAGGACTTTAAAAAAGTTCGGCTTTTGGGTTCCGCGGCCCTGTCTCTGGCGTATGTTGCTTCCGGCAAGGCGGACGCCTATCATGAAGAGGGGATAATGCTGTGGGATGTTGCCGCTGGCCTGGCTTTGGTCAAGGCGTCCGGGGGAGAGTTTGAAATGAAAGGTCTCGGCAAAAACCAGTTTGACATTTTTGCAAGCAACGGCGCTCTACAACGAGCGAACTAACATGAAAGAGCAAATTTTATCCGCGATTGAAGAAAGTATTGAAGCTAAAGAATACCTCAAAGAACAGGAGGACTCCTTGCTTGGAGCGGCAGAGATAATCTTCAAAAGGTTCCAGGAGGGCCGCAAGCTGCTCACGTGCGGAAACGGGGGAAGCGCAGCGGACGCCCAGCACATTGCCGCAGAATTCACTGGCCGCTTTAAGAAAGAAAGAAAAGGGCTGCCCGCCATCGCCCTGACGACAGACACTTCTTTTTTGACCGCATGGGCCAATGACTACGAAGAGGGGTTTGAAACGATTTTTGAACGCCAGGTGCAGTCCTTGGCGAAGCGAAACGATGTATTGTGGGGGATTTCAACGTCGGGAAATTCCGAGAATGTTGTGCGGGCGTTCCGAAAAGGCCGTGAAATGGGCACCTATAATCTCTCGTTAACGGGGAGAGACGGGGGCAAGCTGAAAGAGTTAAGCGACTTGAATATTAACATTCCCGTTGCCGCTACGGCCAGAATCCAGGAAGCCCACGAACTTGCCTACCATATTATTTGCGGCTTGGTTGACGATTATGCCGCTCATGCCGACAGAGGAGAAAAATGGTCTGTAAATAAATAATCAAGACAGCAATAAAAAATGAACAATGTTAGGTTCGGAACGTGGATAACGCTGGGGCATCCGTCCATTGGCGAAATAATGGCCGAGGCGGGCTTTGACTGGGTATGCATTGACATGGAGCATTCCGCAATTGACTATGCCGAAGCGCAGCTGCTCATTGCGGCCATCCAGTCCAAAGGGAAACCCGCGTACGTTCGCGTGGGAGAAAACAACGCCCGCATTATCAAGAGGGTCTTGGATGCCGGCGCAGACGGCATTATAACCCCTATGGTCTGTTCGGCCGAGGACGCAAAAAAGGCGGTTGAGGCGGTAAAGTACCCGCCCGAAGGAAAGCGGGGCGTGGGTCTGGCCCGGGCGCAGGGGTACGGCTTTTCGTTTGACGAGTACAAGAGCAAGAAAGCAAAAGAGATAAAGCTGGTCGTGCTCATTGAGCACATAGAGGCAATACGCAACCTCCGGGAGATTTTGGCGGTTGAAGGAGTGGACGGAAGCTTTATTGGGCCCTACGATCTTTCTGGGTCCTTGGGCAAGCCCGGGGAGTATAACGAACCGGATGTTCAGGATGCCATGGCTCAGTACGAAAAAGTAGCCAGAGAGTTTGATAAATGGATGGGTTCTCACGTGGTATGGCCTGACCCCCAGACCGTACGGGAAAAGGTTGACAAGGGGTATACGTTTATCGCGCTTTGTTTTGATACGGCATTTTTGGGGCAAAAGTGCAGGGAGACGCTGCGTCAAGTTCGATAGATCAGGTGCCTTGAAACGAGAAAGAGATGACCCTTATTGACACCTTTCTTCCTTTAACTACAATATATTCATGACAGAAATACAGCGGAACGAAGTATATACCACCCAAGAGGCCAGGAACTTTTTGCGCATTTCAGAGCGTACCATGAAGCGTTGGCTCAAGCGCGGTATTGTTCGGGCCAACAAGGTTGGGGGGAGATACCGGATTTTGGGCAGGGAGATTCTTCGTCTTGTTTCTCCGCAGGCTGAACGCCAGGCGGTGAGCACGTATCAGCGGTTCAAGAAAAAAGTGCAAGACAAAATTGCCTCATGGTAAGTTCTACTAAAAGGGTAGGCATTTTAGGAAATGGAGAGGTTGGAAAAGCAATTGCCAAGTTCTACAAAAAGCCGCGCATCAAAGACCTCAAGCGAGACGATGGACTTTCTGGAGTAGACGTACTGCATGTGTGCATTCCATGGAGCTCCAGCTTTGAGGGCGTGGTGGGAAGAGAAATACGCAAAGCTCAACCTAAGCTCACCATCATTCATTCTACGGTTGCTCCCGGCACAGCAAAGCGCATTATTCAAAAACTCCCAGCAGGCCTGAAATCTGTTGTGCACAGCCCCATTCGGGGCATTCATCCGCATTTGTACAAGAGCGTGAAGACCTTTGTGAAGTACATTGGAGCGGAAGACCAAAAGGTAGGGAACAAGGCAAAGAAGCATTTAGAGAGCGTGGGGATGAAATGCCGTGTTGTTACGCCGGCCTCCACCACGGAACTCGGCAAGCTCTTGGATACAACCTATTACGGTTTAGTGATTGCCTGGCACGGGGAAATGGCAAAGATGTGCAGAGAACTCGGCGCGGACTTTGAGGAAGCGGTTTCTGAATTCAACAAGACATATAATGAAGGATACACAAAGCTTGGAAAGAAGAACGTGGTGCGCCCGGTGCTTTTTCCTCCTACTAAGGGCATTGGAGGTCATTGCGTAATCCAAAACAGCGAGATTCTCAAGGGGTTTTTCAAAAGCAAGGCATTAGACTTGGTGTTGCAGTATAAACCGAGGAAGCATGGAGATGCTTGAACCGTTGAAAGAGGTTCTGCGCAAGAACGCGGCATTTGTTTCTTGGTACAGAAAGGGAAGGTGGATAGGCGGGTTGTTGCTTGGCAATCTGTTCAATCCCGGCAAGATTCGGCTTTTCTTGAAGCTTCGGCCCTACACGATGGTGAGCCAAAAGCGCCTCTCTAACGTATATGAACTGGCACATAAGGTAGAGGCAGAGAATGTTCCAGGGGCGTTTGTGGAGTTTGGGGTATGGAAGGGGGGAGCTGCAGCCTGTATGGCTGTTGTGGCAAAGCAGGCAGATTCTGAAAGAATAGTTTGGCTCTTTGACTCTTTTGAGGGTCTTCCAGAGCCCACAGAAAAAGATGGAGAGGTTGCGGCCTCCTTTTCTTTGCAGCGCACGTCAGGGAAGCTTCAATCCATCGATAAGTGTGTAGGGCAACTTGAGGACGTAGAAAAGCTGTTTTTTTCAATCTTGAAAATCCCGAGAGAACATGTAAGAATTGCCAAGGGCTGGTTTCAAAATACCGTTCCTGTCGCAAAGTGTGAACTTTTGCAAATTGCGATTTTGCGGCTTGATGCTGACTGGTATGAATCTACCAAGTATGTGCTCCAGGAGCTGTATGACCGGGTGGCTCAGGGAGGATATGTGATTGTTGATGATTATGGCGATTGGGAGGGCTGCAAAAGAGCGGTGGATGAGTTTTTTAAAGAGCGCAGCCTAAAAGAGCAATTCCATTCTATTGACGGCAGAGCTATTTATTTCCAGAAATAAGCACTATGGCATTTTTTGACGACAAAACCATACTGGTAACGGGGGGATGCGGTTCTTTTGGTCAGAAGTTTGCAGAGGTTGTTTTGCGCGACCACAATCCACAGAGTATCCGCATCTATGACCACAACGAGCTTGGTTTGGTTGAGATGGAGCGGGCCATGCCAGATTCCCGCCTCCGTTTTCTTGTAGGAGACGTGCGAGACAGAGGACGCTTGACCCGGGCAATGAACAGGGTGAACATTGTGGTGCATGCCGCGGCCTTAAAGCATGTGCCCGTGTGCGAATACAACCCCATTGAAGCTATCAAAACCAATATTGATGGAGCTTGTAATGTTATTGATGCAGCCCTTGATGCGAGGGTGGAGCGCGTCATGGCAGTGAGCACGGACAAGGCGGTGTATCCGGTGAACCTGTACGGGGCAACTAAGAAGGTTGCAGAACAGCTCTTTGTGCAGGCAAACGTGTACACGGGAAGCCATGGCAAGACGGAGTTCAGCTGCGCCAGGTACGGGAACGTGATTGGAAGCAATGGAAGCGTGATACCTCTTTTTATTGAGCAGAAGCGCCGGGGGGAGATTACCATTACCGACGAGCGCATGACCAGGTTCTGGGTAGGGCTTCAAGAAGGGGTTCAGTTCGTCATTCGTTCCATAGAACAGATGGTGGGTGGAGAAATCTTTGTGCCCCGGCTTCCTTCCATGAAGCTGTTGGACTTAGTGGAAGTCATCGCTCCGGGCGTGGAGCGCAGAATCATTGGTATCAGGCCCGGGGAAAAACTGCATGAAGCGCTCATTACCCCAGAAGAAGCAACCCGCACGCTTCAGTTTACAGACCACTTTGTGGTCACGCCCGCCTTTCCTTTTTGGGAGAGCGACAACCACAAGGAAGGAAAGGAGGTTTCCCGGGACTTCTTTTACGCAAGCCACACCAACGATTGGTGGCTTAGTCGGGAAGAAATGCACCAGCTATGCAAAGAGTTTCTCGTATAAAGAAATATTTGCCGTATGGTCATCAGTGGATTGATCAAGAGGATGTCCGGGCGGTAGTAAAAATACTGAGGTCAGAATGGCTTACCCAGGGTCCGCTGGTGGAAGAGTTTGAAAATGCAGTTGCCAAGTATTGCGGAGCAAGATACGCACTTGCCGTTTCCTCGGGAACAGCGGCGCTCCATGTGGCGTATTTTGCAGCCGGTATTCAAAAGGGAGACGAAGTTATCATGAGCCCCCTGACGTTTGCGGCAACCGCGAATACCGCCGTTTTTCTTGGGGCCAAACCCGTGTTTGCGGACATAAAAGAAGATACTTTGAATATTGACCCCGCGGAGGCAGAAAAACGCATAACCAAAAAGACAAAGGTTATTATGGCAGTGGACTTTGCCGGGAGGCCTTGCGAGTATAAAGAGCTCTCCCGCATTGCCCGCAAGCACAAGCTTGTGCTCATGGCGGACGCGGCGCATTCTTTGGGGGCAACATACAAAGGAAAGAAGGTGGGTCAGCTGGCTGATATAACGACATTAAGCTTTCATCCCGTCAAGGCAATCACCACCGGGGAAGGGGGAATGGTTTTGACGAATAACAGGAAGTTTGCCGAGAAAGCTCGTAGGTTCCGCAATCACGGCATTGAGCGTAAACCGGGGAAAAGGGGCTGGTACTATGAGATTGCAGAGCCCGGGCTCAACTACCGAATCACGGACATTCAATGCGCCTTGGGATTGAGTCAGTTAAAAAAACTCAACGGCTTTCTCAGACGCAGAAGGGAGCTTGCGCGCCAGTACCGAGGACTCCTGAAAGGTGTCAAGGGACTTATTCTTCCAACAGTAGCGAGGGAAGCACAATCAGCATGGCATTTGTACCCGGTGCAGATTGCCAAGGGAGCGGCAAGGAGAAAAGAGGTGTTTGATAAACTTAGACAGCAGGGGATTGGAGTGCAGGTTCATTATATGCCCCTTCATCTGCACCCGTTTTACAAAAGGAAGTTTGGATACAAAAGGGGAGATTTCCCTAACGCAGAACGCTACTACGACAGGGCCTTGAGCATTCCTTTGTTTCCCGCAATGACCAATCTTCAGCAAAAGCATGTGGTACAAGCATTAATAAATCTTTTATGACTCTGCTTGAGAAAGTTGAAAACGCAAAAAAACTTATAGCAGAATACGCTGAAAAATATCCCAAGAGCGCGGTTGCGGTTTCCTTTGGCAAGGACAGCACCGTGGTTCTCCATTTAGCAAAACAGGTGAAGCCGGACATTAAGGCGTTTGCCGTTTTGTCCGATACGGAGTTTCCAGAGATTCTTCAGCTTAGAGACCGGATTGTGAAAGAATGGAGCTTGAATTATGCGGAGTATCAGTATAAAAATGACCCTGCAAAAGGATTGGAGGATTGCTGCAAGTCAGGCAAGCTGGAAGCAATCAAAAAAGCCGTACAGGAGCTTGACTGTTGGTTTTCCGGGGTGCGCAGGGATGAGGGTATAACAAGAACGGATATGCCGTTTGTGGAAGAGAAGGATGGCTTGGTAAAGGTTAATCCCATCTTGGATTTTACCGAAAAAGATATATGGCACTACATTGGAGCGAACGCTATCCCCGTGGTCGTCCAATATGCCCAGGGATATCGTTCTTTATCTTGTAGTAAGTGCTCTGCCCCGGAAGAAGATGAAAATGAACCTGAGAGAGCGGGCCGCTGGAAAGGAACAAAGTCACAGGGGGGAGAATGCGGCATCAACGTGGAGTCGCTCAAGAAGCTATAGCTGTTCAGGATGTGCTCTCACTGCGTACCATCACTCGCCGATTCTTTGTTGAGAATTGGCTTGAGGTATTTGTTGGTAAACAAGACAATGCCCTCGGTGTTTAAGTGGTCATGATCTTGGTAGAGACACGCATCAGCGATGCTTTCTGATAGGTCATACCATTCGGTTCCGTACGCGGTTTGGAGTTCCTGGAGCGTTTGCTTGAGTTGCGTTTCTCCCGGCAAGTCACCCAGTAGGGTGGTGGGAAGAATAAAAATAAGGCGGGTGTCGCGCGAGCGCGCATATTGCGCAATACCCTCAAGTATAGCCTTATACTTTCCAAACACCGACTGCTCTGTTCCGTTTGGATAGAGGGACTCGATTCTTTTGCGCACCGCCTTTTCATCAACACGGCACAACGACTGGCTTTCTATACTTTGTGCGTTGGGCTTTTCAAGAAGCCAGTTCAGCGTGAGCTTGGATTTTAGGTAGGTTGCAAACATGCCGATAGGCGCTTTTCTTTCAAGCAAAAACGCGGAGAAACTCAAATCTAAAGGTTCGTCGTAAAAAAGGTCGTTGGCAACGTTCCACGCATCAGAATACAGCACCCAAGGGTCAATAAAATAAACAATTGTGTCGGTTTCATTGTTCCGCTCAAAGAAATAGCGCAGGTAGAGTTCGCTCGCCCAAACCCCTCTGCCGCCTGAGCGAGACAGGTTGAGGACTGATTTGCCTAGCAAGGATTCAACGCGCGAGTGATTCTGCGCGCGTGAAAAAATACGTCCATGAGACGTGCCAAGCATTACCACGTCAACGTGCGCATCGTTGGGTATGAAGGGCGTGGCAGCTTCCCAGCTGCTTTGGTCAAAATCGTGAATCCATAAGGGAATATTGGCCCAGAGCAGCGCCAATACCGCAACAATGAGGCCGAGCGAGCATGATTTTGCGATGAAAAGGCGCATGTGCTAGAAAATAAAGTATATAAACTGGCGTTCGCCGAATTTCCCGAACACCAAAAGGAAAAAGATTATCGTCACGTACAAGGGCCACCTCACAAACCAGCGGTAGGCAGAGAACATGTGGCGGATGTGCGTGTGCGGCTGGATGATATGCACAAATTCCATAAATGCAAGCGCAAGCACGACGATGAGCAGTTCGCGTTTATCCTGCCCTAAGAAAACGAACTCGTTGAGATAGGCGGTATTCCATACGGCAATATTATAGAACCATTCGCCTATCCCCTGTAAGCTGTGGGTAAAGATATATACCGCGTCGCGCATAGTTTGCGCCCGGAATAGAACCCAGGCAACACATGTAAGAAAGAAGGTGGTGACAATCTGCAAATACGCATGCAGGGTGGGTACTTTATAAAGCCGAAATAAACAAACGCCCTGGGCGCGAATATCTTCTGTTAGGCGGGAAGCGATAAGATAGAATCCATGCAGAGCTCCCCACGCGACAAATGTCCACGCGGCTCCATGCCAAACCCCACTTATGAGAAACGTAAGGAAAATATTTATGTATAATTTCCCGGTGCCAACACGGTTGCCGCCAAGCGGAATGTATACATAGTCCCGAAACCATGTAGAGAGAGATATGTGCCAACGCGACCAAAACTCCCCAATTGATTTTGCAGCGTATGGCCTTCTAAAATTGTCTCTTAGATTAAAGCCGAGGGTTTGCGCGGTGCCAATGGCAATGTCTGAGTATCCGGAAAAATCACAATAGATTTGGAACGCAAAAAACACGGTTGCGAGAATAAGGGGCATGCCGGTAAAGGACTCCGGACTTTGGTAGACATAGTCAACAAAAACCGCTAAACGGTCCGCAATTACTACTTTTTTAAACATGCCCCATGCGGCAAGTTTCAGACCGCCGGTTATCTGTTGGTAGTCAAAGGTATGCGTTCCGTTGAACTGACCTAAAAGATGCGGAGCCCGCTCAATGGGACCCGCTACAAGTTGCGGAAAGAACATGATGTACAGAAGATACTTGAAGAAATTTCTTTCCGCTCCAAGTTTTGCGCGATGCACGTCAATGACATAGCTTATTATCTGAAACGTATAAAAGGAAATACCAAGCGGCAAAATAAGATTATGAATTATGGAACTGGTTCCGCCTCCAAAGAGCGTTGAGACATCATTTGCTGTAGAGATAAAAAAATTGAAATACTTGAATGTAAAAAGAATGAGTAAATTCGTAGCAATGCTGATTCCGAGAAGGACATGCCTTGTTCCTTGCCGCTCAGTTTTCTGAAGATAAATCGCAATGATGTAACTAGTCAATGCAGATACTAGGATTAGTACGATGTACTCGGGTTTCCATGCCATGTAGAAATAAAAACTGGCTGCTAAAAGCAGCAAATTTTTAAGCTGACGCGGCAGGGCGAAATAGAGGAAAAATACAACCGGGAAAAATATGAGGAAGTGGAACGAGTTAAACAGCATGTTTATTTAGTTGCACACTTGTTAAATGATACCACGAAGCGGCCGCAAAGTGGACTCATGAGCTGAGATATGCTATACATGTTGTACAATGGATGTGCAGATATTCTTACAGGCGAGAATGGGGTCAACCCGATTTCCCGGAAAGGTATTGGCAGACATTACAGGCAAGAGCGTGTTTGAACGCACCATTGAACGGTTGTCGCAAGTTAAAGGAGCGAGCAAGATTGTTCTCGTAACGAGCGAGAAACCAGAAAACGACCAGTTGGCGACACAGGCACAGCGTCTGGGGGTGCCGGTGTTCAGGGGGGCAGAAGAAAATACCTTGGATAGGTTTTATCGGGCAGCTCAGCAGTTCGGTCCGGATGCCGTTGTGCGAGTAACATGCGACTGTCCCTTGATTGATCCTACACTCATAGACGAAGGGATTCGCTTGTTTAAAGAGAAAAGAGTTGATTTCCTTGGCAATACGCATCCCTTTAGTCATCCTCACGGAATGCAGTTTGAGATAACGAGAAGGGACGCGCTTGAACGCGCCTGGAAAACGCAGCGCGACAGCTTTGCGGATGAGCAAAAGTTTAAGAGTGCGGACCTAAATCCAGGCGATCCCATCACGGAGGACCCGAGATTTCGAAAGGAATACATGACCCACGAACCCAATCTCGCCCATATTCGTATTACCCTAGATTACCCCGAAGACCTCGAAGTTATCAGAAAGGTATATGAACTGCTTCCCGAAGGAAAACGAGATTTCCCCCATATTGCTGATTTATTTGAAAAGCGTCCCGAACTTTTGGAGATTAATAAAATGCGTAACCGATACCTATGAAGAAAGAAATACATATTGGGGGAAAACCCATAGGTCCCGGCCACGATATTTTTTTGAGCTGTGAGGTTGGCACAACGCACAACGGAGAGTTTGATAAGGCCGTGAAAATCATTGAAGGTGCCGCCTATGCTGGTGTGGACGCGGTGAAGTTTCAGATTATCGGCCCCGAGGAGATTCATAGCGACAAATCCAAAACCTATACCTATACCACCTATGACGGGGAGACCAAGACGGAGAATGAGGTGGAGCTGCTCAAGAAGTACAAGTTCACGCTCCCCGAGTGGAAGCGGTTAAAGGAGCTTGCGGAATCCAAAGGACTCATATTTTTTGCCACCGTGGACTATCCGGGAGCCATTGATATTGCAGAAGAACTTCAGGTGCCCGCCTACAAAATCTGTTCTTGGGATATGACGTATTATCCCTTCATCAGACGCATTGCCAGAATAGGCAAGCCCGTGGTGCTGGATACCGGTCCCATAGACACAGAAGACCTCGCCCGTGTGCTCAAAATTTTTAAAGAGGAAGGGAACGAACAGGTTATCGTGCTCCACTGTTTTCATACGGCAAGGCCCGAGGAAATGAATATGCGTTCCATTGCGTACATTAAGGATACGTTCGACGTGCTTTGCGGGCTTTCTGCTGCAGACCGCAACTTTGATGTTGATTTTATGGCTATTGCCTTTGGTCCCGTGATGATAGAGAAACGCCTCACCTTTGATAAGACAAACAAGGAACATCACCACGCCCAGGCCTTAGAGCCAGAGGAGATGAAAGAGTATGTGGAGAAGGTAAAGAAAGTTGCCAAGGCAGTGGGAAGGTATGGAATGTTTCCGAGTCCCGGGGATATTGAAGAGGGAAGATGGTCTTTGCGTAGGATTGTCGCCAACCGGGACATCGCCGAGGGCGAAACGTTTTGTGAAGAAAACATTGAATGCAAACTTCCTCAAGAGGGAGGGTTGCATCCTTTGTATTACTCTCTTGTTCTTGGAAAGATTGCCAAGCGCGCCTTGAAAGAGAACGAGCCAATCACCAAAGAAGACATTGGATAATATGGCTACTTTTAAAATAGGAAAACGCACCCTAGGGGAAGGACACCCGTGCTTTATCATTGCGGAGGCCGGCATCAACCACAACGGGGATTTGAAAATCGCCAAGAAAATGGTGGATGTTGCCGCAAAAGCCGGTGCGGACGCCATCAAGTTCCAGACATTCAAGGCAGAGGAAGTTGTGAACACACAAGAGGAGATGATTGCCTACCGTCATCAAGGCAAGCTGGTGAAGGAATCCTTTATGGGGCTTTTACGGAGCGTAGAGCTTGCTTACAAAGAGTGGCGCGAGTTAGCTGCCTACGCCAAGGCAAAAGACATTCTATTCTTTTCCACGCCCCAGAATATGCCGGACCTCCGCATGCTCATGAAAATAGGGGTTCCAGCCATTAAGGTAGGGTCTGACGACCTCACCTGCCTTCCCCAGCTGGCAGAGTACGCCAAGACCCGCCTCCCCATGATTGTGTCCACGGGCATGGCGTACCTTTCTGAAGTGGATGAAGCGGTGCGCACGATTCTCCCGCACAACCCCAAGCTTGCTGTGCTCCACTGCGTCTCCTTATATCCCGCGGAGTTTGAAGAGCTGAACCTGCGAAGGATAGAGACGCTGAAAAGCGCGTACCCCAATGTTGTGGTGGGATTCTCTGACCACTCCCGGGGAATCACGGCTCCCCTTGTGGCTGTAGCCCTGGGGGCAAAGGTGCTGGAAAAGCATTTTACCTTAGACCGGGGCATGAAAGGACCTGACCATGGTTTTGCCTTGGAATCAGACGAGCTCCGGCAGCTCGTCAGAGAAGTGAGAAATGCGGAGGCCTCGTTGGGAAGCTCCGTGGTAGAGCCGGTTGGGGAGCGGGAGCTGAAAGAGCGCAAGGAAAGCCAGCGTTCCCTGGTGGCCGTGAAGGACATTACCAAAGGAGAGAAAATCACAAAGGAGAACGTAGCGCCGCGCAGGCCAGGTACTGGACTTCCGCCAAAGTTTCTTTTGTATCTTCTCGGAAAGAAAGCAACAAGGGATATTAAAGCGCACGAGTTCATTCGCTTGGAAAGCATTCAATGATTCCCCATAACGTTCCAACATTAGGAAAGGAAGAGGAAGAGGCCGCAGTGCGCGTACTGCGCTCCCACTGGGTTGCAGAAGGCAAAGAGGTGGAGCAATTTGAAAAAGAGCTCTGCAAGTTCTTGGAAGTCCCCGCTGGGACAGCCGTGGCGCTTTCTTCTGGGAGCGCGGCGCTCTACGTTGCCTTGCAGGCGCTGGGAGTCGGCAGGGGAGACGAAGTAATTGTTCCTTCCTATGCTTGTTCTGCTCTTCTGGACGCCATTTTTCTTGCGCAGGCAACGCCCAAGCTCGTAGATGTGGAGGAAGAGGATCTTAACCTTTCTCTTGAGGAAACAAAGCGCAGCATCGGGAGAAAGACCAAGGCCATTATTGTGACGCACACGAACGGCATGCCAGCTGACATGAAAACGCTTATGCGGTTGGGCGTCCCGGTGATTGAGGATGCAGCGCAGGCGATAGGGGCAAGGTATGCGGGGAAACCAGTAGGAGTATTTGGCGATATTGCCGTGTTCTCATTTGGAGCAACCAAGATGCTTACGAGCGGGCACGGGGGCATGGTATTCTCCAAAAAGAGAAAACTCGGCCGACTGGCGAGGAGTTTCCGGCAGTACGAAAAACAGGGTCCCTATCGCCAGCGTTTCAACTTTCAGCTCTCCGACCTGCAGGCAGCAGTGGGAAGGGCGCAGCTCCGCAAGCTCCCGGACTTTCTCAAGAAAAGGAGGCAGACGGCAGAGACCTACCTGCGGGCGTTCCCGGCAGAGCGCTGCTGGCCGCCTTGTCTTGCGGGACGGCAGCCAAACTTTTATCGTTTTTTTGTCAAGGTGGAGCGCCCGGAATTGCTGCGGCAAAGGTTCAAAGAAGCCGGGGCGGAGACGCGCGTTCTGAGCCGGGCGATGCAGCCGCTCCATCGGCGTCTTGGGCTTTCGGCCGGAAAGTTCCCGAATACAGAATGCGCCTTTCAAACCATGCTCTCTTTGCCCGTGCACCCTTCCTTGCGAGCAAAAGACGTTTCTCGCATTATCAAGACAGGCAAGAATCTTATTTCCTAACACCTTTATGCAGCTCGGATTGAAGCTTTGGTCCACAAACGGAGACGTCCTGGGGCAAGCAGAGTCCTTGATAGCAAAGGGAACGTTTCAGTATGTGGAATTGATGGTGGTGCCGGGAACCGACCCGGTGCCTTTCCAGAAGAGCGGGCTTCCCTACGTGCTCCATGCCGCTCACGATACGTGGGGTCCGAACCCTGCGGATCCCGAGCGCCTTGAGGTAACGCGAAAAAGCCTGGAGGACGCACGTGCGTGGGCTGACCTATTGGGAGCGCGGTTCATTGTGTTCCATCCCGGATTTTGCAAGCCAGGATTTTCTGCCATGGAGAATGTGCTGGAGTTTCTCAAAGACGAACCTGCAGACAAGCGCATTGTCATTGAGAATATGGCAAGTTTTGGGCTGGACTATGGACAGGTGGTTGAGCATGCGGGGTATACAAAAGAGCAGCTGGAGCTTCTGATGCAAGACAAGTTTAATTTCTGCCTGGACCTTTATCATGCCATGCGCGCTGCCCGAAGCCTGGGAAGGAATCCAAAGGAATATTTTGACGAGTTGCTGAGCCTAAAACCCGTTTTGTTCCATATATCAGACGGGGATTTTTCCCAGACGCTAGATAATCATCTTGGGCTCAAAGCTGGGGAGTTTGACCTTGCGTTTTTTGCAGAGTGCATCCGTTCTGTCCCCCAGGCCTTGGTGACCCTGGAAACTCCCCGAGAACACCTTCATTCGCTGAAAGAAGACGAGGGAAATGCTGTAATCTTTCGTTCTCTTTTTTCTTGATATGCAAATTTCTATTGAACGTTACAACCCGGGCATGGAACAAGAATGGGATGAGTTTGTGCGCAAAGATTCTGTAAATGGAACGATTTATCATACGAGGAAGTTTTTGAGCTACCATCCGCGGGGCCGGTTTGAAGACACGAGCATTCTCGTGCGGGACGGGACAAAACTCGTTGCCGTGGTGCCTTCATGCAAGACAAGAAAAGGGTTTGTTTCCCATTTAGGGTCCCCCTACGGCGGCCCTGTTATCCGGGAGGGGTACCACCACGCAGTTGCCTTAGAGAGTCTTGTAGAAGCGGTTCACAGCTTTTACAATGGGAACATCGTTATGCGCCTGGCAGAACGCCCCCTGTGGAAGGAATACAGCGATGCCCTTGTGTTTTTTCTCGGCCGCAGTTACCGGCTGGAGGAGCAGCTGGGTGTCTTTAAGAAACTTCCCCCTGGCGGCCAAGACCTGCTTTCTACGGTGCGTAAGCACAGCGCGAGAAACGAAATCCGCCAGGCGCAATGCAAAGGGGCGCGCGTAGAACAGGGATCTTCTGACGAACACTACCAAGGGTTCTACGCCCTCCTGGAAGCGACCCTCAAGCGCCACGATGCCGTTCCGAGCCATTCTGTCGCAGAACTCCTCTGCCTGCGCGACCTCCTGGGAGATGAACAGGCCCTCCTTCTGCTTAGGGAAGCAGGAGGTGCGCTTGTTGCCGGGGCATACCTTGTGCGCACCACTCCCAGGGTCTGGGAGGTGTACTACCTTGCGAGCGATCTCGCAAGTGCAGTTTCTGCGTCCTCTTTTCTCTACTTTGTGTGTATGGAGTTTGCGGCTTCCCAAGGGGCTTCCTGGTTGAATATGGGTCTATGCATGGAAAACAGAGAACTAAACCCCTCGCTCCTTGCTTTTAAAGAGGGCCTGGGAGCAGAACCCGTTATCCGGCATGTAACGCATCCTATTATATGAAGCAGAGCTTTGATTCTGCCTGGGAAGAGGACTACTATGGCAAGGCCAAACGTGAGGGCTATCCCTATGAGGGAGCGCCCAGGTATCCCTACGACCTAGTGGTGAGCATTGTGGCAAAGAAGTTTTTCGGCGTCCCAAGAAAAGAGCGCAGCAAGATTGTTATGCTTGATGTTGGGTGCGGAGCCGGGAACAACGCAATGTTCCTGGCGGAGAACGGCTTTACCGTATACGGCATAGACGGCTCCGCTTCCGGCATTGAGATATGCAAAGAGCGCTTCCGGGAAAAGGGCCTGAAGGGAGAATTTGTTGTTGGGGACTTCCTTTACCTCCCCTACGAGGATGGGAAGTTTGACTTTGTTCTTGACCGAGCGAGCCTGTACGCAAACCGGTGGGAAAACGTCAAGGAAGCGGTTGTCCAGGTGCATCGGATGCTCAAGCCCGGTGGACTGTTTGTGAGTTTCATGTACAACACGGAGCACCCTCGCATGGCTCAGAGCGGCCAAGAGGTTGAGCCCCGTACGTATAAAGACACGAAGACCGGGAGGTTTGTGGGTTTTACGCATTATATGGACCTCAAAGACGTCCTGGAGTTGTTTGGGGCTTTCTCCATAGAGAACATCATGAACTCTACCCTTCGGGAGGTGTACAATAAAACCGGAGCCCTCATGGAAGGGGCAGAGTATGTTATCCTAGCACGGAAATCTTGACCGATTAGTGGAATCGGCTATGATATGGTAGACAGATCATTTCGCAGGAGGTGATAGCGATGCCTTGGTTTATTTATTCCTTCATTGCCGCGTCTGCGGTTACAGGGGCATTTCTGTGTGTACGGAGACTTACCGATCTGGGTTTCTCTCCACGGCTTGTCCTGGTTTTTAACATCACCGTAATTTTCTTGGGATTTGCGGTACTCAATGTTCTCTCGGGCACGCTTACCACGATGTGGTTTGCAGAATCGTTTCCACTTTTTCTTGGAGTGATGGTGGCAGTTGGAGTCGTGGCAATGGGGGTGAATCTGGCAAACTACATTGCGGTTCAGAGAGCTCCCAATCCCGGGTATGCGCGAGCAATCATAAGCAGCTCCCCGATCCCCTTAGCGATTCTCTCTGTCCTCTTCTTCCAGAGCCCCTTGGGATGGGGAAACTTCCTAGGAACGGTGTTCATGCTTGCGGGGGTTGTTCTCCTCGTCTTGAAACGAAATCAAGATAAGGCGGATGGCACCAGCAGCAGACGGTGGCTGCTCCCCTCATTTCTTGCGCTCGCCGGCATGGTATTTGTCGTATTGGGCCTGAAAGAAGCAACATTAATTGGGGGTTTTGGACCAAATGAGATAAACTTCTTAGGGTTCGGCACGCAGCTTGCGTTATTCGCCCTCTTCAGCAGAGCCGCGATTCAAGAGGATGTCCGCAAAAACAGAGAACATCTAGGGCCGCTCTTTTTATTTGTGGGGCTTGGAGGGCTTTTCTCGATGGGGGCGAACTATTTCATTGTGATGGGGATTGAGTTAGCTCCAAACCCCGCCTACCATGAAGCGCTCTTTAGCACGAACGTATTGTACCTTACTCTTCTTTCCGTTCCCTTGCTGGGCTTGCGCCTGGAACGGCGCCGGCTTTTAGGGGTGGTGGCAGTGCTTCTGGGAGTGAGTGCAATCCTGCTCTTGTAGTTGACAGCTGGGAGGCCTCTGCGATGACGCAGGGGCCTTTTTGTTTATATTGACGAGAGTAGAAATTTCTCTTAGGATAGAAGCTATGATTCTCACCGCCCACCAGCCCCTGTATCTTCCCTGGTTGGGCCTGTTTCACAAGGCGGCTTTAGCTGACGGATTCTGTTTGGTGGACAGCGTGCAGTACCTGCCAAAAGAGTTCATGAATCGCAACAGGATTAAGACCCCCCAGGGCCCCATGTGGCTCACCGTGCCCGTGCAGAGGAAAGGGTATCGGGACAAGGAGACGCGGGAAATAGAGATTAACAACGTCCTGGATTGGAGGCGCAAGCACTGGAAGGCCCTGCAGATTAATTACGGCAAGGCCCCGTACTTTTCTCGGTACGCGGATTTCTTTGAAGATGTGTACAAGCGCGACTGGCAGTATATTGCGCAACTAAACGAGCATATCCTTCGTTGGCTGTTCCAGGAACTGGGCATCAAGGGAGGGTTTTGGAAGACCTCGGAGCTGGGAGTAGAAGGCAAAAAGTCGGACTTTGTCTTGGACATGTGCAAGAAGCTGGGAGCTGACCTCTACATTTTTGGGGCGTTGGGCAAGGACTACGCGAAAAGAGAAGATTTTATAAAAGCTGGCATCAAGCTTTACTTTCAGGACTACCAGCATCCGCAATACCTGCAGCTTCACGGAGAATTTCTTTCCCACATGAGCATTGTGGACCTCTTGTTTAACCACGGCCCCCGGAGCTTGGAAATCTTGATGGAAGGGAATATAACGAAAGAGAAGCTTGAGCGGCAGGGATAGCAGCATGGACAAAGATGCAATGGAACAGGTAATAGCCCGCTTGGAGAAAGAAGGATATAACCTTTCTTCTTTTCATGCGCTGGAGCTCTTTGCCCGGGAAGGGGACTGGCACACGACAGCGTATGCCGACCGGGTGAAGTCCCTGGATGCCTGGGAGGTAGAACTTGCGTTCAAAGAGGGGCTGGCCAGGAACGTCCCGCAGGCAGAAATTAAGATTGTTGATTCCATTCAAGAGATAAAGAACCCTGCTCACCGCGGCAAGTATGAGTTCATCGTGGCGGACAACCCCCAGGGCTGCTACGGTCTGAACAACCAATACTGCGAGCATTTTGATGTCATTCCGCAAGCATGCGAGCTCCTGGGGGACCAGGGGATACTCATATTTAACGTTAATAC
>MHTT01000002.1 GCA_001823165.1 Candidatus Wildermuthbacteria bacterium RIFCSPHIGHO2_01_FULL_49_22b
CAGGGATAAAGACGAAGAAGGGAAAGATACCTGTGTTTGGGAGGAACGGGCAGACATGCGCAGGACAGCGCCGACAGAGCCGTATGTGGATGCTTGGACCTGCGACAGCAACGAAAGTACAGAAAGCAAAGATGATGACTGCCCAACAGAAAGTCCCCAAGACGGCGTCTATTGGTACGGCGTGCATGTGTTGGACCGCGCCGGCAATCTGACAACGGAATCCCGCCCCGTCAAGGTGCAAGTTGACGCAACCCCTCCCACGATTGCCAAGTTTGAAAAAACCAATCCCGCCGGCGCCGACCCCGTTAATATTGAAAACCGCACCCTTACCATTGAGTACGAAGTTGCAGATGCCTTATCTGGACTACGGCAGGTGGAGCTGTGGCGCAAGAAGGCCAGCGAAGGCAATGAAGCCTGGGCTCTTCATCCCAGTATCCGGCCCAAGACCTTTTCTGGCACCACGGACGCAACGCCTGGAAGTTTTACAGACAGCTTCTCTCTTGGAGTGGAAGAAACCTATACTTATGGTTTGCATGTAGTTGATAGGGCAGGCAACAGAATCACCGAAGCAGATGCTGGGAAAGACACAATCACCGTCAAAGTAGACACAAAAGCCCCGTCTCTTGCAAGTTGCAACCTTAGGGTAGATGTGCGCTATGGGGAGACGAACGAGGAAGGAACCCGGGTGTTGCTTTTAGCGCCTTCCGACGCGCAGCTGACCAAAAAATATTTTTGGGAGTTTGGAGATGACTCGGAACCAACAAGTATAGAGCTTAGTTTTATTAACCACCGCTACAGACCGGGAAGATATACAGCAAAGCTGCGTGCGCAAGACGAGGCCGGCAACGTTTCCTCTCAATGCACTGCTACGGTGGACATAGATGATGAGGCGCCCAGGATTCGCGAGTTTACGGTTGAGCCGGATGCACCCGACTGGGTGAACACCCAAAATCCCAACCCCCATGTTTCTTGGGAAGCAACAGACAGCGGGGGCTCTGGTTTAAGCAAGATTGAGATATACAGGGCTTTTGACGCCAACAAGGATGGTACGCTTCAGGATGAAGAATGGAAAAACCCCGGAAACGGTCAGGCCAACCCCATTTATGAAAAAACCGAGGGCTTCACAAGTTCCGCAAGAGACACTGGACTTTACACAGACAACGACCTCACGACAGGCGGAGTATATTGGTACGGCATTCACGCGACAGACCGCGCCGGCAAGTGGGACAAGGAATCCCGCCCCGTCAAGGTGCAGGTAGACAAAACCCCGCCTGCATGCACGATTGGTTTTTCTGGTCGTGCTCTCAAAGTAAGCTTTGTGCCAGGGGGACGGGAAGAAGGAGCCAAATATACCTGGGATTTTGGCGACGGCACCAAAAAGACGGACAGCGGCCTTGGAATTGACCACACCTACAGCGCCGTCGAGAAATATACGGTAAAGCTAGTTGTAGAAGACAAAGCTGGCAATATGAGCAACTGTGAAGGGGTTGTCGATATTGGAGCTTTGCCTCCAGAAGAAGCGCCCCCGGGAGCAGAACTTCCGGGAGCCGGGGCCGAGTGCGACCCGGGGGCTGACCCCAGGTTTGTCTGCCAGAAAGGACTAAAATGCGAGCCCAGGCAAGACGACCCGACAAAAGGAGAGTGCACAGCGATAACCGTTGTCCCCGGCGAGTTCCCAAATCCCTTGCGGGCGACGACCTTTGCCGCAGTGCTCAACACCATATTGAACTTTCTGTTTATGATTGCCTTGGTGGCGGCCCCCCTGGCCATTCTGGCATCTGCCTTCCTGTTTGTGACGGCAAGCGGCAACCCAGAGCAGGTTTCCCGGGCAAAAAAGGCGCTGGTCTGGACATTTGTCGGTTTGCTGGTTATACTGCTTTCAAAGGGTATTGTTGCTGTTGTGCAGGGGCTCTTGGGGGTTTGACCCCGCCCTTGTGCACAAGAGCGGGGTTGACACCTCCCCTGGTATGGTACAATAATAAAAGGTCGGTTTGTTTACATGACAACATTGAACAGGTAAAAGTTCTAACGATAAAAAATGAAGAAACTTTTTGCAGTATTTGTCCTCTTGTCTTTAGTTGCCGCGGCAGCCGTTCCGGTGGCAGTTTCTGCTGTGCAGGAAACAGTGGACGAAGCCGATAAAATTCCTACCTCCATCACAACTGCCACAGGACTTGTTAATCTTGTGGAGAACATTACGGACTGGGTTTTTGTGCTTTTTCTCCTTCTCGCGGTGATCTTTATCATTATAGGCGCAATGCAGTTTGTGACGGCAGGGGGAAAGCCAGAGAGCGTTTCAGAAGCGCGCCAGAAAATCATCTGGGCGGCAGTTGGAATCATTGTTGCTTTGGCAGCAAGGGCAATCCCCGCGGTTCTTAAAAACATTGTAGGATAACTACCGAAAACGAAAACAAAGAAGCCCCTGGAGATTATGCCGGGGGCTGATTTGTTTTGTATACTGTATAATAAAAGAGATGGAAAAGATACGGGAAAAACTCCGCAAACCAGAGGCGGTCGTGTGGCTCGCCATCTTTTTTCTTGGAGTAGCTTATCTTCTCTTGAGTTTTTTCAATAAAGGAGGGGAAGGAGACGCCTTTTCTTATTACCTTCGTCTGAATACCCAGGGCGTGAGGTCTTTTCTTTTTTGGCTTGCCTTGGTGGGGTATGGGGCGGGAAGCGTGCGCCTCGCCGTGTTTTTGTTTGCCGCTGGCATGAGGGGAGAAAATCCCCTTGCCTTCTTTTCTAAGGAAAGGGTGGAGAAAGCAAGGCATTACTTTTCGCGTCTGGGCAAAGACCTGCTCTTTCTGGTTGCCCCTTTGATTATTGGGTTCTATGTTATGTCTTTGGCAATCGGGCAGCTGAACTTGTTTAACGCTTCTAACCTCAAAGACGAACTTCTTTTGCAATGGGATTTCTTTCTTACGGGAATCTATCCTTCCCTTTCTTTGGGGCTGGGAGCATGGCCTGGGTGGTTTGTAAAACTTGTGGAGGTTTCTTTTCTCTACCTTGGCATGGCGCTTTTGGCTTTTGCGTTCTATGCTTTTTTTTGGAGAAGAAACATCTTCCGGGAAGCTGTTGCCGCGTTTTTTGCAGGCATTATGATTCTTTTTCTGGGGTGGACCCTTTTCCCTGCAATGAGCCCCCACGACCGTTTTCTTGACAACGTCTATGGTCTCTCGGTTCCTCCTTTGGTGCAAGAGTATGTGAACGACTACCGCCCGCAGGAAGAGATCCGCTCTTTTCTTTCGTATATAAGGGAAAGGAAGGAGGGGCTTTCTTACCTTCCCACCACCACCATGCCAAGCGCCCATGTGGCATGGGCAACCCTTTTGGCATACTATGCCTGGCGGGCTCATCGATGGCTTGGGCTGGCTGTCTTGCCCTTTGCCCTTCTTTCCATGCTCGGCACCGTTTTATTCGCCCAGCATTATTTTGTGGATATTCCAATGGGGATGCTGGTAAACGCAGGTTCCATTCTTTTAGTTAAACGCCTCACTAAGAAAAGTTGATTTTTCCTCTCTTTGGGTTACCATTAAAGCCCAGGCGCCCGTGGCGGAACCCCGAGCCATCCGCCTGAGGCGGAGGTACGGGACAGGCTGGCAGACGCTCTTGCCGGGATGGCGAAACTGGGAAACGCGCTGGCCCTAGGAGCCAGTGGGGAAACCCTTGAGAGTTCGACTCTCTCTCCCGGCACAACCAAAACCCCCGCATCTGTACGAGAGTCTGTGGATAACTTGGCTAAACCAAGTTTTAGCAAGTTCTAACCGTGGACTTTTACCTTGCGCACCTTCTGGCGTTCAATCTTTGGCAGGCGCAGGGTGAAAACCCCGTCTTTCATGGTGGCTTCCGCCCGGGAGCCGTCCACCTCTTCTGGCAAGATAATCTGGCGGGAAAAAGCACCCCAAAAGCATTCCTGGAAAAAGTAGTTCTTGCCTTGGTCTTGAACGGTGTTGCTCCGTTCTCCTGAAATGATGACGGTGTCGTTTTCAATGGAAATGTCCAGGTCTTCTGGCTTTACCCCCGCAATAGTGGATTGAATAACGATTTCATCATCCGTCTGGTACACGTCCACCGCCAGCTCTCCCTCCGGCTCAAACCAGTCCGGGGCCTGCTCGTGTGAGGGAGCCGCGTCTTCTTTCTTTAAGGATTTCACCTGCACTTTCTTTTCCTTGCCCTCCGCAGCTTTCACAGAAGAGGGCTTCTCTTCCTTTTTTTGTTTTTGTTTTCCCTCTTCTTTCTCCTGTTCCTCTTTTTCATTCTCTTCTTCCTCAACCCCCATGCTGTTTTTTAGCTTTTCAAAAAATGAAGACATGTTATTGCTTTGATGCTGTTATTCTTTTTAGTTGGCGAAAGCCCGTTGACACAAAAATTGCCAGTCCCGCTAAGATGACTCCCGGCACCAGGAGCTTTTGGACCCCCTCCATCTCTAGTATATAGAAGTTAAAGAAGCCGTGCAAGAGGATTGCCAAGAACAGACCAAAAACCAGGTACCCGTGTTTCTTTGCGGGGTCAAAGAACGACCTTGCGAGAAAGTACCCCAGGGTTCCAGACGTTAGGGCGTGCAGGAAGGTGGCCCCTACCAGGCGCGCCAAGGTTAAGGCCGCAATGTTAGAAAAGGGAGAGGCGGGACCCAAGCCAAAAAGAATGAGAATGTTCTCAAAAGCGGCAAACCCAAGGGCCGCAATTATCATGTAGAGCATAAGGTCTAAGGGTTCGTCAAGGGCCCTATTCTTATATACAAAGACCCTGACCACCAGGAACTTGAACAGCTCTTCCACCAGGGCAACTCCCAAAAAGATATAGAGAACAAGGATGATTGCCGGAGGCAGGGGGAGCAGTGAGAACAGGGACCGCAGCGTGAGTTCCAGGGCAATGGCAGGAAGGGTTGCCAGCATGCCCCAGAAAAACACCTTGCGAATCATGGAGTTGGGCTCTGGGTGCGCATCCTTTCTCAAATAGAAGGCAAGCCAGATTAAGCTCGGTACCAATCCAAACAGCAAAAACACTAGGTAATTCATGCTGGCCAGGATTCAATCATTAAGGTTCCCCTTTTGTTTTTCAGAGGAAGCCGCTGGTAGAGTTCTTCGGTGATAAAAGGCATAAAGGGATGCAGGAGTTTTAGGCTGGTCTGCAGAATTTCCAGGAGCAGGTATTGGCCGGCCTCGCGTTCTTTCTTGTTCTTTGAGTTGAGCCGCGGTTTTTGCGCCTCAATGATTTTATCTGCAAAGGTGTGCCAGAAATAATGGTATAGGACTTCAGAGGCCTTGTAGAATTTGAAGGAATCCATCAGCTTCGTAGTTTCTTTTGTGAGAGCGTGAAGATTCTTGAGAATCTTTTTATCTGCAAGAGTCAGCCCGGATTTTGTTTTTGGGTTGAAATCCTTCAGATTCATAAGCACAAAACGGGAAGCGTTCCAGAGCTTATTTGCAAAGTTCCGGTATCCGCGAATGCGGTTTTCATCCAGGGCAAGGGAGGTTCCCGGGGTATTTCTTACTATGAGGCCAATGCGGAAGGCGTCTGTCCCATATTTTGCTGTAATGTCCAAGGGGTTGATAACATTGCCGCGGCTCTTGCTCATTTTTTTGCCTTGCGCATCCAAGACAAGCCCATGGAGATACACCGTGTGAAAAGGCACCTTTTTCGTAACGTACAATCCCAGCATAATCATGCGGGCCACCCAGAAGAATATGATCTCCCCGGCCGTTTCCATAACGTCTGTTGGGTAGAATGTTTTGTAGTCCTTGGCGTCGGGATAGCCGAGAGTCGCGAACGGCCATTGTCCAGAAGAAAACCAGGTGTCAAAAGTGTCCATTTCTTTTTTCACCGCTTTTTTGCATTGCGGGCAGGCTTTGATTTTGTTTTCAACATCAACAATACCCGCGCCGCATCCTTGGCAGATTTTTGCCGGAATAGGAATACCCCAAACAATCTGGCGCGAAATATTCCAGTCAGTAATATTCTTGAGCCAGTGCAGGGATATTTTCTTGTATTGCTTTGGGATAAAAACAACCTCATTTTTTTCAATTGCCTGGATGGCACGTTCAGCCAAAGGTTTCATTTTTACAAACCACTGATCTTTGATTTGCGGCTCAATAAGGGCACCGCATTTGTAGCAGGTTTTTACGGTATGCTTGTAGTTCTTTTCGGTCTTTGCCAGGAGGCCTTTTGCTTTTAACTTTTCCACGATGCGCGGCCTTGCTTCAATAATTTTCATTCCAGAGAACTCTCCGGCAATAGGCAAGAGACGTCCTCGAAAGTCAATGATTTGTTCCTTTTCTAAGCCATGGCGTTCTGCAATGTCAAAGTCAACAGCGTCATGCCATGGAGTAATGGTCATTGCCCCTGTCCCAAACTCCATATCTATTGCCTCGTCTTTAATGACCGTGGCCATGATAGGGCCGTTTATCCATTCCACTTTTATCTTTTGTCCATCTTTGTACTGTTTGTATCTTGGATCTTTCGGGTGCATCACCACGTATTTATCTCCGAACTTTGTTTCTGGCCGCGCCGTAGCAATGGTAAAAGGGCCGTACTTCAAGTAGTAGAACGTATCAACCCGCTCAACGTCTGAGGTCTCTAGTTCGGAAAGCGAGGTTTGGTGCTTTGGGCACCAGTTGATTATTTTCCTGCCCCGATAGATCAGCCCGTCCTTATGGAGTTTTTGGAAAGTGGAGTAGACTGTCTTGACTATGCTTGAGTCCAGGGTAAACCTTTCTCGCGACCAGTCGCAGGAAGCGCCCATCTTTCTGGTCTGATTTTCAATATTCTTTTTATTGCGCATGGTGAACTCCATAATTTCTTTATAGAGTTCTTGCGGCTTCATTTTAAAACGAGACCTGCCTTCTTTCTCCAATTGTTTTTCATACACCACCTGCGTTTCAAAGCCAGCATGGTCAAGTCCAGGTAGCCACAGCGCTTTGTACCCCCGCATTCTTTTGTAGCGCGTCATAATATCTTCAATAGTCAAAACCAGACCGTGGCCGGCATGAAGAGAACCGTTCGCGTTGGTGGGGGGCATAATAATGGTGAATGGCCTTTCTGGACTCCGACGACCTTTGGTGTTGGAGCCCAGACCGCGTAGCGCGTCGGGGCTAAAAAAACCACTCTTTTCCCAGAGTTGATAGATTCTGTCTTCTGTTGTTTGCGGATTGTATGCTTTTTCTAGGTCTCTCATGAATTTGTTGATATATTATATCTTACAGGATACAAATTCAAAAACTCTGCTCAAACTCTAATGCTATGTAGCATTAGAGTTTGAGCAGAGTTTAAGATTTGGATGGGCTTCAATAGGCCGCGGGTCTTTTAGATAATTGCCACTTTGAAGTGCAAAGTATCCTGCGAGACAGGGCATGATACCGTTGTCGGTTGCAAGTTGCGGGGCAGGGAAGAAAAGCTGAACCTTGAATTTCTCTTCTTTCACTTTTCGCTTTAGCTGTTTTCTAAGCTCGCTGTTGGCGGAAACCCCTCCGCCCAAGATAATACTCCTGGCTTCCTGTTGGGCAGCGGCCTTCAGGGTTTTTGCCGCAAGAACGTCAACGATTGCCTGTTGGATTTCTTTTGCCATGGCCCGCACGTATGCCGCAGATTCCCTGACTTTTTTTGTGCGCTTTTGAGAATCGTACAGAACTGCGGTCTTGAGCCCGGAGAAGCTAAAGTCAAGGTTTTTTGCGTGAAGCATGGGACGGGGAAGATGTATTTTGTATTTTGTATCTTGTATTTTGTATGCTGCTGCAGCCTGTTTTGCTATTTTCGGACCACCCGGAAAGCTTAAGCCGAGAATGCGCGCTGTTTTGTCAAAGGCCTCTCCAGCTGCGTCATCCCTAGTTTCTCCCAACAGCTTATATCTGCCAATGCCTTGCATCAAAAGCAGTTGGGTATGTCCCCCAGATACGAGCAATACAACAGCCGGGAAAACGCGTTTGGAATTTGTGATTTGGAATTTGTGATTTGTTTGTAATTTGTTTCTTGTCTCCTGGTTATTCTTGTTGGTTTGCGCAAACAAACCAACAAGCAAGTGTCCTTCCATGTGGTCCACAGGAATAATCGGAACATCCAGCTTTTTGGCAAGCTCTTTTGCAAAGTTGATTCCCGCCCAAAGGCACGGGGAAAGCCCCGGACCATAGGTTACGGCCACAGCATCAATATGAAACACCTGTACAGAATTGAGGGATGCTTTGCGCAGCGCTTTTTTCAGCACAACGGGCAGGTTTTTCTGATGCTCCCGTTTCGCCAAGCGGGGATATACTCCTCCGTATTTCTTGTGCACCTCTATTTGGGAAGCGACAATATTTGAGAGAATGCAAAAACGGGGGAATGTTTTTCCCTTGCCTTCAATAACAGCAATGCCTGTGTCGTCGCACGAGGTTTCAATGCCCAGGATAGTCATTGGCGGGATGGCTTTTCGACGCGTTGTACCATAAAACGGACGGTTTCATTCATGTTGAGCGGAACAATGGAAATGTTCGGATGGCGGCTTTGGAAAACGCGGAAGATTTCGTCCGCAAATGCCTGCCCAATGTTGGGGACGCGCTCAAAGTCAAGGATGATTTTTTTGAACTTCTCAAGGCCTACAAGGATGCGGCGCGCCTGGGAGCGCGATACGTATATGGTGCCCATGGTAAAAAGACGAACGTGAACCTCTGTTTTATCAAAGGCGTAGCTCCCGGGCCCTGACTGGTATTCCTTGAATAAATCGTTTAAACGCCTTGGGCTCTTTCGTGCTATTGCAAAGGTTACGCGAGTTCCTCGGTTTACTCGCTTTTCCTGCTGGAAAAAGACATCGGGAAGGAGGTTGTCTACGACCATCCGGTATCCGAAACTTTCCAGCAAGAAGCGATCGCCCGCCTTTGAAGTGAAGAAAATACCCTCTCCCGTATGGGCCTTCGGGTCGGTGGTAACTTTGCCCTTCAGTAAGTCCTGCATTGCTTCTAACTCCGACTTAAGCCCGCGCTGCTTCATGACGTTTCGAAATACTCCAACGCCAAAATCGCTCACCTGAAAGCGGATTGTGTGCAGGTCGCTTTCTAGGTGAACTTCAATAAACAGAGATTGCGAGTGTTCAATGGCATTGTTGAGCATTTCAGAAAAGGCGTACGAGAGAATGCCTCGGATGTTTTCTGGTGCGGCCTGAAACGCGGGAGATGCCGCGACAAACCGCTCAAAAACCTCATGTTCTTTGAGGTTGCGGTTGCGAAGGCGGCGCCGGCTTGCCGCAGGACCCAGTTCGTCAACGCGTTCTGGGAGGACGTAAAACGCGCCGCGGGTAGACCCAAACTTCTTTACCTGCCCGGCAAGCGCCATCCCATGCAGTACTTGGCTGGCATACTGGCGTGAAAAGTTAAGATCTCTGGCAATCTCTGTTGAGGTGGCGCGTTTTTTCCCGCGCAAGAAGTCCGCTATTTTCTGCTTTGTATCCATGAGGAGAGGATAGCACGCCGGCAAATAATTGTCAACCTTTTATTTATAATTGTAAGGTATAGGGTAAGGTGTCCCGTCCCCGCATCTTTGCCGCCTTGCCTTTTGTGCGTTTTCAAGCTACCCTAGGGGGTGTTTGGTCCCATCGTCTAGCCTGGCCCAGGACAGCGGATTTTCATTCCGCCAACAGGGGTTCGAATCCCCTTGGGACCGCCTTTTTATGTCTCTTCCAGACAACTATTTTCACGTGGGCAGGGCGTCTGACCTCAAAAGCAGAGGAGATAGACGGCTCTACCGGTTTTTGGAAATGCTCCCCGGCATTCTTGTCTGGGGAAGCTTTGCTTTCGCCGTGCTTTTTTCCTGGCTGCAACCCCTTTGGGTTGCCTTTTTCATTATGGCGTTTGTGGTGTACTGGCTGTCGCGCACGGTGTACTTTGCCTTTCATCTGTGGGCTGGCTATCGCCAGATGAGGGTGAATGAAAAAAAGGACTGGATTCAGGAACTTAGAAAGTTTCCCCCTTGGAGAGACCTGTACCATCTTGTTATTATTCCCACGTACCAGGAACCCGCGGAAGTATTGAGAACCACCCTCATGTCGCTCACCGAGAGCGTGTATCCTAAAGACAGGATGATTGTAGTGGTGGGCATTGAGCAGCGAGAGGGAGAGAAAGGAAAAGAGAAGGCGCAGTCCGTGAAACAAGAGTTTGCGAGCCGGTTTTTTCGGTTTCTGGTGACAGAACACCCAGACGGCGTTGCGGGAGAGATTGCGGGGAAAGGGGCCAACGAATCGTTTGCCGCAAGGGCCGCAAAAAAGGATATCATTGACCCTCTCTGTATTCCTTACCACAACGTCATTGTTTCGTCCCTGGACGCGGACACGATAGTATATCCCCAGTACTTCTCCTGTCTTGCCTGGTATTACCTGAATACTCCCCATCGGACCCAGACGAGTTTTCAGCCCATCCCCCTGTACATAAACAACATCTGGCAGGCACCCCCTATTTCCCGGGTGTTTGCTTTTTCTTCCACCTTCTGGCACACCATGAACCAGCAGAGGCCCGAGAAGCTCGTCACCTTTTCTTCTCACGCAATGGCGTTTCAGGCCTTGGTGGACGTGGATTTTCGAGCCCCGAACGTGGTCAATGACGATTCGCACATCTTCTGGCAGTGCTTTTTCCGGTATCAAGGAAACTACAAGGTGCAGTCCCTGTACTATCCCGTGTCCATGGATGCCAACGCGGCAAAGAGTATTGTCGCTACTCTGCAAAATATCTACCGTCAGCACCGGAGGTGGGCCTACGGCGCAGGGGAGATAGCATATGCGCTCTTTGGGTTCTTGAAAGAGGGGGCCATTCCCCCAAAAAGAAAGCTGTCCCTAGGCCTGGAGCTTTTGGAGAGCCACTGGTCCTGGGCAGCAGCTCCCCTGCTCATCTTTGCTTTAGGATGGTTGCCCTTACTGCTGGGAGGAGATGCCTTTTCTGAAACCCTTCTTTCCTACAACCTTCCCCGGTTTGTAAGCAGCATCCTCACCTTTTCCATGCTCGGCCTTGTTGGAACAGGGGTTTTGAGCTTGTATCTGCTTCCCCGGAAAAAGCCGAGCTTTGGAAGAATGAAAGCATTCTGGTTTGTCGCTCAGTGGATATTGCTGCCCTTGTCCATGATATTCCTGATGGCGTTTCCCAGCATTGAGGCGCAAACCAGGTGGATGCTGGGCAAATACCTCGGTTTTTGGGTAACTCCCAAGACGCGCAACTAAAATTTATTGAAAATTGAGAGTCGCAGATTGAGAATTCACTCCAGGTGCAGTTTTTCTCGGAGTTCATCCACCCGTTTCTTTAACAGCGGGTGGTTTTTCAAAGAGATATCTTGCTCTAAAAGCTTTTCTGCCGCCGCCCTCACCTCTTGGACCAAAACAAGGTTAGCAAGGTTTTCCATGGCAAAGTCGGGAAGCCCCCATTGCTTGTTTCCCGCAAAGTCCCCCGGTCCCCGCATCCTCATGTCTTTTTCGGCCAGCTCAAATCCGCTGTCAGATTCCAGGAGTGCCCGGAGGCGCTGCCGCGTCTTTTGCGAAGATGATTCAGAAAACAGCAGGCACGTGGAGCGGTGTCTGCCCCTCCCAATTCTTCCTCGGAACTGGTGGAGCTGAGCCAGGCCGAAGCGCTCCGCTCCCTCAATGAGCATGACGGTGGCGTTGGGAATGTCCAGGCCAACCTCAACCACGGAGGTCGCAACGAGAATGTCTGTTTTTCCCCTTGCAAAGCGCCGCATAATTTGCTCTTTCTCCGCAGGCCCCATTTTTCCATGGAGCATTTCAACCTTACACTCGGGGAACACTTCTTGGGAAAGCTTCTCATACTCTTCTTTCACTGTTTTTATCTCCAGCGATTCTCCCTCCTGCGGTTTTTCAATGCGGGGACAAATCACAAACACCTGCCTTCCTGCCTTCACCTGTTTTTGCATGAACTCGTATGCCTTTTTTCTTTCCTCTGGAGCCACAATCTTGGTTTCAACCCTCTTTCTTCCTTTGGGGAGCTCGTCAATGACGGTTGGATCTAAGTCCCCGTACACCGTCATGGCCAGCGTTCTGGGTATGGGCGTGGCGGTCATGGAGAGAAAATGCGGGACAAGCTGTGCCCTGCGCTGGAGTTTTTTTCTCTGCTGCACGCCAAAGCGGTGCTGCTCGTCAACAACCACAAGAGCAAGGTTGGAAAACTTTACTTTATCTTGAATCAAAGCATGCGTGCCGATGAGCACATCCACGCCCCCTTCCTTTGTCTTTTGCAGCAGCTTTGTTCTTGAAATCTCAATGAAGTCCTTGGGAAGCTTTGGAGAAATGAACCGATCTGACTTTCCCGTTAAAAGACCGATGGTTACTTTGAAGGGAGCAAGCGATTCTCCCACGGTCTTGAAATGCTGCTGGGCCAGGATTTCCGTAGGGGCCATGAACGCCACCTGGAACCCCGCTTTTTGCGCGGCCAAGGCAGCCATGGCCGCCACCACGGTTTTGCCAGAGCCCACGTCTCCCTGCAGGATTCTGTTCATGGGGCGGGGTTTTTCCATGTCTTTTAAAATATGCCAGGCGGCTTTCTTCTGGGCGCCGGTCAGCTCAAAGGGGAGTTTGGAGGTAAAGCGCTTCATAATTTCTGGCTGGAAGGCGATTACCGGGGCCTTTACCTGGGCCAGTTTCTTTCTTTCCGTCAGCACAAACAGGGAAATAGAAAAGAGCTCCTCAAAAGAGAAACGTTTCTTTGCCAGTTCAGCTTCCCTGGGCGTGCCGGGAAAATGAATGCCCCGCAAGGCCTCCTTGAGGAAGGGAAGGCCGCGTTCCTTGAGCAGCAAAGGAGGAAATGACTCCGGGATGTTTTCCAAAGAGCGCAAGGCCATAAAGATGACGGAGCGCAGCCATTTTGAAGAAACCCCCCTGGTTTCCCGGTAGAGGGGAACCAGGCGTCCCGTATGAATGGTGGTTGCCCCCGCTTTTTCATACGAGGGACTGGAAAGATACACGCCCCGGCTGTCTCTCACCACCTTTCCGGCGAGAAACACCTCTTGCCCAGGGAGCAAGGCGTCTTTAAGATAGGGCTGATTGAACCATACAACTTTCATGCTCCCGCTGGCATCTGAAAATATGCCTTCCAGAACCGACATGCGTTTGTAAAAGGTTCTTGTTTCTTTGAGTTCTCCCAAGGTTCCTTTAAGACAGTATTCAGAGCCCTCCTTTGCCTTGGCAAGGGGAGTGATGACAGAAAGGTCCTGGTACATCTGGGGGAAATGAAAAAGAAGGTCACGAACTGAAGTGATCCCTATTGCCTTCAGGCGCTTCTGGTAGACCGGCCCAATGCGCGGAACTTCAGAGAGTGGAGTGGAAAGATTCATCCCGTTAGAAGCTAAAACTGCGATGATGGATAATCATAGTACATTGGAGATGTTTACAAACTGAGCTTCTAACGGGATTCATGCTTGCACTGAACTTGTTGCCCTTCAAATCCTTCAGGGCAACCCTGACTTTATGGAATGGGTTGAAGTGTGTCCCCAGGAGGAATTGAACCTCCGTCTCGGCCTCCGCAGGGCCGCACTCTATCCGCTGAGCTATGGGGACAAAAGTAAACTGCTTGGCTTTTGTCGGGCAACCTACCTTATCTCTATCATATTTCCTCCTCTTTTGAAAGCTTGAAATATATCAAAAATGAGGTAGGGTGAAAAGAGTTAGGAGAGGTGCTGGAGCGGCCGATCAGGCCACGGTGCTAACGTGGTATAGCCGAAAGGCTATCGTGGGTTCGAATCCCACC
>MHTT01000003.1 GCA_001823165.1 Candidatus Wildermuthbacteria bacterium RIFCSPHIGHO2_01_FULL_49_22b
GCGAAACTTTACATCTGGTGCCAAGAAAGTCTCCATTTGTTTAAAGTCACGAAGCGACAGCGCCTTCAAGAATGCTTCTCCTGTTGTCCGTAAATTCTTCATATAATTTGTTATTTATTATGACCCACTTTAATTGGAGGCGATTGGCAACCTGAAGCCGCCACTAGCCAAGCACAAACTCAAAGGTTAACAGTCACTCGCAAGAAGGTGGCAGGTATTGAAGTGCTGCCGTCCGTGCTCTTGTTCTGTGTTTTCGCCAGTTCCACAAGTTGGTTGTGGAGCTCTTCCACTGTTCCGCTCTTTTCAGCCGCTTCGAATGCGTTCATGGTTGGGCCATAGAATTGTCTAAATGATTCGATGAACTGTGTTGGACTCTTGTCAGGCGATATGAAGTAGAACGTGTCCTTGACCATGGATATTTTCTCCTTGGGCACTCCGGCCTGGCCAAAACGCTCAATGATGTGAGTATCCACACCCCAAGTCATTGGGCTGATGAATCCTTCTGGAGGCGGAGGCATAAACGACGAGCTTATCTTCAGCAGCTGGGACACGAATGAAGTTGGGTCATTTGGGATCCAGTTGCCCATCACAATACGACCACCGGGTTTTGTGACCCGGACCATCTCTTTAGCTACGTCGAAAGGTTTGGGAGCAAACATGGCGCCGAAGACAGAGAGGGTCAAATCAAACGAATGGTCGCTGACTCCCTGCAAGTTGCACGCATCTCCCTCTTGAAATGTCAGTTTGTTGAGACCCGCCTCCGCGGCTCGTTTGTTTCCGGCGTCAACGAGGTTCTTGGCAATGTCAATTCCAACAACTTCAGCCCCCAAAAGGGCTAGAGGAACTGCCGTAGTGCCATCTCCACAGCCGAGGTCCAAAACTCGCAGCGGTGTCGTTATTCCGAGAGACTTAACAACTGCTTCGCCAGATTGACGCATGAAGGCGGCAATTTCAGTAAAGTCGCCTTTCTCCCACAACGCTTTGTTTGGATTCATATTGTTTACTTCTTTTTAGTTTATAATTTAATTATCGATCTTTGTTTATTTTACCAAATCTTCCATTGGAACACCTAATGCTTTAGCGATCTTGGCGACCGTCTGCACGCTTGGCTTGACGACAACATCACTCTCAATCTTGGTAAGGGTAGTGTGTTTAACGCCGGATTTTCTCACTAAATCGTCTTGGGTCAAGCCAAGCTTATTTCGTGCCTTTTTGATGTTTTCGCCAATCGTTGCCATAGTTTCAATACTTTGATATCATTACTTATGTTATACTGATTACAATACTATGATAGCAAAATTATTTAATTCTTTCAAGAAAAGCCCGCTTCTGGCCTTACTGAATTCAAAACGGCTTGAAATTTCCGCGAAAAACGGCTGGCGAGCCCGCGGGGCGGGCGGGCCAACGACTTCATTTCCTAACTGGCGGAGGGTGCAGGATTCGAACCTGCAAGGGATTGCTCCCAATGGTTTTCGGGACCATCGCAATAGCCATTCTGCCAACCCTCCCAATTGGTGGACCCGATGGGATTTGAACCCACAACCCCCTGACTGCCAGCCAGGTGCTCTGCCGTTGAGCTACAGGCCCATTTCTTCTTTGTGCTCCCGGCAGGAATTGAACCTACATCAGAAGCTTAGGAGTCTTCTGTTCTATCCGTTGAACTACGGGAGCGAAAACACAGGAATATACCAGTAAAATATAGCAGAAAACGCCCTTTTTTGCAACGCCAGACACTCCTGTGCAAAAGTTATATTGACAATGCCTTTTAGCTCAGTACAATGGGCTTTGTACAAGGTCGAACAACAATGACCTTTCTCGTTTGAATCTTATAAAGCATACGATATGCCGAAAGAAAAATATCTTCTCTGGGCTCCCCGTCTGCAAGACGAGGATGAAACCCCAGAGATTTCCCCCGACGACCCAGACGACGCTGAGCTCACGCAAGAGGAAGAGGATGATGACTCAGATGAGGATTGGCAGGACGAAGGATAGCGGACAAAACAAAAAGAGCCCCGCCAACGGGGTTCTTTTTTTTAGCTCTTTTTCTTCCTTCCTGCCTCTGGTATATCTTGAGGGTTTTCCCGCTCCAGCAAGAACAAGCGGTCCTGCATGCCTTTCAGCAAAATGTTGGTCTCGTGGTCCCGCTCAATAAGTTGGTCAATTTTCCCGGACAGGTCTTCAATCTGCTGGTCTTTTGTATCAATGATTTTCTGCAAGGTCTCAATCATCCTCTCTTCCATGCTCCCTTCACTTGGAGGAATGAATTCCTTCTCTTTCTCTAGAGAGGGGGCGGCCTGTTCTTCTTGGGGAGCTTCTTTTTCTTTTGATGCCTCCTTTATTAAAAAGGTTTTGCTCACCAGATACATCATGCGTCCTTGGCGCATCTCGGCCTTCATGATTTTCTCTTTTTCAACTCCTGCCTGCAGGGCTTCTTTAATCAGACGCATGACAACACTATCTGCCTGTTTCAACAGTCGTGCCGCTTCTCCTATGGTAATGAATTCCTGTTCCATTGCATCACCATAGCATATCTCCTTAACAAAGTTAAGGACTCCTTCCTTAAAGGAAGGGGCTATTTAAGTTTTTCACGGGGTGGTCGACGAGATTTGAACTCGCGATCTTCGCTGCCACAGAGCGACGCTTTAAACCACTAAGCTACGACCACCATGTGTCCCCAGTAGGAATCGAACCTACATTCCCAGCTTAGAAGGCTAGTGCTCTGTCCGTTGAGCTATGGGGACAAAAAAGACAACTGCTTGTCTTTTTTGTGGGCTCGCCCGCTTCACGATGTCTGTCGCGGGCGGACCAGTGAAGCGAAATCATGCGAGCCCCGGGCCTGTTTTAGAAAACTGCGGAACGCAAATCGTTTTCTAAAACAGGTATCTTAGTTTCTTCATTATACCAAAAAACGCGTCTAAAATCAATCTTATGAGGGATTGAACAAATCCCGGGGATTCAACAGGTTTGCGCCTTCCACGCTTGCTGCTTCCTGCTCAAGCTGGAAAAGCAGGGCGTTGAAGATTTCTTCCCGGAACTCAAACTCGGAAACAACCCCGTCCTTTTCCGCCTGGGGAGAAAAAATCACATATTGCCAAAAGAGAAGGGCGGCAATGACTCCGGCTCCCAACACAAAGAACAGAGTCGCAACAAAAGCGTGCTCTCCCAGAAACCAGAGGGTTGAGATTAGCTTTTTGCCCAATTGTCGCGTGTCTTGCTTTAAAAAGTTCATGGCGTTGCTGTTTTAGGCAAAGGGCCGGTAAATACTTCAACAAACATGGTAAAGCTTATATCCTCTTCAATGTTTTCCTCTGCCGCGGGGCTCCGCTCTCTTGTAAGGGAGGTGTTCTTGAGAAAAAGAAGGTGGGGACCATTCTCCAACTTCTCTAAAAATCTCACAAAGTCAGGGTAGCTTGCCGAGGAAGCAAGCTGAAAGCCCATGACGGGCCAGGGAGCCCCTTCTTCTTTTTTGGAGTTGCCGGGCGTTATCTTTAGTTCCAGGTTTGAGGATGCGGCAATCTCCTCTAAAAATTCAATAAAGCCCACGGGGGTTTCTGCATCCACAAAGACGCTCTCAATGCGTTCAAGGTCCTGCTGGTGCTCCTGGGAAAACTTCAGGAATTCTGCCCCCTCGTTTTCTGCGGAGCTTGCCTTAAATACCTCTAGGTACTGCGCTTCCAGGTTTTTAGAATCCCTTGTAATCCCTTTAAACAGGGGCACAATCACAAAGACAACAAATAGGATGATGCCGATTGTAAAGGCCGATGTTGCGATAATGATTTTCTTGCTCATGGGCTTGGGGCAATGCGCGCTTGGAAAGAAAATGTGATGTCGGTCGGGGTTACCCAGTTTGAAGGAGGAAAGACCACGCCGGCAAAAAAGGGATTAGAGCCAAGCGCGTCCTTAAATAACAGCAGCTGTTCTCTGGCCTGCGCCTTCCCGGTCACGGCAATGATTGCCGGGGTCTTCAATACTTTTCCTTCTTCCTTTTTCGTTTCAAAAGCAGGGATGTAAGAAAAGGAGAATAGATAGAGTTCCGGGGGAAGGGAAGACGCCAGGTGGTCAAGCGCTTCCTTGACTGATTGGTTCTTCTTCTTGAACTCTTCTATATTCCGAAACTTTGAGTTCCAGCTCCGAATTTCGCCCAGCATGGAATCTTCCCTGGCGCTCCTCTCTTCAAAGGAACTAAGTTTGGTTTTCTGGGACATGCGCTCGCTCGCCAGGGTGACCTGAATGAGTATGAGAAAAATGCTCAGCGCAAACAGGGCAATGCCCAAGACAATACTTAAAAGAAACACGAGCTTGAAGCGTTGTTTCTCCTTGAGTTTCTGCTGGTAGAGGGGGGGCAAGAGGTTAATCATAATCTTTTGCGGCCCGCAGGGCCAATCCCAGGGCTGCGGTGTATTTTAACGACTCCCCAAAGGGAAACGGAGGAAGCTCTTTGAGTGAGGTCTCCAAGATATTTACCCAGGGGTTTCCCAAAAGAACCTCTCGCTTCAGCTGTTGCGAGAGGAATCGCGTGAATCCCTTGAGATTCGCCCCTCCTCCCGAAAGGACGATTCTTCTGATGCGCTGCTGGTTTGCCCCCATGTGCTGGTGGGCGGTATGGGATTCATAGTAGACAAGGTACCGCTCTATCTCTTCTGCAAGATCGGCGAGAGGGGCTGAAAGCGCATCAAACACCGCCTTTCCCTCATTATCGTCCTGCCCTTCTAGGCCATGGCGGATCTTGAGCTCCTCTGCTGTATCCTCTTTGACTTTCATGGAGCGGGCAACAGCGTAGGTAAGCTGTCGTGAAGAAACAGGGATGGAGGCGGTGAACCGCAAACTATACCCGGAAAACACCGCAAAGCTCGTGCGCGTCGCTCCAAAATCAATCAGCAAAAGGGGCGTTGGAGCTGTTTCTTGCGGAACCAAGGCGCGGGAAAGAGACAAGGATTCAATCTCCAAGGCCTGGGGAGACAGCCCCGCGTGCTCCAAGGCCTCAAGATACGGGTCTATCATGACTCTCGGCAAAGCCGCCAGGAGAACGTCTGTGTGGTCCAAATGGTTGTGGAAGGGCTGCACCACCTGAAAATCCAAGTACACCTTCTCAATGGCATGAGGAATGTAGTTTTCCGCCTCAAAGCGCACCGCATGCTCCAGCTCTTCTTTTTTCATGCGCGGCAGCTGCATAACCTGCAGGAACGCCTGCTCTTCTGGCAAAGAGGCCACAACATGCCTGGTTGGGAGCTTCTTGCCCAATTTCTCCACGGCCTTTTTAATGGTTTTGGCCAAGGCGTCTCCCTGTTTAATCTCTCCCCGCTCCACGATGCCCTCGGCAATGGGAAAAGTGCCGAAGGCATGCAGCTGAAATCCCTTGCCCCGGCGCTCCACATACGCAATCTTGAGCGAAAGGTCCGAGACGTCCAGCCCAAAGGCCGGGGGATGAAGAGTTAACGCATCAAACATTCTCTTATTGTAGCTATTTATTCAACTTCTTTCCAGGACATGAGCTCCCATCCTCCCCCCGGGCCTGCCGTGAACTTTGCGGAAGCCAGGCCCAGATCATACGTTACGGTTGCTTTCCTAACCACAATTTTGTGCGCCGTGACCTCAACTAAGCTTGCGTTGTTGTGAATGACAATCACTCCGTTAGGAGCAAACATCACGGCGCTGTCAACGTTGTTGGCAACCCCGATGGCGGGGCTTGCTTCGTCAAGCGATGAACTCATGCCAACTACCAAGAGAAAGCTGCCCGGCGCCCCCGAGCCGCGCAAAATCACATTGTTGCTAATACTCACCGTTTGGTCAACGATGAGGGCTCCGCTCAAATCCCCGTAGTCCTCATCCAGCTCCACCAAGGTGTTGTTGCCTGGAATAAAGGTTCCTGTCACCCAGAGGGTACCTCTAAGGGTCAAGGTCATATTGTTTTCAATGATGAGGTCCCCGGTAATCTTGCCTGGTCCCAGCACCCGGTTCTCTCCTATGGTGACATTCCCTCCACCATCCACAATCCCCCCCCCTTCAGCTACCTCTTTCCAATCGCCAATCATGGCCGACGTAATCGGAAAATCAATGGGCGTTGTGACGTCCGGCGTGGAACCTACCTCCCCTGCCACGCAGGTATTGCTTCCAGATGAATTGTATACTAATTGCCCGCCTATCGTTGCGCCCGCGCAGTTGTACGTCTCCGCATTGCCATTAACGCTTATGTCTTGGAGCGTGTTGCCAGCGCCCGCGATAACAACAGAATCCGTGATAGTGGCAGGAGAAAGTCCAAAAATGTTGGCGTTGGAGAATACATTGCCGATAACTTTAGCGTCGTTGTGCTGCATTTCCAGGCCTCCGCAGGCGGGAGGACAGGCAATGCTGGGATTGCCAACATGCGCCCCGAAGTGGAAAGAAACATCCTCTGAAGAAAAGCCGTAGACGGCCTGCGCCTTGCGGATTCTGCCACTCACGTCCCCTTGCGCTGTAATGGTGCGGACCCCGCCAATCATGGGGGAAATGCTTACGTCCACAAAAGCTGCTCCCGCCTGCAGGAAATAGGGAATAGACCAGCTCATCTCCTGACCAATGCGCAAGAGCGCGTCTTCCACTCCGGCTTCAGCTCCGTAGTAGGCCCGCAAAGATGCCTGCGTGTTCTGGATGATGCGCTGTTGCGAGGAAATCAGAAGAAAGGCGGAAACCCCGATTCCAGACAACACGAACAGCACCAAAAGGGCAAGGTAGAGGGCTACAAATCCCTGCTGACGGTTTCTCATACTATCGCAATGACACCGCGGAGCTCAATTCTATTGCTGCCGCAAGCTCCGGCCTGGCGTTAGGATTTTTATGCTCTAAGGTAATGTCTATTCGGAGGGAGGGGAATGGAGTGTTCGTGGAAACGGGGGTAAAAGAAAGATTGGTGACCTCAACGGTGTCCGGGGTCAAGGCGACAGGGCCCTGCTCTTCTTGCTTTACGCACAGGGCCGTGCCGCACAAAAAGAAGTCCAGGAACCCTGCTGTCTCTCCCAGAGGAGCAGATGCTTTGGTCTCCAGGGAAAGCTGGTTTGGGGTTGTCGTAGAAAGATACAGCGCCTCGGCCTCCCTGACTTCATGCATGATGAACTCCAGGGCGCGTTCGCTGGAAACGACCGTCTCCTGGAGAACCTGCGCTTTGGTGTGGACTTTGAGGGTCCATAAAAATAGGGTGGAAGTTGAGCCGCCCAAAATGGCAAGAACCGCAATGTACACCACGAATTCTATGATTGTGAAGCCGCGTTCGCGAACATTTGACATGTGATATTTGACGGATGACATTGTCAATTGTCAAAGGTCATTATCTCCAGTTGGTAAAATAGGTTATGGTTTCAATCTGCCGCGCCAAGTTACGCTCCGTCCACAAAACCCTAACCGTGGCCTTTTTGGTTTGAGAGTCAAGCACTCCTCCTGCTTCCACAATGTTGTCTGAAAGGTCGCGCTCCACGGGCTCCAATATTACTTTCCTTTCAAAGATGCCTATGGTTTCTGCGCCGGAAAGAAGCTGCCATCGCGGAGGACTATCAAGGGAAAGCTCCAGATGCAGGGGGACTGCCGTTGGAACCGTTCCCAGGCCGTCATACTGGTCTGCGGGGTCGTCATCATCCCAGCCCGTGTTGTCCCGATAATTCCTTAGGGATTCCACGGCTTCTTTGACTAAAAAAGAGGCCTGGAGCGTTTGCTTGTGCAACAAAGCAGTCCTTAGGGTAAAGGTGCCGAACGAAAGCAGCGCGGCAATCCCCACCCCGATGATGACAATAACAATAAGCAGCTCAATAATGGATATTCCTTTGGTGCTATTGAAGTTCTGGTGTTCCGGCATAAATGGATGTTCCTTGCGTTGTGATACCGGCTGCGTCATAGGAAATGAGATTACCCGTCACATCTCCTGAAAGTTCAATCTCCAAGGGCTTGCTGTTTAGGTCCCGGCTCCGATGCACAGAAAACAGCGTTCCCTGCGCAACATCATTAAGCAGATGGGTGTGGATTTTAAGATGCTGGGTCTCTCCTTGCGACACCACGTCCCCTTCCCAGAAAATCTGCCCGTCTCTCATGTTGTCTGAAATCGCAAAAGAGAATGTGGTGTCTGGAAAAACTAGGCGCACGCTTTCCGTTGCCGTGTCAATATTCCTTCCGACATAAGGAACATGCACATGCCTAGAATCTGTCACGCGGCCCGCGTCTGAAGGGACGGGTGCTGTTCCCTCTTGGATGGCGCCCGAAGCTAAGATCGTCACGGTCTTGGTGCTGGCTGGGTCTGCAACCTGCCGGAACACAACCGTGCCTACGGCCTCTGGATCTCCAGTCAGGCGCGAAAACACCGCTTCGCTCTCTCCGCCCAGGGAAATCGCGGAAATCTCAATTGTTTGCGGAAGTTCCGCCGCCTCGTCTTTTGCGGGGTCTCTTGCCGCGTAACTTTCCCCTTCAAAGAGGATATACCGGTTTGGACTGCTTGCCGTATCAAAATACACGCCGTACTGAGAAGCGCCTTCCGAAGCTAAGGTTTTGTTCTGGGCAAGGCGCAGGGCCGAGACCGCCTCCCTCCCCACATTCTCCAGGCGCGAGGAGGACTGAAAGGAACGAAGCTGGGGAATGCTCATAGTTAAAAAGATGGCAATGATCCCCATAACAACAAGTATTTCAAGCAAGGTAAACCCCGCACCAAATCTTTGGATTGCAAATTTTGTTGTATTCTTAAAATACGTGCGGCGACTCATAGCAGAGATTTGGTGCGGGGCTGTCTCATGTACAAACTTCCCAGCATGTATACCCCTATATTATAACGAACCAAGCATGGATTATAACGAACCAAGCATGGCATACATGGGCTGGAGCATGGAAATGGCAAAGAACCCGACCGCAGCTCCAATAACAAGCATGAGCACGGGCTCGATGACCGAGGCTAAATTCTTGGTTGCGTTGGATACCTCTTCTTCAAAGAAATCAGCTAACTTTGCTAAAAGGTCTGAGGTCTGCCCGGTTTCCTCTCCAACCTCCACCATCTGTACCACCACAACGGGATAGAGGTTACTGTATTGCTCCAGAACCTCAGAAAGCTTTACCCCTTTTCGCATTGCCTCAACTCCCTCCAGCAAGACCCTGCGAAAGTGCACGTTCTGCAGCACGGTGGCGGTCACCTCCAAAGAACGCACCATTGGTATGCCAGCTCCAATCAGAGAACTCATGGTCCTGGCGAAAAAGGCCGTATTTACCTTCTTGATAATCGGACCTGCAATGGGAATTTTCAAGAGCACGGTGTCCAAGAGGTTCTTGCCCGTTTTCGTTCGCAAACCCTGGTATGCAGCTCCTGTAATCCCTACAGCCAAAAAGATGGCGAGATACCAAAATGTTTTCAAAAAATCGGCAAACGCAATGACCATTCTCGTGGTGGCAGGAAGGGGAACCTGGAGGTCCTCAAACGTGGCCGCAAGGTTGGGCACCACCAGTATGAGCATTAAAATCCCAATGCCGAACATGGCCGCAATAATCACGGCAGGATAGATTAAGGCCCCCTGGAGTTTGGAGCGCAAATCGTGTTCCCGCTCCAGCTGCAGGGTGAGCTGGGAAAGAACGACTTCAAGCGTGCCCGATTCCTCTCCCGCCCGGAGCATGTTGGAAAAGAGCTCGGGAAAAATGGCGGGATAGCTTGCCATGGTTTCAGACAGCTGCTGCCCCTGGAGCACCCGCTTTCGCATTTCCTCCAAGGCAACTCTCAACTTCTTGCTTCTCGCTTGGGAAGAAAGTGTCTCAAGGGTCTTGGGCAGGGCAATGCCGGCTGCCACCATAACCTTGAGGTTACGCATAAACATGAGCTTTTCTTCCAGGGAAACGCCAAATATGAACGAAAACAGCGAGGGAAGCTGAAAGCCCTGTCTCCTTGCGCCCTGCGGCAAGGTCTGTGTGAGGATATACCCCTTCTCGCGGAGTCCCTGGGCAAGCTCGTGTTCGTCTTTGGCCACCTCTTCTCCGCTTACGTATTCCCCCTTCTTTGAGATTGCGGTGTATCTATACGTCGGCATTACTCGCTGATGACTCTTAGCACTTCTTGAATGGAAGTAATTCCTTGGGCCGCTTTCATGAAGCCGTCTTGAACCATGGTAATCATGCCTTCCGCCTCGGCTCTTTCCTGGATTTGGTCTGCCGCGACCTTTTGGATAATGAGGGCTTTGATGGACTCTGACACCGGAAGCACCTCGTAAATGCCGATTCGCCCCCGGTATCCGTCTTCTGTCTCCTTGCTGGGCTTGGGCTTAAAAAAGGTGAGGGAAGAAAGCGTGTCTTTGGCTTTGATGGCCTTTTGTTCTCGGAGCCGATGCACAAGCTCATCCAGGTCGCACCACTCCCCCAGGGTTTTAAGTTCCTTTCGAGACAGCTTGTAGGGTTCCTTTTCTTCGGCGAGCTTCCTGACCAAGCGCTGGGCAACAATGACATTAAGGACCGAGGCGATGAGAAAGGGCTCTCCCCCCATTTCAATGAAACGGGGGATGGCGCCCGCAGCCGAGTTGGTATGCAAGGTGGAAAGCACGAGGTGGCCGGTGAGGGCCGCGTTAATGGCAAGCCCCGCGGTCTCCTGGTCCCGTATCTCTCCTACCATGATGATATCGGGGTCTTGACGCAGAAGAGAACGGAGGCCCGAGGCAAAGGTAAGCCCTATTTTGGGGTTCACCTGCGTCTGGTTAATGCGGGGCATGCGGTACTCCACGGGGTCTTCCACCGTAGAAATGTTTACTTCGGGAGTGTTCAAAATCTCCATTGCAGAATAGAGGGTGGTGGTTTTCCCTGACCCGGTGGGTCCGGTCACCAAAAGCATGCCAACTGGTCTCTTGAGTGTGTGTTCAACATATTCCAGGGCCCCTCCGCGCAATCCCAGCTCCTCTAAGGTAAAGGCCTTTGCGGTTTCAGACAGCAGACGCATAACAACCTTTTCCCCGTCAAAGACCGGCAGTATGGAAACTCTCACAGAATACTTGTATTCTTCCGACTCCACCTTAAACCTCCCGTCCTGGGGCAGGCGGTGCTCGTCCAGCTTCAAAGACGAGAGTACCTTGATTCTTGCCACGATTCCGGAAGACGCGCTGTGAGGCAGCACCATGGCATCCCGTAAAACTCCATCAATGCGGTACCTCACCACCACCTCCTTTTCTTCGGGCTCAATGTGAATGTCGGAGGCCCGCTGCAAGATGGCATGCTTTAACAGGGTGTCCACGATGCGGATGATGGGGAGGTCTTCGGCGGCCTTTTCCAGCTCCTTTGCGCCCGGTCCCTGCTCTTGTTCCTTGACCGCCTTGATGCCTCCCGCCTCCTTTTTGATGATGTCGCCGAACTCAGCTTCCAGGGTCTTGGAATACTGCACGAGGATTTGCTTCATGCTTTCTGGATTGGTAAGGCGCGGCAGGATTTTGAGATTCGCCTTCTTTCGGACAAAGTCAATGGTGGCAAGGTCTTCAGGGTCCAGCATGGCAACCTCAAGATTCTGGCCCGACTTGCGGAACGCTACAATGTTGTGAGACCTGGCAATGGGTTCGGGGATAATCTTCAATGTTTCTGGAGCAATCTTCTCTTTTTCCAGGTTCACAAAGGGGATGCCCAAGATATAGGCCTCCATCTTGGTAATCTCCTCTTCGGCCATGAAGCCCTTGTGAAGCAAAACATCGGCCAGGCGCTTGCCGCTTTTTTTCGCCTCAGAAAAGGCCTCTTTGAGAGCCCTTGTTTCAACCAGACCTGAATCCACGAGAAAGGCCTGGAGCTGCTGGTCTTCAACCTTCATTCCCTTAGGGCTGTCTTTACCTTTTCCACGACCTCTGCAAGCTCATAGTTTGCCTTTACCAGATACGTGGTTGCCCCCAGCTCCGTTGCCCGCTGCACATCCTGGAGGTTTTCCAAGTTGGTCAGCACAATAACTGGAATCCTCTTGGTTTTCTCGTCTGCCTGAAGTTTTTCGAGCACCTCAAATCCCGTGAGCTTGGGCAAGACAAGATCCAAAAGGATAAGGTTGGGGGTTTTCCCCTTTGCCAGCCTAAGTCCTGCTTCCCCGTCTAAGGCCGAAAGTACTTTGTATCCTTCGTCTGACAGAACGTCTCCCACGGTCTTTTGCAGGGCTGATTCGTCTTCAATGAAAAGAATTGTTTTCATATGCGTATGGTATGCTAACCCTCCGCGCCGAATTTAGGCGCAACCTATTGCCTTGCAATAGGGAGGGTGAACCAAAATGTCGACCCTTTGTGTTCTTTTGAACGGAATCCCATTTTCCCCCCGGAGCTTTTGACAATGGAGTTGGCAATGTACAGCCCGAGGCCCGATCCCTGGGTTTCATGACGCAGTGCGTTCGTGGAACGAAAGAACTTCTGAAAAATATATTTTTTATCCTCCTGGGGGATCCCGACCCCTCTATCCTCAATCTCACAACGGAGATGCCGCGCTTCTTTTTTTAAGCGTATGGTTACCGTGCGGTCCCGCGCCCCGTCTTTCAAAACCGCGTCTTTGGTTCTGCCCGTGTACTTGATGGCGTTCTCCAAAAGATTGTCAAGAACCTGGTGCATCTGCCTGGGGTCGGCAAACACCTTTGGCGGATTTCCCTCCGTCTCCACCTTCAAGATAATGTTGGCGGCCCGTATCATGGGCTGAAGAGAAGAAATAACTTCTGAAAGCGAGTCCTGGAGCGCAAACTCCTTTTTCTTGAGCGCCAGCCCCCCTTCTTCAATGCGAGATACCATGAGAAGGTCGTTTATAAGCTCTTGCATGCGCGTGGAGTTCTCCTGCAGCATCTGGAAATATTCTTCCTGCTTGTGGTTGTTTTTGCCGGAAGCTAAGAGTTCCGCAATCCACTTCATGTTGGAGAGGGGAGAACGCAACTGGTGAGACACAATGCCAATGAATTCGGACTTTAAACGAGAGGCCTCGGCCAGCTTCTCAAAGCTTTTGGCGATGATAAAGGCGAGCACCAGCAGGACCAAGGTCAGCACTATGACAAAAAGGGCCACGACTTCGGGGTCTGTAATATACCTTCTGCCGATAAAATAGGAGAGAGTGGAAGAAAGGATGATAATGACTCCCATAACCAAAAACAGAAACTGCGGATGCTGCCACAGGGGAATCCCGTATTTCTTTGCCTGCCCTACAATGTTTAACTCGTCATTAAGGTGTAGCAAATCCATTGGTGTAGTATATCACATTGAAAAAAGAGGGCAAAGATGATATACAAAGAGTGCTCGGGGCAATCTTTTCTTCTGTCGGGATGTGGTGTAACGGTAGCACGCGTCCTTTGGGGCCAGACACAACTGCTTGTGTCTGGCGGGCGATTTAGCGAGGCGTCCCTGCCGAGCGTTAAAAATCGCCCGGGGTTTCACGAAGTAAAAAACATTTACCAGTTCGCCCCGTACCAAATGTGTAACGGAGAGTAGTGTAACGGTAGCACGAATCCTTTGGGAGGATTTAGCCCGGGTTCGAATCCCGGCCCTCCGACATATTTGGTACGGGGTAAAAATCTGGGCATCCCGACACAAATGAATAATCCCGCCGTCGCGGACTTTTTACGGGCTTTGCCCGCCGAAGCCCGCTATGGCGGGCGAAGGCGGGCGTCGTATAACGGCAATACCAGACCCTTCCAAGGTCTTGCTAGGGGTTCAATTCCCCTCGCCCGCTCATCAAGAGGCTTTATGTAAATCTCTTTCATCTCTTATTTATTTTCAGCGTTTTAAGTAGGCTCTTCCCGTTATCTTTCGCCGTTATCCTCAATGCGGTACTATAGAGATATGACCGACAGCAACCTCCAAAAACAGCTTGAATACTTCAAGACTCACCAAGAGGAACTCGTAAAGAAATACGAGGGGAAATTTCTTGTTATCAAAAACCAGGAGGTGCAGGGCGTCTATGATACAGAAATGGAAGCATATACCGAGGCCAAGAAAAAGTTTGAGCTCGGAACCTTTTTAATTCAACATTGTCTGCCCGGTCAAGAAAGCTACACCCAGACCTTTCACTCTCGGGTGGCATTCTCTTGACCCATGCAGCAGCGTGCTTTTACCACCAGATACAACGGTCGGGCGCGTGTACTGCACAATACGGTTGGCGTCTGTCTGCCCGTTACCCAAGAGGAAGCAAGAACACAGCAGGTTGACATAAGAAGATATCTTGCGATATGGGACACTGGCGCCACCCATTCAGCTATTACCAAAAGGGTTGTAGATGATTTGGGATTAAAGCCCACGGGCGCCAGGGAAACAAGGCATGCTGGCGGGAAATCCATCAATAACACCTATCTTGTTAATATCACATTGCCCAATGGGGTGATGGTTGGGCAGGTGCGCGTAACAGAAGTTAGCCTTATCCCCGACGACAACACAGCAGATGACAAGCAACCCCAGATTTTAATAGGCATGGATATTATTGGTCTTGGTGATTTTGCCGTTACCAACGCCAATAACAAAACTACTTTATCATTCCGAGTCCCGGCGGTTGAGGAGATTGATTTTGTGCCAAGCGCCCAAGAAAGCAATATAATGGAAGGAGGCAATCGCCAGGCCCGCCGCGCCTTCCAAGCCAAGAAAAGACGCGGATTGATTTAGTACCTGTGCATTTCAGATATGCACGCACACAATTCCCCTCGCCCGCTCCATGGCAACATACGAGGACTTTCAAAAAGTGGTACTCTCTCCAGACAAAGATATCCCTCTGGGAGGAAGAGTATATTAAGAGAACAGAAAACCGCCTTGAGGGCGGTCTTCTGTTCTATCTCGCGTATTCCACAAAACGGTTCTCCCGAATAAGAGTTATCTTAATTTCTCCTGGGTATTTGAGGTCATCTTCAATGCGGTTTGCAATGTCTTTAGCTAGCTTTTCTGCCTCAAGGTCAGAGACCTCGTGGGGCTTTACAAACACCCTGATTTCCCTTCCCGCCTGTATGGCATAGGATTTCTCCACTCCCTCAAAAGAGTTGGTGACGTTCTCTAACTCCGCAATGCGTTTCAGATAGTTTTCCAGCGTGTCCTTTCTTGCTCCGGGTCGGG
>MHTT01000004.1 GCA_001823165.1 Candidatus Wildermuthbacteria bacterium RIFCSPHIGHO2_01_FULL_49_22b
CGGCTCATCTCAATATATGAGTCCGGCGGAAATTATCCGGTTTATTACGGAAAAGCCATGGGCATTGGAATGGGCGGAGACGCGGCAGAGAGCGCGCCCGCGCCTTCAATAGAGCCCGGAAGCGAAGATGTAAAGGTGAATGTAACACTGACGTACGAAATAAAGTAAATAAAATTAAGAAATAATCAAAGGCTTATGCGCAAACAAATTGTTATTTTTTGTTCCGTGAGCCTGATCGCGGGAATCGGGCTCGGGGCGGTTTCTTCCGCCTCCGCGCTCTCATGGTCTGATATAAAAAACTTTTTCTTGAAAGAAGAAAAAGAAAACGCGAGCGGAACAATCGGAGAAATAAAAGAAGAAAAGAAAGAGAGCCCGCCCGTCGCTCTCTATAAGCCAGTTATAGATTATGAAGAAGCGGTAACGAAGGCGGTAGAAGAGGCGGCTCCCTCGGTAGTATCTATCATCATCTCAAAAGACTTGCCGGTGATTGAAAACTGCCCGTACGACCCCTTCTCGGATATTCCTCCCGAATTTCGCGACTTCTTTGGCGGAGGAGGCTTTCAATTTCAGCGTCCCTGTCAGAAAGGAACGGAAAAACGCGAAGTCGGCGGAGGAACGGGCTTCATCATTTCTGAAAACGGCCTTATCGTAACAAACAAACACGTCGTGCAGGATACGGGAGCGGAATACACCGTTCTTACAAACGACGGAAAAAAATACGACGCGAAAGTTCTCGCCCGCGACCCCCTCCAGGACATCGCGATTATTAAAATAGAAAAATCAGGTTTGAAGCCCGCACGCCTTGGCAATTCCGACACGCTAAAACTCGGACAGACGGCAATCGCGATCGGAAACGCCCTTGGAGAGTTTCGCAACACTGTTTCCGTTGGAGTTATCTCCGGTCTCGCGCGCGATATCACGGCGGGAGGCGGGGGTTTTACGGAAAAAATAGAGGGAGTGATTCAGACGGACGCGGCGGTAAATCAAGGAAATTCGGGAGGCCCTCTTCTGAATTTGAAAGGCGAGGTCATCGGCATCAATACCGCGATTGCCTCGGGAGCGGAAAATATCGGCTTCACAATTCCGATAAATCAAGCGAAAAAAGACATTACATCCGTAAAAGAAACGGGAAGCATCAAAACTCCCTTTGTCGGCATTCGTTACGTCCCCATTACGCCCGAATTGGCAAAGAAACAGAGCCTGTCGGTTGAGTATGGCGTTGTTCTTCGTGGAAGCGAGGAGGGTCCCGCGATTGCGTCAAACTCGCCCGCCTCCCGCGCGGGACTTCAGGCGGAAGATATCATTCTTGAAGTAAACGGAGAGAAGATAGAAAAAAAATCGTTTAACACAATCATTCAGAAATACGGCGTTGGCGAAATAATCACCCTAAAAGTCCGCCGAGGAAAGGAAGCGCTCTCCGTCAAGATAAAACTTGCGGAACGGCAAGACATGTGATATGCTAAAAAACATGAAAAAATCGCAGATAAAACTTATTGGAATTTACTACACCTATCTCTTGGCTCCCAAGGGCTAGGTTTAGGTGTCGGAAAAAAATACTCTCGGACTCCTCAAGCTGGCTCATGGTGAGCCAGCTTTTGGTTCTTTCACAATTGGGAAAGGAGTAAGCCTGCTAAGCGGGTAATGAAGCTGAAACAGGCTTGGATTCTTCGCGTTTTCTAGGTTCTCTTTAGCGTAAGGAACAAGGGACATGAAAGGCGTCATAGTAGGTAGAACCGAGTTCCGGATTCTTGAGGAAGGTGAATCCTTCCTTGAACGCGCGCTAGACGGCAAATGCGTCGCAATCTCCATTCCCAGTCCGTTGGGAAACATAAACACGTTCCTCGCCTGCCCCTCATCGGACGAGCTCGTAAGCGTGCTCAAGTCCGAAGAGGTGTTGGCACGGCAGATGTGGCATCACGGAGGAATAGTCCGCATAACACCCCCGGTCTCTCACAAAGTAAGAAAACTGGGAAGAGGCCTCAAGGAAAGAGGATGTCCCAGATGGACGGCTTTGAGTGGGGATGATTGGGGAGTAAGTGGCGATATAGCTCGGTTCACTCACACGGAAAACTACGAAGTGTGGGTAGTTCTCACGCCATTCTTCAGAATCGCGGAAATGGTTAGTGAGGCCGTCGGAGTGAGAGAAGTCACAAGTGTCATCTCACTAAGGCAAGCGACCGTCGCGGAAAGCGTAACGCGTATCAATCGGTACGCCTTCTTGCGATAAAAGCGTTGAATCACGGGAACGAAATTCATTCGCCGCGCGAACACACAATTCGCGCGGCTTTGTTTTCTTATCGCAATTGACCACAACGAATTTCTGCGAATTTCGTTCCCGCTGAAGCGAGAATGTGCTTCCATAAATTTCCGGCGCAAAGTTTGACAAAAAACATAAGCGAGGTGTATAACACTACACAGAAATGTGTCCAGGTAGCTCAGCGTTAGAGCGACAGGTTGAGAACCTGCAGGTCGGGAGTTCAACTCTCCCCCTGGACACCATGTCGGGAAGCGCGCGGAAGGCGCCAAGGTAGGGCGAACCCCTACCCTGAGCGGAGGCTCAAAACCTCCCTTCCCGACTCATTTGGGGCGGTTATGCTTGCATAATCGCCCCGCGCCCATTTTAAGCGCCAAATATTGAAAAGTTTGAAAAAACCAAAAAATATGGTATTATAAAAACGTGAAATACGTAGTAACCCCGCACGCAAGGAAGAGAATGAAAGAGCGGAACATTGCAGAAAAGGATGTAATAGAAGCATTGATGCTCCCGACGAAAGTGCTTTCCAATGAAAAACAAAGAATGCTTTTCAAAAAGATATACAAAAAAGAAGGAAAAGAAAGACTACTTCTTATTGCGGGAGAGCAAAAAGGCAATATATTTGAAATTATAACAGTTATAGAAACATCAAAAATAAAAAAATATCTATGAAACAAAAAAACCCAAAAATTCAATATGATAAAAAAAGCAAAGTCCTTTCAATTGAAGTAAAAAGGGCAAAAAGCGTTGATTCCGATGTACAAGGGAACATGGTCGTTGATTATGATAAAAAAGGAGATGTTGTGCGGGTAAACTTTTATCAATTCAGTTTTGAAGATTTCGAAGAAAACGAAAGGGCTTTGAAGGATTTTTCCAGGGAATCAGTAACACTCGTCTCGGCATAATCAACTTCGGCAAAATTAGAAATTAGGAATTAGGAATTAGAAATTTTAAGAATATGCCCAACTTTCATCGTTTTACATTAAAAGCCCAGGAGGCGCTCCAGAACGCGCAGGAAATCGTTGCTCGCCACAATCACGGAGAGCTAAAAACCGTGCATCTTTTGCGGGCTCTTTTGGATGAGGAGCAGACGCTTGTTCGTCCCATGCTGATTCGCGCGAATGTGAATATCGCCGAAATTGAGCGCGAGATAGAAGAAGAACTAGAACATCTACCCAAAATCTTTACGGGCGCGGGCTCCGTAACCCAGCTCTATCTCTCCCAGGAGCTGATGAGGATTTTGGATAAGGCGGCGGAAATCGCTCTGCGGCAGAAAGATGAGTTTATCTCATGTGAACACCTAGTTCTCTCAATTATGGAACTTCCCGGACGAGCGCAAGAAATTTTGGGAAAAGCCGGAACAAGAAAGGATGTGCTAGTAAGGATTCTCGCCCAGCTTCGCGGTTCAATGCGGGTAACGGATGAGATGCCGGAGAGCAAGTTTCAGGCGATTGAAAAATACGCCGTGAATATCACAGAGCGGGCGCGGGAAGGAAAGCTTGACCCCGTCATCGGCCGTGAGGACGAGCTTCGCCGTCTTATGCAGATTCTCTCTCGGCGCACGAAAAACAACCCCGTGCTGATAGGCGAGCCGGGCGTGGGGAAGACGGCGATTGTGGAAGGCTTGGCACAGCGCATCGTTGCCGAGGAGGTGCCGGAATCCCTGAAAAACAAAGAGGTTGTGATGCTTGATATTGGCTCTCTCATCGCGGGAACGAAGTTTAGGGGCGAGTTTGAAGACCGCTTTAAAGCATTCCTGCGGGAAGTACAAAATTCGGCGGGCAGAATCATCCTCTTTATTGATGAGATTCACATGATTGTGGGCGCGGGAGCGGCGGAGGGCGCGGTGGATGCCTCAAACATGTTAAAACCGGCTCTCGCCAGAGGAGAACTTCGGGCAATCGGCGCGACAACAACAAGGGAGTACCAGAAACACATTGAAAAAGATGCCGCGCTTGAGCGCAGATTTCAGCCGATTGTGGTTGAGGAGCCAAGCATAGAAGACAGCATCGCGATCCTTCGCGGTCTAAAAGAAAAATACGAGATGCATCACGGTTTGAAGATAAGCGATGACGCGATTATCGCCGCCGTTGACCTTTCCTCAAGGTATATAAGCGACCGCTTTCTGCCGGATAAGGCGGTAGATTTAATTGATGAGGCGGCCGCCGCGCGAAATTTGGAATCCGACAGCCTGCCGGCGGAAATTGATAAGATGCGCCGTGAAATCATGCGTCTGGAAATTGAAAAATCCGCTCTTCAGAGCGAGGCAACGGAAGAAGCGGAGAAACGGCTAAAGGAGATTGAAAAAAAATTGATAAAGCTGAAAACAGAAAACGACAAGCTCTCCGCCAAGTGGCACGCGGAAAAGCTCTCGGTAGAAAATTTGCACACGCTTCGGAAACGGACGGAAGATTTGAAACGGGAGGTGGAGGTCGCGGAACGGGAAGGAAATTTGGAAAGAGTGGCGCAGGTTCTCTACGGCGAGCTTCCAAAAACGGAACGCGAACTTCAGGCGCTTGAAAAAAGATACTTTGCCTCGCGAGAGGACAGGTTCATCAAAGAGTATGTGGACGCGGAGGATATTGCCTCCGTTGTTTCCAGCTGGACGGGAATTCCGATTGTAAAAATGCTGGAATCGGAGATAAAGAAGCTGGGAAGAATAGAAAAGGATTTAGGAAAACAAATTGTGGGGCAAAAAGAAGCGATTGAGGCCGTTTCAAGCGCCATTCGGAGATCGCGCGCCGGTCTTGCGGATAGTGAAAGACCACTTGCTTCCTTTATGTTTCTGGGACCGACGGGAGTTGGAAAAACCTATCTTGCGAAAGCGCTTGCGGAATTTATGTTTAATGATGAGAAGGCACTGATTCGGATAGACATGTCCGAATACATGGAGCGCCACGCCGTCTCTCGCTTGGTGGGCTCTCCTCCCGGATATATCGGCTTTGAGGAGGGGGGACAACTGACAGAGATTATTCGCCATCGTCCCTACAGCCTGATTCTCTTTGATGAGATTGAAAAAGCTCATCCAGAGGTGTTTAACATTCTTCTTCAGGTGCTGGATAACGGGCGTCTGACGGACGCAAAAGGAAAAACGGTAAACTTTAGAAACACCATCATCATTATGACCTCAAACGTCGGAGGCGAGTACTTGCGGGAAATGTCCTCTCTCGGCTTCGTGCATGAAGAAGAAACCGGCGAAAAAAGGGAGGAGAAGTTCAGGGAAAAGGTTATGGAAGCTCTAAAAGAAACCTTCAAGCCTGAATTCTTGAACCGTCTGGATGAGACAATCATCTTCAAACCTCTCACTCAGGCAAATATGGAAAAAATAGTTGAGCTGGAACTTGAGGAGGTGGAAAGTCGCCTCAAGTTAAAAGGAATTGAGCTTACGGTGCGCGATGAGGTCAAAAAATATCTGGCGGAGAACGGCTTTGACCCCGAATACGGCGCGAGACCGATAAAACGCCTCATTCAAAAGGTGATTGTGGATTCTCTTGCCGATAAGCTTATTCGCGGAGATGTTAAAGAAGGCCAAAAAGTTACTATCTCTATTAACGGGAGAACCAATCGAGTTGAGGTTGGCGTATAGAACCGCTCTTTTCGGAGGGGCGCTTCTCCTTATGTGGCAAACCCACCTTGCCTGGTGGGCGGTCTTGTTATTTCTCGGGGTTTCGTGGTGGGGGTATCAGACGCAGGCAATTGTAAAAACCGTGAAAAGCTCGTTTGTGATAACCGTGCTGGGCTCTATCCTCATCATTGGCGCGCTTCTCGGAAACGATGGAGGGTGGGGAAGGAGCTCCGTCATCATTCTTCTCATAGCCCTATATTATCTCCTTCTTGGTCTCTCCAATCTCATATTTGTGAGGAAGAGGCTGATATATGGAATAGCGCACACGGGGATTATATACGCGGGGCTAGTTGTTATACAGGAAGCGATAATGGGCTCTACAAAAGGGATATGGGTGGGAGATTTCGCAGTTTGGCTCTTCATTATGCTGATGATTAGGGAATCTATGGAATTTGAAAATATCTCGCCAAAGCAAAGCCTTATATTTGGAGGCGTGGGAGCCTTCATAACGGCAGAAATAGCATGGATGCTAAACTTTTTTCCGTTAACAAGCATACAATGGGGAGGCATTCTTGCTCTTTTTGTGGTAGCGTTGGAAAGAGCGCTAAAGGCAAGCGCAGAAGGAAGGCTAAACCTTAGGGAGGGACTAAAACAGGCTCTAATATTCACTTTCATCGCCCTAGTCATCTTGGCGACCGCGACTTGGGAGATATAACGAGAAAAAGCGAGAAAAATTGACCCAATCAACGTCAGTAAAGAGCTGTAACAAAACCTAAAAAACAGTAACACTCCTCACTGTTACTTCGTTATACTTAGTGCATCGGTAGAAAGAGAAAAGGATTCTGAACAGAAGGACTTGATTGTTCCAAAAAACGTGATATATTAGGGAAGTCTCGGGTCAGCCGACCGAGCTTAGTGTGAGGCTAAGCAATAAAGCATGATAATAAGTCCTGGGTAGTGACGGGTTCTATTTTGTCATTACCCCCCCCCTTGTTATTTTGTTATTGTAAGCCTCGCTCAAAGCGAGCCCTTTTTTTAGACCGTCATTCATTAGAAATTAGAAATTTTATTTATAGATACCAACCCCCTCTACTTCGGTTATTCAAAACCAAGAAAAAGAGGGAGCCGAAACATCAAACCAAAGGTCGAAAGCATATAAAAAAGTCAATAACAAGCGATAACACGCATATTGCCATAAAATACACGTCGTATTGATAGCAAATTTGCGCATATCGCAAATATAAACAAGAAAATGAGTAAGTTAACAAGAAAAGTCGCATCGGTTGGCCTCTCGCTCACTACAGCGATCTGGATTTCCGGTGTGGCGGCAATTGTGCCGACAGCTTCTGCGGCAACGATAGAAGAACTGCAGGCGCAAATTGCGCAACTTTTATTACAGATCACCGCTCTTCAGGTCCAGATTTCTGGAGGGGGCGCGGTAACAACTGGAGCATCAAGCTCATGCAACTTCACTCGCGACCTCACCGCGGGTTCCAAAGGTGCTGACGTAAAATGTCTCCAGCAAACCTTGAATGCCAATGGAAACAAGGTTGCTGAAACTGGAGCCGGTTCCCCAGGGAACGAGACCGAATACTTCGGTCCGGCAACCAGAAAGGCTTTGGCGGCATGGCAGGCGGCAAAGGGAATAAGCCCTGCGGTAGGATACTTCGGACCAAAAACCCGAACAGCCGTCGGATCCGCTGTCAGCCCAGTAGTCACACTTCCGGGAACAACCCCGACAACAGTGCCGGGAGTAATTGTTCCGGGAGAAGGAATCGCCATCGCTCCCGCGTCGGATAATCCGGCGGGACAGGCAATTCCGAAAGGAGCAAGTGGCGTCACTTTCCTGAAATTCACAGTTGCGGGAACCGGAACCGTGGATTCTCTCGTGTTCAAACGGGATGGAATCGGCGCGACTGGCGACTTCACCTCGGGAGGTATCTATCTCTATGAGGGAGCAACTCGTCTCACAAGCGGACGCACGTTAAATTCAACAACCCACGAGGTAACCTTCTTAAACCTCGGCATCAAAGTGGATAAGTCCGCAAGGAGCTTTACGCTTATTGCCGATGTCGCGGGAGGCGCGACGACCGGAAACAGAAACAGCTTTAAGCTTGCTTCCGCGACCGGAACTCCGACACCGACGGGAACGCTTATGGGCAACACGCTTGAGATCGCGGGTCAGACCGTGGGAGGACTTGATCCAACCTCGGGCGCGGGACCTGCGAATCCTCGCATTGGGCAAAAAGAAGCTCTCTTGCAGGAAATTATCCTGACAGCTTCCTCAACGGAAGATGTTGAACTTCGAAGAATTGCGGTTACCGAAACCGGAACCATCTCAAACGACAACCTCTCAAACTTTGTTTTGAAGGTAAACGATGTGGTGGTCGGAAAGGCGGCCTCAATCGGAGCGAAAGACTTGATTACCTTTACGCTTGACACGCCATACAAGATTGAAAAGGGTCAGCAAAGAACCTTTAAGGTCTACGGCGATATCAGCGGAAAGACTCGATCAAGCGACACAATCATCATTCGCTTTGACAGCGCGGCGGATATCTATGCCGTTGGAAAGAACTACGGATACCCCGTCCTGCCGACAATCGGAGCACTTGATGGGGATTCCGAAGCCGACACCCTCACTGTTCAGGGAGGAAGCGTAACCATTACCTTTAATGGCCCAATATCGGGAGACCTTTCTCTTCGCGGACAGGATATAACGGTGTATGACTTCACACTTGCTTCCCAGAACAATATTGAGATTAAAAATCTTCGCTTCCACGCGACGACAACAGGTATGGATGGTTCAGCGGAAGGCTTCATGGATATGAAGGTTTGGGACGCGGAAAAGAACGCCGTCCTGACAAGCGCGACGGATGTAACGACATCATCCGACGTAACCTATACCGACACGCTTACCCTAAACGCGGGCGAGTCAAAGAGGTACAAGGTAACGGTTGATGTTGACGCGGACAACGACGCGGGAGATACCATTTTGGTTTCTCTTCTCGCCTTCGTTGCCGGCGATATCAAGAATCTTGATAACAACACGAATGTCGCGCTCACCGACATAGTTCCGAGCGCGACTGTAAGCGGAAATACGCAAACTACCCAGGCTCCAACCATAACGATTCAGCTTGCCTCAACACCGTCTTCGCAGACGTATGTCCGAGGTACGCAAAACGTTTCGTTTGTTGGTTTCAGCTTCCGGGCGACTGGTGGCGACGTCAAGCTCACCAGCTTGAAAGTAACCTCCACCGCGACAACAGGATCGCTTGGGCAGGGAGAAATCTATAGCATCGCTCTCTATGACGGAGACACTCGCGTATCAGACGTTAAGTCTCTCGCGACCGACTCCTCGGTGACGTTCAGCAATCTGGGCCTCACAATCAAGAGTGGTGAGACAAAGACATTGGTAGTTAAGGGTTCCCTTGACTCGGGCGCGACTGCGACCGATATCTACACAATTTCTCTTCTTGGCGCGAACTCCACCTATGTCACGGCAACGGATATAGACGGAAACACCGCAACAGTCGCGGGTATCGCGGCAAACTCCGACAACTCAAAGGCAATCACCGTAACGGATGTGGGAGATGTAACAGTTGTGGTAGCGCCTAACGACTCCGAGTCCGAGGCGGGAATTATCCTCGCGGGCACGGAATCGGTCTTGGGTAAGTTCAAATTCACCGCGACGAATGAGGAGATGACCGTAAATAAGATGCAAATCTTGATCGTCTCATCCTCTTCGGCGACCGCGACTTCGTCAAACGCGACAGACGAAGTTCCGACCGTAAAGCTCTATGATGGGACAACCCAGATTGGAAACGCGGCAGGCTACCCAGTCACCGCCTCTGGCGCCTCATCAGGTGTAGTCTTCGTGGATGGCTTGGGTTGGAAAATTCCGAAAGACCTAAGTAAGACCCTAGTCTTAAAAGGTGTCTTGAGCACCATTGCGGCTGGAGCCGATACTGCGGCCTCTGTCTACGCAAGCATTACAGCGGCGGGCTTTGAATCTCAAGGCGCGACAGCGAAAGACTTGGCTATCACCGCGGCAATTGGTAATGAGAAGATTGTCTACAAGACAAAACCGACCATCACCTTGCCGACCCAGCCGGGCAACAAGCTTGGCTCGGGAGAAACCCCGGTCTTAAGATTCCGTATAGCGGCAGACGCGAAGGAAGATGTCTCATGGAAGAAGATATCTCTTAAGGTTTCCATGACCGGAGCAACGATGTCCGCGGTTGACGCGGCTCCAAGCACAACCGGAAACGTAAAGATCAAGGAGCTTACAGTAACGAACGGCAACTTGAATATCGTTTCCGCGTACAGCTCTCCGGGAACCGCCTCAAGCAGTCAGAACACGATTGTTGGCGGCTCAACGGGATACGTTTCGCTTATCCTGAACTCTGCAGAAACAATTGCCGCGGGAGCGTATAGGGATTACGAGGTATCTTTGAGCTTCGTGAACCTGGTCTCAACGGTTGGTGGAGCGTATGGAACCTTCCAACTTCACCTCCAGGAGACGGATAATGCGGCCGCGTCGGGATGGAGCGGCGTAGAAGGTATAGTTGGTGGGGCTGATGTAGCGACAGCAGACCACGAACCGTCCTTCATCTGGTCAGACAACTCGGCGACATCGCACTCCGAGAGCACGTACGACTGGAACAATGGACGCTACGTAAAGACCTTGCCGTCCGACCAAAAGACCGTCTCCAACTAACGCTGAAATTCTGTATTGAAGTAAAAGTCGCAAGGCAAAACCTAAAAGCCCCCGCTATGGCGGGGGTTTTGGGTTTTCGCGTTTATAAAACCGTAAATTACGGGAAAGGGATTGTTTTTTAGAGCAACAGACGCTTATAATGGGGAGATACAGAAATTACTAATTACTAATTTCTAACAAGAATCTTTAGCTATTGAAATTTGGAGTTTGATTAGAAATTAGATATTAGTAATTAGAAATTATTATGCTTCGTATAACAAAATACCTTCTTTTCGCTGTCGCTCTTACGCCTCTCATCACATTAAACCTTCCATTCGGAACAATCGTGTGGAAGCTCTTCTATATGAGAATTGTGATTGAACTTGCCGTACTTTTTTTCTGTATTCATATATTGCGGGGAGGGAAAATTGAGTTTCCGTGGCGCCACCCTATCGTTATTCTCCTCGGAGCATACACGCTTTCGCTTATTGTAAGCGCGGTCGGAGCCTTCTCTCCCTATCGGGCAGTGTGGGGAAATCTGGAGCGGGGAGAGGGGCTCATAACATGGTTTCATTACATTGCCTTCTTTTTCCTCATACTTATTGTGTGGAAAAAAGACGACTGGTTTAAAATGTTTCGGCTCTCTCTTCTTATAGGATTTGTTCTTATGGGATACGGAGCCCTTCAGTACTTTGAAGTAACCTACTTTCCACCCTTCCGCATCGCACCTTCCGAGAGAGCCATCTCTCTCGTAGGAAACGCGGCATTTTTTGCGACACACCTCGTCTTTCTTCTTATACTAGCTTCTCTTGTTCGCCTGCGCGCCAAAAAAACAGGAAGCAAAATATGGGAATATATTGCCGTTGGAAGTATGGTGTCGGCTATCGCAGTCATATTCATGACAGGCACGCGCGGAGCAATGTTGGGCATTGGAATCGGAGGAGTCGTGGCATTAGGGTACGTGTTTGGAGTAAATATAAGAAAAAAAGAAAAAAATGAAAAAAGAAAAGCGCTCGCCGCGGGAGCGATACTTTTCCTTCTTGGCGCGGGAACCCTATTGTTTGTGGCAACAAAAGAAGCGCCCGCGTGGAAGATTATTCCAAACGTGGAGCGTGTTTCTTCCATTCTATCAAGAGGAATTAAAGGAACCTCGGCGGAAACTCGCCTCATTATATGGAAGATGAGCTACGAGGCATGGAAAGAACGGCCAATACTTGGGTGGGGGCAGGAAAACAATCTCCCCGCGTTTACAAAGCATTTTAATCCACAGCTTGATAAGGGAGGAGAAACATGGTTTGACCGTTCTCATAACAATCTGATAGATATCGCGGTAACGCAGGGACTTCTTGGTCTCATAATTTACCTAAGTCTTATGGGAGCGATTGTGTGGTTTGCGATAGGACGAAGAAAAAACGAACTGCTTGAAAAAGGAAAGCCATATATACTATGGGGTCTTGTCGCGTATATCATTCAAAACCTCTTTCTCTTTGACCAGCCTCTCTCATATCTTTATCTTATAATTTTTGCGGGATTCCTGATCGCCTCAAGAGAAGCCGAAGTATTACGAGATCGTAACTCGTTAATGAGTTACGATCTCGTAAAAAGGGGACTCGCGGCGGGGGCATCTGTGCTTGCCGTATACGCAATCTACGCGTGGAATATAACTCCCTTTCTTCAAATACAGCGCGTGGAAGCCGCGAAGAAGACACCAAATCAGGAGGAAGTGTTGAGGCTTTTAGAGAAGGGATTTCGTCCATACAACTTCGCCCAGCATGACCTTAGGGCGCATATGGTTGACCATGAATATAGTTTTCAGCCGGAGATATTCACGAATCCCGGATTTGAGGAGCTTACGTCATTTCTTCTGGAATCCATTCAAGAGGCAAGAAAAAAGGATCCGGCGGATTCACGCATGCTTATTCGGGAAATACAGGTGTTGACTCTTCAATCGCAGGCAAAACAAGAGCTTCTTTCCGAGGTAGAAAAAGTGGCAAGCGAGGGGATTAGGATTGCTCCGACAAAACCGGTATTTTATCGCAAGCTTGCGCTTGCTTTCGCGAACGAGGGAAAGTATGAAAAGGCGAGAGATGCGGCTCAAAAGGGAATTGACCTGTATTCGGAGGCGCCACAATCAAATTTTCAGCTTGGTCTTGTGCTTGCTATGGGAGGAGCTTCTTATCACGAGGAAGCGGTGCGGGCATTCAAAAAACTTGAAGAATTGGATCCGACGCTCGG
>MHTT01000005.1 GCA_001823165.1 Candidatus Wildermuthbacteria bacterium RIFCSPHIGHO2_01_FULL_49_22b
AGAAGCTCAAACAAGGTCGATTGCCCACCAGAGATACCATCGTATTGCAGGCCTAGGGGTGTATCACATGTATCTGAACCTAGACATATGTTAGACCTCGGAGGTCTAACATACGGAGGTCTAACACCTTGATTCTGACTCTATTACTCAAGAAAGAGATTGCTGAGCTGAGTTTCGTTTTCTTTCAGCTTTGCGCTACTTGTTTCTACAAACTCCTTATAAGCTTTTGGGCCTGAGAATTGATTCAGTATAATTGCGGGATTCAAGAGCTCTTTCCATCGGTTTTCTTTTGCGAAGTCCTGATAACTTGACCATGGATAAGAAAGTTCTTGTCCGCGCCACTTATCCAAATCGCGAGGATTGCGATGTATATAGGCTGAAAGATATAAAAGCTGCTCATCTGTTTTTACGGGCACCGCACGAAAACTCCCCCGAAAAAGATGACCACCGCGTTCGTACTTTGCATTTGCGTACTTTGCGTATCCAGCTTGAAGGCGTTGAAGGTATCGCACAATGCCATTCTCCTCTTTCTCTCGCGCAAGAATGTGGAAATGGTTTGGCATTATTGTAAAAGCGTTGAGTTCTACCCGTTGCTTTGCTTGTATGGTTTCTTGTGTTTCCTGAGATATATTAAACGTTCCGTGCTGCATGAAATATGAGATGGAGCGTCCAATGTTAAAAAATGGAGTAGGGGATTGATAAAAGAGCATAAAGAAAAGCATGCGCGCGTAGTCGCGTTCATCAAAAAAGATTACTTTTCCATCGTTGCTTTTATTGCAGAGATGGTAATAGAACCCTGGCGCAAATTGAATCACTCGTCTCATGCCCTTAGTTTAGCATGTTAGACCTCCGAGGTCTAACATGCTACATATCGTGTTAGACCTCGGAGGTCTAACATGTTCTCGGAGGTCTAACATGTTCTCTTTTGAGACAGCAGGAAAACGCGAGTTTGCCGGCAACCTTGCTTTTTTTGTGAAATGTGATAGAGAAAGAGCCAGAACCTTTACCCAATACTCTCGTAAAGACAAGGGGGAAGTATGGCTCGGGCAGCACGAAGAACTCCCTCTGCCGTAAATAAAGAAGCGGCTAAACCACCTTGCACGCACTACTGGATTATAAAACCTGCTCATGGTAAAGAGAGTGAGGGGAAATGCCGGAAGTGCTACGAGGTTCGGAAGTTTAAAAACTCTCTTGGCGTAGATGACTCTTGGTGGCATATTTCCAAAGAGGGGGAATCAATAGTCAAGAGGATTTCCCTGAAGGCCTTCTCGGGTGAAAATCCAGATGATTACTAATAGTCAGGCAGCTTAACAAGCTGCCTTTCTCTTTGTCTTTTTTGTTCGTATAATACAAGAATGCAAACGAGTGTTTCCTGGCACAGCATTCCGGCCCCGGAAGCCGTAAAGATTCTTAGCTCCAATCTTAAGCTTGGGCTAAACGAAAAAGAGGTTATCTTGCGCCAAAGTCAATACGGGCCAAACAAGCTCGCGGAAGAAAAGCTGACGCCCCGCTGGCTCTTGTTTTTGCGCCAGTTCAAAAGCCCCCTGGTATTTATTCTGGTGGTGGCGGGGGCTGTGACTCTGTGGTTCCATAAATACACGGACAGTTCCGTCATCTTTGGAGCTGTTTTGCTGAACACTGCCATAGGATACATTCAGGAAAACAAGGCGACAAAGGCACTTTCCCGGTTAAAGAAAATCCTGCGGCAGAAAGCCCTGGTCGTTCGCGAAGGAAGAAAGCGGGAGGTGCTGCAAGAAAAACTGGTGCCAGGCGACATCATCATGTTCACGGAAGGAAGCAAAGTGCCAGCTGACGCGCGCATTCTTGAATCCTTTGAGCTGCGTATTAACGAGGCTGTGCTCACAGGAGAGTGGCTGGCATCAGCGAAAAAGGAGGCGGCACTGGACAAGAAAACCCCGTTAGCTGACCGAGACAACATGGCATACATGGGAAGCTTTGTGGAAGCGGGAAATGGGAAAGCCGTGGTAGTTGCCATAGGGAAGGAAACGGAACTGGGGAGAATATCCCAGCTTCTCTCTAAAGTTAAAGAGGAGAAAACCCCGTACCAGAAAAAGCTCGGCCGCTTTTCCTGGATCATAGGCTCGGTCATCGCCCTGCTTACCTCTTTCATTTTTGTGGAAGGAGTGCTGATGGGAAAGGAGGTCATAGAGATGTTCACCATTGCCGTGGCCATTGCGGTGGCCGCAATCCCGGAGGGACTCCCTGTGGCAATGACCGTGGTGCTGGCCATTGGCACGCAGCGCATTCTGGCTACAAAGGGTTTAGTGCGGCACCTGACGTCAGCTGAAACCTTGGGGTCAACCTCTGTCATTGCCACGGATAAGACGCTAACCCTAACGGAAGGAAGAATGAAGGTAGAAGAAGTGGTGCCCCTGCAAAGGGGAAAACGAGAGGAGGTCCTGGTTGCCTCTGCCTTGGCCAACGAGGCCTTTATGGAGAATCCCGAGGCCACGCTGGAAAAACCCATAATGAAAGGACGCCCTACGGACAAGGCATTGCTGGAAGCTGCAGCGGAGGCCGGCATCTCAAAAGAAGACATTGAGAAGCATTCACCCTCCCTGTTCCGCATTCCTTTTACTTCAGAACACAAGTACGTGGCCTCCTTTCATAGAGAGGTGGAGGGCATAAAACTCTATGTTTCAGGAGCTCCAGAAAAGATTTTGGGACTCTCCGTGCTTTCTGAGGGCGAGCGGAACCAGGCGGAAAAGCGTTTGGACGAGCTGACGTCCAGCGGCCTAAGGGTTGTGGCGCTCGCCTCAAAGAGCATTCCCAGCCGCAGAAAGCTGTCCCTAAAAAAAGAAGGGCTTAGGAAAGAGGTTTCTTCGCTTATCCTTCTCGGTTTTGTCGCGTTAAAAGACCCTATTCGTAAAGGGGCAAAGGAGGCGGTCAGAATTGCGCGGGAAGCCGGGCTCAAGACCGTTATTGCAACAGGCGACCATCTCTTGACCGCAAAGGCCGTGGCAAAAGAGCTTAACCTGGCAACAAAAAAAGAGAATCTCTTGGAGGGAAAAGACCTGGACGCGCTTTCCGACCGCGAGCTTGATTCGCGGCTTTCTCGCATCACGGTGTTTGCCAGGGTGGAACCCATCCACAAGCTCCGCATCATTGAGGCCTGGCAGAGAAGGGGCCAAGTTATCGCAATGACCGGAGACGGCGTGAATGACGCTCCTGCCTTAAAGAAGGCGGATATTGGGTTGGCCCTGGGTTCAGGGACTGACGTGGCAAGAGAGTCCTCAGACCTCATCTTGCTGCAAGACAACTTTGCCATTATCCCCCGGGCAATCAAAGAAGGAAGGGTCATTATAGACAACATCAGGAAAATCATCACTTATTTGGTATCGGGTTCTTTCACAGAAACTATTCTCATTGGCACAAGCATTCTCTTGGGCCTGCCCCTTCCCATTACGACCGTGCAGATTCTGTGGATAAATCTTGTGGAAGACGGGCTTCCCGGCATGGCCCTGACCACGGAAAAGCCCGAGAAAGACGTGATGGCAAGGCCTCCCCTAAAAAAGAATTCTGCACTCTTAACCCAACAAATGAAGATTATCATTTTTTTCATCAGCATCATCACAGACCTTCTCTTGCTTGGGCTCTTTTTGTGGCTACTACAAACCCCCTACATCTTAAAGCACGTGCAAACCTTTATTTTTGTGGGGCTGGGCATTAATTCTTTGTTTTACGTTTTTTCCGTGCGAAGCTTACGGGAAAACATATGGCACTACAATCCTTTTTCCAATTTCTGGGTCACCGGGTCTGTGGTTCTGGGCTTTGTGCTGCTTGTCGGAGCGGTGTACCTTCCTTTCCTTCAGTTCTTTTTGGGAACCGTTCCCCTATTCTTTTTTGACTGGACAGTGCTCATTGCGCTGGGGCTTTTGAACGTCCTCCTCATTGAGCTGGTGAAGTGGTACTATATCAGGAAACAAGTTGGCCAATGATATTCCATCTTTTGTTAGCCGCTATATCAGCCCTTATCCTCTTTCGCTCCGCCAACTGGCTGGTGCAGGGAATCAGCAAGATTGCCCAGTACCTGCAATGGTCAGAGTTTATCATTGCCTTTTTTGTCATGGCCATAGGGGGAGGCCTGCCCAACCTTTTCATCGGCCTCTCTTCTGTTGCTCACGGCGTTCCGGAACTCTCCTTTGGGGACGTGGTGGGGAACAGCGTGGTAGACCTGACTCTGGTTGCCGCCGTGGGCGTACTGGTGGGCTCTGACCTTTTAGCCGAGGGAAAGCTGGTGCAGACCTCCGCCTTCCTCACTATTTCCATTGCAATTTTGCCCCTCCTGCTCATTTTAGACGGGGTCCTGGGAAGGGGAGACGCCATTGTCCTGGTTATTGTTTTTCTCTTGTACTCTTTGTGGATGTTTACGAAGCGCAGGTACTACCAAAAAACCTTTGACGCAAACTTCAAACCCCCGTTCAGGCGCTTTTCCAGCTTCCTTACGGGACTCCTCCAGATTGCGGGGGGAGGCGCCTTACTCTTTGCATCAGCTGAAGGAATCGTGCGCGCGGCCAACTTCTTTGCGGACGCCTTTTCCCTGTCCATTGCTTTTATAGGGATTCTCGGGCTGGGTTTGGGCACTGCCCTGCCGGAACTTTACTTTGCCATTGCCGCCGCCAGAAGAGGAAAGAGCTGGGTCATTCTGGGAGAGCTCATGGGGTCAGTCATTATTCTGACCACCCTTATCTTGGGCATTGTTGCCTTTCTCCATCCTATTGTGGTTGAGGACTTTTCTCCCTTTGCCTTTGCGCGCTTCTTTATGATTCTTTCAGCCCTGTTCTTCCTGATTTTCGTGCGCACGGGAAGAAAGATAACCAGAAAGGAAGCCCTTGTCCTGATTGCCCTGTACTTGGCCTTTGTGGCGGTGGAACTCTTTACTAAAATCTGGTGCGATCCGGACGTTTCCTCCTTTTGCTTGAAAGAGGCCTTTCCTGTGCTAGAGTAAAGGCATGGATACGCTTTTACTTCTCTTTATTATTGCGGCCCTGGTCGCTGTTATCGCGTTTCTGCTTTGGCAGGGAAAAAAACAAGAAGACAGCGCAAGCTCCCTCATGCTCCAAAACCAGATTGTAGAGCTTAATCGCACACTGGACGCAAAGCTCGGGGAATCCAGCAAAGCAATCCGTGAGCAGTTCGGCGAGTCGGCAAAAATCATCCGGGAAATCACGCAGGAATTAGTAAAAGTAGGAGAAGGACAGAAACAGGTAATGGGGGTCACAGACCAGCTAAAGAATCTGCAGGATATCTTGAAAAACCCAAAACAGAGGGGGGTTCTCGGCGAATACTACCTGGAAACCGTGTTAAAGAACGTCCTGCCTCCGGGAGCTTACCAGATGCAGTATGCGTTTAAGGACGGCAGCATTGTAGACGCTGTTGTGGTTACCAAAGAAGGCATCATCCCGGTTGACTCCAAGTTCTCTTTGGAGAATTACAACCGCATTTTGGAGGCACAAACGCAGGCCGAACGGGAGCGCTATGAAACTGCCTTCACCAGTGATTTAAAAACAAGAGTGGATGAGACCGCAAAGTACATCAAACCCGAAGAAGGCACCTTGGGCTTTGCCTTTATGTTCATACCCTCTGAAGCTGTGTACTACGACCTTCTCATCAACAAGATAGGGGCCGTAAAAGTAAACACGGTCAACTTAATTGAATATGCCGCTGGTCAAAAAAAGGTGATGGTGGTATCTCCCACCACGTTCCTGGCGTATCTGCAGACCGTGTTGCAGGGATTAAAAGCCCTGCAGATTGAGGAAACCGCAAAGAAGATAGGGGAGCGGGTACAGGCCTTAGGCAGGCATATCGGGAGTTATGAAGCATATATGAAAAAGCTGGGCTCGCATTTGGGGACCGCTCTAAACACTTACAACATTGCCTACAAGGAGCTAGCCAAAATAGACAAAGATGTTTTACGCATTACCGGGTCTTCCAACAATATGGAACCCATGCAGTTAGACCGCCCCCAAACCGACGAGGAGGAATAGCTCCTTGGTTTTGGGGAATTGTACAGGGTCCGTACCTTAACGCCTCCATATTCACATACGTTTTAACGTTTTAACATTGCGGTCGCTTTCTTAATACGTATCCACTTTTAGGCCCACCAAACAACTCTTTACCTCCACACTTGGTGTGGGGGTTTACTTTTTCCACTCCATCTGGTATCGTATTTGGCATATGGCAGAAATCGCTGTTATTCGCACTGGAGGCAAGCAATACATAGTGTCGCCTGGACAACGAATCAAGGTAGAAAAGCTCCCCATAAAAGAAGGCGGGGAAGTTGTATTTGATGAGGTTTTGCTCGTGGATGACGCAAAGAAGGTGGAAATCGGCACGCCCAAGGTAGCCGGGGTCAAGGTGCAGGGAAAAGTATTAAAGCAGGGAAAGGCAAAGAAGGTAATCGTCTTTAAGTTCAAAGCCAAAAAGCGAGAGAAAAAGAAGAGGGGACACCGACAGCCCTACAGCGAAATAGAGATTCTCAAGATTGAAAGGAAATAAAAGGAGGGCACCCGCAAGGGATGCCCTCTTTCTGTCTGTTAGAACAGCTTGATCCACCTCTTGCCCTTTGCATCCAGGTACATGGCAAGAAGATAAAGGCCTCCTCCTAGAAGCCCGACAAGCGCCTGGAGCCAAGTCAGCTTTCCCGTGACAAGAAAGTAAAACGCAAGGAACGCCGCGGCAAGCTGGAGGTAGAAATACCAGAGGAACAACCTTCCCGCAAAAGAAACCTTTTTTGCCTTAGGAAAGGCCCAGTCAGGTTTGTGGGACGGGACCAGCCATATTTCCCAGTAGAAAAAGGCCGTGATGATTCCTGAAAGAGCGATGCATGCTGCAAGCGCCCACCAGGAAGGAAAAGGACCCTGCGCAAGTTCGTTTCCAACAGCCAGGTCTATAAAAGACAGGGCAATTATGTCTCCCCAGCTGGTACTGTGGTAATCCTGCATGTACAGGAATCCTTCTCTTGGTTTGAGGGGATTGTGTTTCTTGCGGGGGGCAATTCTTTCCTTGCCTGCTTCCCAATTCTGCAAAAAGAACATGGAAAGCCACAAGGCAAGGTTCAGGACAACTGCTGCGATAGCGCCCACTTGGTTTCTCCTTTTCGGCTTATGAAAGCCGAGCTAGAATGGGATTGAGCTAAAACAAATAATACCACTTTTATGGTATTTGTCAAAAAGTTTGGCAATCTTTGAAAATTGCGGTTTCTATGTAGATTAACGTATTAAGAAAGCGATAGCATTATTAATACGTTAGAATTATCTCAAAGGAACTTCTCTCAAGAAAACAAAAGGATCCTGTCGCAGTGTGAATACCGCAAAGTCAAGCAGTAAAAACTATCTTCTATTCTCAAGTGATTGCCGGAGTGTCTCTGGGTCAGCATATTCCAGTTCTCCTCCAATGGGAAGGCCTCGTCCTAGCCGGGTGAGTTTTGCGTCTTTGGATTTTAACGTGCGCTCTAAATACAGGGCAGTGGCCTCACCTTCCGGGGTGGGGTTGGTTGCAATGATAATTTCTTTAAGGGAGGAACGTTGTATCCTTTCCTGGAGCTCCTTTGTCCTCAAGGTGTCCCGCTGCTCTTTCCGCAAAGGGTCTACTGCACCTCCCAGTATGAAGTAGAGACCCTTATATTCCTTGGTTCCTTCCAGGGCCTCAAGGTCGCTTTCCTTTTCCACGACGCAGAGAATACTCTGGTCTCTTGTCTTGTTTTGACAAACGGTGCAGGTGTCTCCTATTTTTCCGCTTGCGTCAAAGGGGGCAAAGCATAGTTTGCACAAGGCAACCTGGTTTCTTAGTTCTGCTATGGCTTCCACAAGCTCCTTCACCTTGTTCTTTGGGGCCTTGAGTATATGAAATACAAAGCGGGCTGAGGTTCTCTGCCCAACCGTGGGAAACTGGGAAAACAGCTGGATGAGCCGCTGAATCTGCTTTGGATACACGTTTAAAGGCTGATTTCTTCTGCTGGCTCTTGGTACTCAAGATCTTCTTTGGCAAGATCGGTAAAGCTGACAGTCCGTTCGTTGAAGTACAATTTCACGGAACCAACCGGGCCGTTGCGGTGCTTTGCTATAATAATCTCGGCTATCCCTTGGTTGGTGGGGTCTGCCCGGTACCTGTCTTCCCGGTAGATGAACAGGACGACGTCTGCATCCTGTTCAATGCTTCCGCTCTGGCGCAAATCAGAAAGGCGGGGGCGCTGGGGAGTTCTTTGCTCCACTGCCCGTGAAAGTTGGGAGAGCGCAAGGACCGGGGTATTGAGCTCCCGGGCAAGGTTCTTTAAAGAGCGCGAGATTTCTGTCATCTGCTGTACCTCGTTTGCTTGAGGATTTCTTGGCTCAATTAACTGCAGATAGTCAATAATCAAAAGCCCTAAGCCCTGGTTTGCCTGCAGACGCCTTGCCATAGCCCGCATCCTTAAAATATTCTGCAGAGAGCTGTCTTCAACATACAAAGGGGCTTCAGACAGAATGCCCATTGCTTCCTGGATTCGCGTAAAGTCGTTGTCCTCTCCTTGAGAAGAAAGTCTTCCGGTTCTTAGCTTCCAAAGGTCAACCCCGGCTTGCGAGGCAATGAGCCGGTCAATGACCTGGTCTTTTGACATTTCCAAGCTAAAAAGCCCTACGGGAACGCCGTGCTGAATGGCAACGCGGCGCGCAATATCCGTTGCCAAAGCTGACTTTCCCAAGCTGGGCCTTGCTGCCAGGATAACCAGGTCTGAGTTCTGGAGCCCGGATAATATGTTGTCTAAATCCGCAAATCCCGTGGGAATGCCTCGGGTGCCCTTTTCATGCTTTGAGAGCATGTCTATTCTCTCAAAGGCCTCCTCCAAACTGTCTTTCACTTTGGTGAAGTTTGCAGAAAGGGACTTTTGCGCTATGGCAAAGATTGAGGATTCCGCCCTATCTAAAAGAATGTCCGTGTCTTCTGCCTCGCTGTACCCCATGTCTCCGATTTCCTGCGATACTGAAATGAGGTCGCGTAGGATTCTCTTTTTCTGCACGATTTTTGCGTACGCCATAACGTGCAAGGCCGTGGGAACCGAGTTTATCAACTCTGTCAGATAGGCATTTCCTCCGATTTCTTCCAGCTGCCCCTTCTCTTTGAGGCGCGAGGCAACAGACAAAAGGTCAATTGGCTCTCCCTTTTCAAAGAGCTCCTGCATTGCCTGGTAAATATACCGGTGGGCCTTCTTGTAGAAATCCCTGGTTTCCAAGAAATCGCCAACCTTCAAAAAGGCGTCTTTGTCAAGCATCAAGCTTCCCAAAAGGGAAACCTCTGCCTCAATGTTTTGAGGGGGGAGTTTGTCTGGAGTAGGGGATTTTTCCTCTGCCATGGTATTGGTATGGTAGCTCGTCAAGACATTTTCTTCAACCTAGGACCTTGGGAGGTGTCGTCAATGCGCCAGCCCTGCCGCAAGAGCTTTGTTCGAATCTCGTCTGCCTTTTGCCATGCTTTTGCCTTTCTATGCCGTTCCCTGGCTTGCGCAAGCTTGAGAACGGCAGGGGGAATCACGGCTTTTTTCTCTTTGGAGAAGATAAAGCCAAATATCTTGTCTGCCTCCATCAGAAACGCAAGGATTGCTGTGGTTCCTCTGCCTCCCAGTTTGTCTTTGGTCAGGAGCCCGTTTCCCTTGCTCACGGCCTCAAATAACACAGAAATTGCCTTGGGAGTATTAAAGTCGTTTTCCAGCGCGTTCTGAAATTCCGTTTTGAATTTTGAAATTTGGGGTTTTGAATCTGTTTCGGATTTCTTATTTTGAATTTTGGATTTTAGACGATCAATAAACTCATCAATCCTTTCCAACTCCCGTTCCGTTTGCAAGAGCAGGTTTTCTGAATAATCGATGGAGGAACGGTAACGGGTCTTAAGCACCAAAAGGCGCAGGACCCTGGCAGAATGCTCTTTCAAGAAGTCCTGGATGGTCACAAAGTTGCCCAGGGACTTTGCCATCTTCTCGCCCTTTACGGTCAAAAACCCTGTGTGCAGCCAGTGTTTTGCCATGGGTTTTTTGCCGGATATTGCTTCCATCTGCGCTATCTCTGCCTCGTGGTGAGGAAAGATAAGGTCTTGTGCCCCCCCGTGCATTTCATACTGAACCCCAAAGCGCTTTTCTGCAATGGCGGTATCCTCAATATGCCAGCCTGGCCTACCAAAACCCCAAGGACTAGGCCAAGTAGGGTCTGACCCTACTTTTGCAAACTTCCACAAGGCAAAGTCGCCTTTATTCAGTTTTTTTGAGGACTCGTCAATGCGCGATACGGCATCTTCTGCCTGTAGGGACGTTCTGCGAGAAAGCTTGCCATAGTTCTTAAATCTTAAGATGTCGTAATATATCCCTTCGCCTTTAACCTCGTAGGCGTACCCTTTTTTGAGCAGACGCTGAACCTGGGAGATAATTTCTGGAATGTGCTCTGTGGCCCTGGCATATTCACTTACACTCTCAACCCCCAGGGCCTTCATATCTTTCAGGTACTCTTTCTCAAACATTCTTGCCAGGGACCTGGGCTGAAGCTTTTTTTCTCTTGCCCGCTTGATAATTTTGTCGTCAATGTCGGTAATGTTCTGCAGGTAATACACCGGGTGCCCCTGAGACCTCAAAAAACGCACAAAGGCGTCAAAGACAACATAGGTTCTGGCGTGGCCCAGGTGGGAAAAATCGTACACGGTGGGGCCACATACAAACAGATTCAGCTTCTTTCCGGGCCTTGCTTTCAGAACTTCCTTCTTGCCAGAAAGGGTGTTGTAGAGCTTTTGCATGATGGAAGTATTGTACCACAAACGTTCACCCTGGAAAAACGCTCCATTTTATGCTAGAATCAACACGATGGCGAACCTGGTACTGTACAGAAAATATAGACCTCAAACCTTCTCTGAAGTGGTGGGTCAGGAACACATAGTTCAGACGCTTAAAAACGCAGTCAGGGGAAACCTCATCGCCCACGCCTATCTTTTTTCGGGTCCCAGGGGCTCTGGCAAGACCAGCTTGGCAAGAATCCTGGCCAAAGCCGTAAACTGCAAAAATCCCAAGGCAGGGGAACCTGACAATGCGTGCGAGTACTGCCAAGAGATTAACCAAGGCAGGGCACTGGACTTATTAGAGATTGACGCTGCTTCCAATCGGGGGATTGACGAGGTGCGGGATTTAAAAGAAGGCATTCGCTTTGCTCCTGCGCGCCTGAAATACAAGGTCTTTGTCGTAGACGAGGCGCACCAGCTTACCAAGGAGGCCGCAAACGCCCTGTTAAAGACCCTGGAAGAACCCCCTGCGCACGCCATCTTCGTCCTGGCTACCACCGAAGTGCACCGCATGACAGACACCATTGTTTCAAGATGCCAGCGCTTTGACTTTAGGAAACTGCGGGTTGCAGAGATTGTTTCGCGCTTGGAGGAAATCGCGAAAAAAGAAGGGGCAGCAATTGACAAGATGGCTCTCCAGATTATTGCGGGGCGCGCCAGCGGTTCTTTGAGAGACGCAGAATCGCTTCTTGACCGAATCCTTACGTTCCACGCAAAAGACAGGGTGGCATCAGAAACAGTGCAAGAGCTCCTTGGCATAGTAGATGTCTCCATTCTCTCTGAGTTTGCGGACCTGCTGTTTGCAAAGAAGGCGGCCCAGGCGGTGGAGTTTTTAAACAAGAAACTGCAAGAAGGCATGGACCCCCAGGAGTTCTCAAAGAACCTGGTGGAGTATCTGCGAAGTATCCTTATTCTCAAACTCAATCCAGAACTTCAAGAGGCCCTTGCGCCAAGCTTTACTACAGAACAGCAAGAAAAGATGGGGAAGCTGGCAAGGGCAGCGGAAGGAAAGTTCTTAACCAATGTCTTGCGTCATTTTATGGAGGCAGAGCGGGATATGCGGTATGCTGACATTGTTCAGCTTCCCCTGGAACTGGCGATTGTAGAATCAACACAATAGAAAAATATTGCGGGGTGGTGTAACGGTAGTCACGTCTCCCTTTGGAGGAGAAAATGAAGGTTCGATTCCTTCCCCCGCAGCCACTTTGAGCACCTGAACGAGATAATCAGCAAAGAGATATCTCATGGACAAACAAGACACAGATCTACTTATTCAAGAGTTCTCCAGCAGCGTTGACCAATGGACCAAACTTGGTTTACGGCGTCTTTTCAGTGCAGAGGATCTTTCAACACGAAATAGTGAGAGGGAGTTCAACGTTTTTCTTAGTTTCACTACACTAAGTGTAGCTTTTTTAGCAGTTGTCGCCCCGCTTATTACAGATTCACTCTCCGAAGCTCTGGGATTAGTAG
>MHTT01000006.1 GCA_001823165.1 Candidatus Wildermuthbacteria bacterium RIFCSPHIGHO2_01_FULL_49_22b
TTTTTTTAGAGTGCATTGTATGTTTTATTAAAATTAGCTCTTAACAGAGCCGCAGTATATCAAAATCAGCAACTAAAATTTTTCTTTAACTCTCTCTTTCCTTTTCTCAATGACCATCTCCTTGATCCTGATGGGCGTCTCGTTCTCTTGGGTTTTCCTAGCTGTTGATTTCGGTTCCATAGCCTCTTCTCCGCCTTCTTTGTATGCCGCCAGCCACCTCTCCAGGCTTCGTTTGCCGTGTGGACAGACCTTTGCCACATCGACTAGCCTCACCTCATCTTTTGCTATGGGCAGTACCCATCTCAACCTCTCTTCTCTAATTGTTGTTGCCATATGTATCGCCATTTCGGGATGATACCCGAAACCGCCATATGTGCCTGCACATTACCGATCTTATTTGCACCCGTTTCTTTCCTATGATGTAATGAATATTATGAATAAAAGACTAACTGATTGAGGTTAATATTGATAGGTAAAATATGAGCATATCGAAAGAACATCGTAAGTTTATAGATAAAAAGAGGGGAGAGATCCTGGCGGAGCTTGAGGAGTATTTGATTGAGTTTAGATTGCCAATGGCAAAAGAGGATGTACTTTTGGAAGTTTTGAACGACACCGATGACGAGGACAGCTTTGAAGATCTCATACTTTATCTCATGGGTCACGTGGATGGCGACCCAGAACTGGCCCAAGAGTTTGCTATGGAGCTTTACAACTTTTTCCCGCGGGAGTCGCTTAATGGAATGTCATACGCCGAGACCGTTAGTTTTGAGGAGCTGTTAAAGCTTGACGAAGAGTTTGAAAAATTTAAAAATGGTTGAGATTGATAAATACTATAAAAAAGCTAACCCCTAGTCACCCTCCCACAGACTCACCCCAACATACTTGAGAATGTTGGGGTATCGTATATAATGTACGTATGGGCGTTAAACAAACAAAGACAGCGAAGCAGATGGAACGACACCTGAAAGGTATAGCTAACCATCACCGCATTAGCATTTTATTACTTGTGGCGGACAAGAGTGGAATTACACTCGACGAAATTGCGGAGTCGTTAAAAGCAAACGAAAAGACAATAGGGGAGCACACGAGACGTTTGATGAACGCTGGTCTTCTTAATAAAAATTATCATGGTCGATACGTGGAACATACTCTTTCTCCATACGGCAAAAAGTTTGTGGCTTTTCTGGAATCCTTCCAAACAGAATAACATACCAACATTCTCAAGTTTGTTGGGGTGTTAATAATATAGGGAGGTGGGTAAATTTATGACTCAAGCAGAAGCACTCAAAATATTAAAGACCGGAGCGAACGTATTTTTGACCGGAGAACCGGGTTCAGGTAAAACACACACGGTTAACGAGTACGTACGCTTTTTAAAAAGCCACGGGGTGGAACCGAGCGTAACGGCTTCGACCGGTATTGCCGCCACACATATTGGCGGTACAACAATACATTCGTGGGCGGGTATTGGAATAAAACGTTCTCTCGACAAGTATGCCCTTGATCGCATAGCCGCCAATGAACGTGTCGCGCGCCGAGTAGGTAAGGCCACCGTACTAATTATAGACGAAGTTTCAATGCTGGGACCTGAAACACTCGGTATGGTGGACGCAGTATGTCGAGAAGTGAGGCGATCCCATGAGGCATTTGGCGGTCTGTCGGTTCTTTTGGTGGGTGACTTTTTCCAACTACCACCGGTCGTGCGTTACGAAGAAGATGTGGACGCGAAGGTGGGACTTTTTGAAAACAAACGAGAGCAGTTTGCATACCAATCGAGTGCTTGGAAGCGAGCAAACTTTTTAACTTGTTATTTAACCGAGCAGTATCGACAAGACGATGCTATATTTCTCGATCTCCTGAATGCTATCAGACGCAATGAATTTAATTCGGAACATATGAAGCACATTACAAATCGCAAAGTTTTAAACTCCGATGGTTTGGAGCAGGTGCCTCAACTATATTCGCACAATATGGATGTAGATCGAATTAATATCGCGAAGTTGGGACAGATACAAAGTGATGAGAAGTCTTTCCAAATGTCGACTGAAGGCCCAGAGCACTTAGTTGGTGTACTTATGCGCGGATGCTTATCGCCAGAACGGTTGGTGCTTAAGGTTGGAGCATCAGTCATGTGTACTAAGAACAACATTGCGGAACGATTTGTGAATGGGACAATCGGTAAAGTTATCGCCTTTGATAAAACAACTAGTTGGCCTGTTGTAAAGACACGAAATGGCAGAAGTATAACTATTAAACCGATGGAGTGGACAATTGAAGAGAACGGCAAGATTAAGGCGCGTATAAGTCAACTACCCTTACGTCTTTCGTGGGCTATCACCATACACAAGAGCCAGGGTCAGAGCCTCGACGCGGCACTTATGGATCTCTCTAGTACTTTTGAGTATGGGCAAGGATATGTGGCCCTTTCTCGGGTGCGTCGCTTAGAGGGTTTATATTTGCTCGGATGGAACGATCGAGCCTTCAGTGTTCACCCGGAAGTATTGGCACGTGATGGCGAATTTCGGCGTATTTCGGAAGAAGCGTGCACAGCTTTTACTAAGTTTAACCCCGGGGAGATTATTGGTATGCACAGTAATTTTATCCGCGCCATAGGAGGCAAAAAAGAAAAAAAAGGGAATTGCAACATGGCAGAAATGCGCACCATGCATCCGATGGCTTATCAGTCTTGGAATGTCGAGGAAGATGGCAGACTAATTCAGTTACACAAAAGTGGTGTTGCGGTTAAAGAAATTGCCGAAAAACTTGGCCGAAAATTTGGCAGTATTCACTCACGTTTACATAAACACGGCCTCCTCTAATAGTGGGAGCGAGGTGTGATAAACTGCCGAGCATGACTAAGTGGCAGAAGATCATGGTTGTGGGTGTCGCTCTCTTGATCGTGGTTATCGTAGCGATTGTTGTGATAGGCTCTGGTGAACCACAAGCTAGTGATATTAAATCATCGCAGGTTCAAGAAACTTCAAATGTTGAGCCAAAAGAAAATACTGGTACTCCTTTTACTCCCGCCACCCTCACCACAAAAAGTGAAGATAGCGGCCTATTTAATGTCGTAAAAGTGGTTGATGGCGATACACTTTCGGTAAATATAAACGGTAAAATTACGACACTTCGTTTGATCGGCATAAACACACCGGAGACGGTTGACCCACGCAAACCAGTGGAGTGCTTTGGCCGAGAGGCGAGCGCCAAAGCACACGCGCTTCTTGACGGCAAACGTGTTCGGCTTGAGTATGATCAGTCACAAGGAGTTTTAGATAAATATGGTCGTACGCTTGCCTACGTTTTCTTAGAAGATGGCTTATTTTTTAATAAGTACATGATCGCCGAAGGTTACGCTTACGAGTACACATACAATTTGCCCTACAAATACCAGGCCGAATTTAAGCAGGCGCAAAAAGATGCCGAAGTGGGAGAGAAGGGCCTCTGGGCGCCAGGTGTTTGCGAAGCGAAGTCAACCCCTTCGACGAGCTCAGGACAAGCAATCCCTACACTTCCACAAGCGGGAAGTTATAACTGCTCTTCAAATACCTACAACTGTACTGACTTTTCTACTCATGCCGAGGCCCAGACAGTCTTTGAGGCTTGCGGTGGAGCGAGCAATGATGTTCATGAGCTTGATAGGGAGGGTGACGGTTTAGCCTGCGAAGGTTTACCTTGAGTTATTCGAAGGGCGAAGTCTTCCTTAGCCCAAACACCCCACACGGTCTAGGGTGCTTGAAACTGCTGTGACTTTTTAGGTCTGTGGACAAGATAGTTGACACAGGGTTTTTTGTTTGAGACAATAGCCATGAGGTTCTAGGGGTTGACGGGTTGTACTGTAAGGGAAAGCCCTTGGTGTAGCAATACACCGATAGCTCTCTAGGGTCTCATCAAGGAATTCTGCTAAAAAGAGCAGGATTTTTTGATTTTATGGGAGTCTCTATCTACGGCGTTCTTTTTAGGCTAATATCAAGCAGTGTTAATTGATGAAGTAAAAGTACGACTGTATGGTGGGCATGGAGGGCGCGGAGCCATTGCCTTTCAGCGTGTAAAGTTAGCCCTCGGGCCTACGGGGGCTACTGGCGGCCATGGTGGGAGTATTTATGTACGTGGTGTTTCAAACATTGGGGCCTTGTCACAGTTTCAAAAGAAGAAAGACGTTCGAGCAAAAAATGGGGAAGCGGGTAAGGCCCAGTTTAACGATGGTCACGACGGCCCCGATATAGTTTTAGATATTCCGGTAGGTACTGTTATTACAAACCTAGAGACTAGCCGAAAGTTTGAACTAACGAAAATTGGCGAGGAGATACTCGTGATCAAGGGTGGTTACGGCGGCAAGGGTAACTTTAAGTTTAGGTCACCCACCGACACCAGCCCCAGAAAATTCCAGGAGGGGCTACCAGGCGAGGAGGGGATTTTTGAGTTTGAACTTAAGATGATTGCTGATGTTGGGTTGGTGGGCCTGCCCAATGCCGGCAAATCGAGTTTACTCAATGCTCTCACTGCCGCCAAAAGCAAAGTGGCCAACTACGAGTTTACAACTTTGGAGGCACACTTGGGTGCGTACCACGGAGTAATCATAGCCGATATCCCAGGGTTGATTGAAGGGGCGGCCAGCGGCAAGGGGCTTGGGATTAAGTTCTTGCGGCATGTTGAAAGGACGAGAGTTATTTTTCACTTAGTACCAGCTACTTCAGACGACCACGTGAGGGACTACAAAATAATTCGCGGGGAGCTTGGTAAGTACAATCCAAAACTTTTGGAAAAGGATGAGTATGTTTTCCTTTCTAAATCCGACGAGGTTTCTGAAGCCGAATTAAAGTCGGCAGTTAAAAAGCTGAAGGTGGCGGGGGTTATAGCAAAACCACTTTCGATCATTGACGATGGTCTCCTTCTTCCAGTTCGGAAGATTTTGGAAGGCGTAATTGCCCAAAAAACAGTATCTCCAACTCCAATGGTGTAATACTCATGGGCATTTTTGACTAAATAATGTTTTTATTGTAGCCTTGTCTTAGAGCTCGCATCCGCGTGCCCGAACCTTTCACCACATTCCAGAGGAATCAGCTTCGTGAACAGAAACTTGATCTGCGTCCTGATGGCGCTCGCATCTGTCTTCGTCGCAACCACTGCCTCGGCGGGCAACAACTGCACGTGGGCTCTCTCCCGTGGAGTCAAGGTGCTCGTCGCTGACTGCACAACGGACACGTCGATCCTGCTTGCCTCCGGCAAGTGGGATCTGGGTGGCCACACGATCATGGCCATCGATCCGGTGGGTGACCATTTCCGTGGTGGCATTCTAACGGCCACTGGCTCGAATGTCAGCATTACCAACGGCAGGATCCAGGCCGATGGTCTCGCTGATATCTGCGATACGGGCAACGATCGCCTGCGGGGAGTCTTTTTCCCCGGCTACGGCGGAAGCGTTTCGTACATGGATGTTCTCGGGATCAACCAAGGCCCATCTAGTTGCCAAGAGGGCAACGGGGTGGAGTTCTCGAATATTGGCGGAACAGAGGTGTCTGCCACCCTTAACCGGGTACACGTTGACGGGTACCAGAAGAACGGGATCACGTTCAATGGTAATATCTCCGTCTCGGTTCGTGGTTGCTCGACTGTCGGAGGGGACTATGGTTACTTGAACTACATCGCCCAGAACGGCATGCAGTTCGGCTACGGCGCCCACGGCCTCGCGCGCTCGAACTCGATCAACGGACGCTGGTACGATGGTGATCTCATTTGGTCGGCAACTGGGATCCTGGTGTTCGAGTCTGATGGCGTGACTATCAGCGGGAACGACGTTATTAACAACAAGGTCGGCGTTGCACTCGAGGCTTGGGGTTTCCTAGCCCCATCGGCTGACGAGAACGTCGTCTCGGGCAATCGCGTCACTAACTCGATGTGGGGAATCACGGCTCAGGCCTACACACTGGGCCTTGGCTACTCCAACATGGACAGCTCGTGCTCCTACAACAAGATCAGGAGCAATACGATCTCAAACAAGTCCTTCGAGGGTGATACCGGCATCTTCCTCGGCGCTAGTTACGACTGGGGCGGGGAGGAGACCGGGTTTACGCCGATCATGACTGGTAACCAGGTCACCGACAACAATATCTCTGGGTTCTCGGTGGGGATTGTCGACGACGGCGCTGGCAATCACATCAAGAGCAACCCCTTCAAGTAGCTCACCGGGCGATGCTCGCTCGAGACAGCTACGCGCCCACCGCTTGCGGTGGGCGTTTCCTCGTTTGTAACTCTTAAAGGATTGCTCCGCCCCGTTCGTTTTAATTTTGAAAAACAAAAAGGAAATGGTAAATTAGAGACGGGGGAGTACACCAGGAGGTTGGCCATGCTCGAGTGGATGAAGGAGCACCAAGGACTTCTGCTGATCGGAGCCGGAGTCATATTTGCGGTCGGAGTCATCAATCTTGTGCGAGTGTGCATAGAGAAGATGTTACTTCTGGCAGAAAATGACGACTAGTGCACCATGGGTGCGCATCAACCACGAGCGGGTGGGGCTACGGAGCTCCCCCGCTTCGGCGTTTTAAGAAATGGGGTATAATTTAGCTATGAGTAAAAAGGTCTATTTTTCCATAATAATTTTAGTGCTGGCAGTGGCGGGAATCTTGTGGTGGGGGTACTCAAATAAAGTCACAGTAGAGCCTATCCCAGAACCAGTAGTACAAAATGATAATTCCCAAACTTCTCCTATCGACACCACTCCAACTGGCTGGCTGAAGGAGACTGACGAGGCTACGGGACTAACCTTTAGATACCCAGCTGACTTTGGCACCAACTATATTAGTGTTGTAGATTGGCCTCCAAAGCTTGAAGTGCTGACCGAGGAGTTTTCTTGCACAGAAGCGGGAGAAGAGACCTCTCGCGCTGGAAGAACCAACAAGCAAATTATTGGTGGGCGAGAGTTTTGTGTGACTACAGAGTCGGAGGGCGCGGCAGGAAGCGTATATACGATGTATGCCTACGGGTTCGATGGTGGAGGGGAAACGGTCGTGTTCACTTTCAGTTTGAAGTTTGTCCAGTGTGACAACTACGACGAACCCGATCAGTCTCTTTGCAAAAATGAACGTACAAGGTTTGACCCAGGCGTTACCGTGTCTCTCATTGCAAATTCGATAAAGAACGAGTAGGTGGTTGTTTCTTTTTAGTGGGTTTTCTGATAGCTTATAGTCGGCTAGGCCTGAAAAGTCTCCGCACCACTAGGGGTTAAAGGCAGACAGTGTTGAGACACAGCCCTTGGCTGTTTCGATAGGTCTGTTGGCGTTCTACATGGGTCGCGAGAGCGATCCGCAGGTAACGTTTGGCGCATGCTACGTCTTCGACTCGCATGTGTCATCTGTTGAGTCTGCCGGGGTGGTGTGTGGTCAACCACACCTCACCCTTCCCCTTCGAACAGAACTGGTCTTACACAATATAGAAATGGAGACAGTCGTGCCTTACGTGGAACAACTGGAGTTCGATTTTCCAGGCGTGCCACGAAGAGGACCGGGACGTGTCTTCGTGGTGCCTGATAACATCAAGCAAAAAATAGAGTGCGCGCGAGACTTTCTGGTTGGGCGGCTTCGGTTGCCTTACCAGGAGATGGCGTTCGCCCTCACTCTGCCCAATGCGTGTTGGTATGAGATCACCAAGAAGGTGGGCGACAAACAGCGCACGTTTTACGTGTCGCGCAGGCCTCTTGCAGAAATGCAAAGACGCATTGCTACCTACTTGGAAGACAGTTCCAAGTGGGAGCGATGGAGCATGAGAAAGCGAGGCAGTCTTCATCGATCCGAGACCGATCTCGCTTCGGCGTTCCGGCGAGGGACATCGATAATCACGAACGCTTGGCCTCATAGGGTTAATCGTTCGAGCCTCACGCTTGACCTTCGCGATGCTTTTGAGTCTATCACTCGGCGTCACGTCGAGCGGTATCTCACTCGGATCTTTGCGAACAACATTACTCATCCCGTGCAGTCTCCCGAGGTGACGGCGTGGGTGTTGAGCAGGCTGGTTACTTGCCGGGGTAAGCTCCGGCAGGGGCCACCAAGTTCTCCGGCGGTGTTCAACTGCATGCTCGAGCGTCTCGACGACGCGCTGGCGGAGGCAACTGGTGCTCCCAAGCGTGACGTGATCATGCCTGCTATGTATCTAGGCATGCGGTTCCAACGCTATCGGGAGCTTGACGCGAGTGATCGTCGATCGGGTGCAAGTTACGTGGCTCCTCGCGGCGTGCTGTATACGCGGTACGCCGACGACCTATGCTTCTCTCATCCCGACGAGACTTTCCCGATTGCCCTCGAGGAGATGATCAGGAAGGTAGTCGCTTCGCACGGGTTTCGCATCAACGGTGCAAAGACGCGTCACGGTCGGTACGGGATCCTCGAATTCCCTGGTGTTGTGGTCGCGAACGGTCACCTCCGCCCCAAGACTCGACTTGTGCAAGAAATTCTCGAGGGCGTCTCGATTATGACGGCACAAGAGCGGGCTGGGTATCGCGCGTTTCTCCATCAATTTGGCCCAAGCGGCCGCCTCGAATGCCTACGGGTATTCGACAACTAACAGCCGGTTCCTTCACAGGAGCCGGCTTCGCTCATTAATATGAGAAGTTATGACTTCCTATATAATATATAAATGAAAAAAATTGAAAGGTGCTCGTGGCCTGGTGAAGATGAACGCATGATTGCGTACCACGACCACGAGTGGGGAGTACCGTGCCATGATGACAAGAAGCTTTTTGAGTACGTGGTACTCGACACCTTCCAGGCGGGACTATCGTGGCGGACTATTTTGCATAAGCGCGAAAACTTCAGATATGCTTTTGCGGACTTTGACGCCAAGAAGATTACGCGGTTTGGTGCGCGTGATGTTGCCAGATTAATGAAAGACGTTGGTATTGTTCGGAACCGACAAAAGATAGAAGCAACGATAAAAAATGCCAGAGCGTTTCTTGCCGCGCAAAAAGAGTTCGGAGATTTTGATCGGTATATTTGGCAGTTTGTAAAAGGAAAGACCATAAAGAATAAGTGGAAACTGCAGTCGCATCTGCGGGCTCACTCTAAAGAGTCGGACGCGATGTCGAAAGACATGAAGTCACGAGGTTTTGCTTTTGTGGGCACCACGATATGCCACGCCTTTATGCAGGGCGCTGGCTTGATTAATGACCATCTTGTTTCCTGTTTCCGCTACAAGGAAGTAGCTAAAAAGTGAGTTTGTGTTATAGTTACCACATCATGAAAAACTTCAATGGACACAGAGGTAACAACAAAGGCCATGGCAATAGGGGTGGCAGTAGGTTTGGTGGCGGTCGGCCGAGCTTTGGGGGCAGGGCTGGTGGTGCCAGAAGCGACGATCGACAAATGTTTGAGGCTACTTGTAGCGAATGCGGCAAGGTAGCTCGTGTACCTTTCCGTCCCACGGGCGATAAGCCAGTATTTTGTCGCGAATGTTTCGCCAAGCAAGATCATGGGCAAGACCAAAGGCAAGGAGAAGGACCACGAGGTGGGTTTGGTAATGATAGAGGTCCCCGAGACCATAGGCCTTACCAGCCGTCACATGGCCCGGCCACCGTTCATGCTCCACGACCCACGGCACCTGACCCACTGCTTCATGAGTTAAGGAAGCAGCTTGATCGGATGGACTCAAAACTTAATCAACTTCTAGAACTTTCTCGTGGTGCAGATATTCGCAAAAGTTTGGCCGTAGTAGAAGACACCAAACTAAAACCAACAACTCATATTAAATCCACCGCTAAAGCAAAGGTTACCAAAACTACTAAATCGAAAGTCGCTAAGAAAAAATAGGCAATGTAACCGGAGTGGATAATTGACTAGTTGCAAAGTTTTGGAACTAGTAAAATATAAGGGTGGAGATTCTTTTATCCAAACCCGTTCTCATCGGTATACACCTAACTTTTGCCATAATCGGCATTGACTCTCTTCTTTGGCTTTTGGGAGAGTTTGTTGCTGATACCCAGTCACGGGCGAGGCGTGTTGGTGTGGCCACACTTGGTGTTGCTGGCTTTACTGCAAGCTGGATCACTGGAGGCTACTACTACGTTAAATTTTATGGCTCACTCGTTAAACCCGCAATTCTAAACGGGTCCGCCCCATGGGCTCACACCATAGTAATGGAGGCAAAGGAGCACATCTTTCTTTTTATAATTCCGCTCGCTCTTGTAGTACTTACCTTGGCTCTCCTTGATCAAGCTACTCTAAAGGTACTTAAATTAAAAACACGAGCCGTGCTCCTCTGCGCCCTCGTGCCCATCATTGGTTTGGTAATTGGCATGATGGGTTTTATCATTTCTGCAGCGGCGCGCTGGGGAGTTACTTAATATGAAATGAAAGAGCTAAGACTAATCTACGCGGGAGCAGTATCGGCTATTGTAACTATTATTGCGGTTACGGCCGTTACTATAATAGCTGAACTTGCCCAACCATTTAAAGATTTTTTAAAAAGTTTGACTGGTCACCACTGGATTACCAAGAGCTGGTTCACTATTACTCTTTTTGTAGTACTTTTTATAATTATTGCACTGATGGTACGAACTCCTAGCCCTGGGAGAGTAGGCCGTGTGCTCACCTGGCTCATAATAGTAACGATTATTGCTTCACTCGCTCTGCTGGGTTTCTTCGTTTGGGAATTTACCAGTGCTGTTTAGGGCTGTAAAATGTCTTTGTCTCTCCCTTCAATTGAAATTACCACTCCTTTGACAGTAGGGAATTGAAGTAATGTTCGCATAATTTGTGAACGTATGCTTGTAACCAGACATGACCCAGCGACACCCACTTCCAGCTCTTTTGAAAAGTCTGCATAAGCTACCGCCTCGCGAATCTCGAGACTATTGAGTTTGGTGTTTGTTCGAACGCCTGTGGTAAAACCTTCTTCGTCGGATGCAGGACCGGCTATCAGGGCAAGGATGGTTGGTTTTGCTGGCGACTCTTTAGTGGCGATGTTTCTTGTAACGGCAGTGACTCTCTCACAGTCGGTCATTGGGTACTCTTCTGCTACAAGGAAAATGTTTGTAGTAGCTACTTCGCTTTTAGACGGTAAAGTTGTGGGTAACCATACTTGATCTGCGTTTTCGGGGAGCCCGGATGGGTTATCTCTTTCCAAAATTAGTTTGCCGGTTGTTCGTGTCTCGCTCCCACCGTACTCTGTCAGGCGGATAAGCCCTTCAAATGGTACAAAATCTGTAGTCATCCAGTCATCTTGTGCCGTAGCGATACCCTGGCCAATTAGTTTGCCGTTCTCGTCTAAAACTTTGATGGGGAAGCTTGCCTCAAAGAACCAGTTGCCTCGAGCTTTGCCAGCGATGTGTAATGGGTTTGATGTGATTAGTTCGCCCGGCTTGGGAGAGTCAACTTGTATTAAATCTTGTTTTTCTTCGGTGTTACCTAAATCTAAATTTGTAGTGGCTGGGCTACCGTCACCCTTGCCCAAAACAAAAGCCAAAATAATTATAATAATTATAACTATAGCTACTATAAAAACTACGCCACTATACTTTTTATCTTTCATAAAGATAAGTATAACAAAATCCACAAAAGAAGCCCCCCAAGGGCTTCTTTTGTGGATATCAAGCACTCAAAGAGTACTCGATTTCGTTCACTACGTTCACTTACATTTGCCCACCCATCTGGTTTGGTCCACACATCCTACACATCTTTTTGTGCATGACGAGTTTGTAGATGGCTGCAAGACCAACAAGTACGTAGATGATCCTAGCGATTGGACTGTCCATCCCGCCAATCCATGTACCAAGCTCTGTCTGGAAAAGACCGAAGATTAGCCAGTTGAGTCCTCCAATTATAACGAGGACAAAGGCTAGGCCGTGAAGAAACTTCATTATTTTAGTTTGGTTTCAAATAATAAACCTCGACCTTATTGCTATAATTATAACAATTTAGTCGAAGATGTCTATTAGGTATGTGTCGATTTCACGCTGGGTTAGGTCGTAGAACTGCTTATTCTCTTGGTGGAGATCGCTTGCCAGTTCGCGCCCGACGAATCGCCAGTGCCAGGGTTCGAATATATAGTAGCTGTTGCCGGCTGGGTAGGAGATTGCGAAGCCATACTTGTGGGCGTTTTCATTTAGCCACTTAT
>MHTT01000007.1:0-11027 GCA_001823165.1 Candidatus Wildermuthbacteria bacterium RIFCSPHIGHO2_01_FULL_49_22b
AGAGCTTCTGGTGGTGACTGGCATCATTATCTTGCTGACCGCGCTTGTGGCCCCCTTCTGGCGTTCCGGGCAGCAGGGTCTGGCCTTGGACCGCGCCGTGCACAAGGCGGGCCAGGACGTGAGAAGGGCGCAGGAGCTTGCCCTAAGGGCGCAGGCATACAGCTGCGACAAGGGGAGCATCTATGGCTACGGCGTTTTTTTTAACCAGGCCAGCCCGAGCTCGTATATCCTTTTTGCGGAATGCGATTCTGCGAACGTTGGATACGACCAAGAAGATGATACTGTGGTGGAAACCATACAGCTGCAAAACGGCATTGAAATTGCCTCTGTCTCTACGGGTCAAGCCAGCATTGTCTTTGTTCCTCCTGCCCCCCTTGTGTTTTTAAAGCCAGGAGACCCATCGGCGGTGCAAGTTTCTTTTAACAGGACAGACGGGGCAGGAGTTCCCAAGGTGCTGGACGTGAGCAGTAAAGGCGTCATTGACATTGACTAATAACAATTGACAATTGACAATTAACAATTAGCAATTGGTTATGGAAAGCTGCGGATTCCCAAGTTTTGTTAATCACCAATTGCCAACAGCCAATCGCCAGAGAGCGTTCACGCTTATTGAGGTGCTGGTGGCGGCCCTGGTTATTACCCTGGGAGCCAGCGCCTCCTTTGCTTTGGCGCAGAGAACCTTGAGCTTTACGGCAGACGCCGCCTTTCGGTTTGAGGCCTCCTATCTTGCCCAGGAAGGCATGGAGATTGCGCGCAACATCAGGGACGCAAATTTCCTAAAAATACACAAAGGGCAGGGGGGCGCCTGGACCGACGGCCTCACTGAATCTGGATGTTCGGGCGGCTGCCAGGCCGATTACACCCAAAACTCCCTGGGGGCGTACCAAGACACGTTTCTTGGGTTCAGCAACGGCTGGTACAGCTATGATGAGGCAGGCACTGACTCTTTGTACAAAAGAAAGATTACCGTAACGCAGCAGGGGGGCGACGTTCTGGAGGTGGAGGTTGAGGTAACCTGGCAGGAGCGGGGCCGGAGCCACAGCGTCAAGGCCGCCGGAGAATTGTATAACTGGCTGTCTCCTTAGGAGTAACCGTTAACTGTTAACTGTTGACATGGAGAATCACGGGTTTCGTTTTTGGGAGTGGACTGTGTATAAAGATGCGCGAGAGTTCCAAACGCGCACCAATTCGCTTTTGAAAACACTGCCGCCAGCAGAGCGTTTTGCGCTTGTAAATCAAGGGAAGCGCGCCTTGAACTCGGTTGTTCTGAATATAGCAGAAAGTGCCAACAAAGCTACGGACAAAGAAATGAAAGTTTTTTTGAACAGAGCGCGCTGTTCTCTCAATGAGTTTGAGCGGTTTGTTAATAGTCAAAAGTCAAAAGTTAATAGTCAGCGTGGCTTTACCATCCCAGAACTCTTAGTGGCCCTGCTGGTGTTTTCTTTGGTAATCGGGGGAGGCGCAAACCTGCTGCTGTCGGGCATTGCGGCGCAGCGGAACTCTCTTGCGGCCCAGGAACTTTTGGACCAGAGTTCTTTTGCGGCAGAATACATGACAAGAGCCCTGCGCCAGGCGCAAAAAGACCTTGGTGACGACTGTATTTCCCCGGGCACGAACTACGAGATTACGGATGGGGGACGGGGCATACAGTTTTTGGATGTTCAGGGAGTGTGCCGGAAGTTTTCCTTGCCGCCGTCCGTGCAGGCGCAAAGAATAAAAGAGACCCCTGGACCTGGACTGACGTTTCTCACTTCAGACAACCTGACTGTGACCTCCCTGCGGTTTTCGCTGCAGGGGGAGTCGCAAGAAGACGAGCTGCAGCCCCGGGTCACCTTTAGCTTTGAAATAGAGGCCAAAGGGGCAAGGCCGGATTCCAGCCCGAAGCTTCGGTTTCAGACAACGGTTTCCCAGCGTAACGTGGATGTCTACAGTAAAATTCAATGAAAATTGTAAATTGGAAATTAAAAACCGAAGAGCGGGGGATCTCGCTGTACCTTGCGTTTATGATTATGACCCTGCTTTTGGGCATTGCCCTGGGGGCGAGCGCCTTGTTGATGGCAGAAATCAGTATTTTAAAAGGTATCGGGCATTCGGTGTTTGCCTTCTATGCTACGGATGCGGGAGTGGAGCGCGCCTTGTACCTTGACACCACGCTCTGCGTTGAAGAGGAGGACCGCGCCGGCTGTCTGGAAGAACAGTTTGACGCCATTGGAGCTTCTCCTCCGGCGGGAAGCATAGGGTTGAGCAACGGAGCAAGCTACCAGCTGGAAGCTGAGACGCCGGGGGCAGGGGGTTGCCCCGCAGATTCTGGTTACTGCGTAAAATCCACAGGCAGCTTTCAAGACGCCAGGCGCGCCGTACGAGTGGCGCGGTAAAGCCCGGGCTTGCGAGAAAACCTGGTTAAGGACTGTCCTTGACCAGGTTTTGGGTTTCGCCGGTTTTGATTTTCAGATATAATAAAGAAGATATGATTAAGCGGGAAGCGAAAAAGCGCATTGAAAAGCTCAAAACCCTCATTAACAAGCACCGGTATCTCTACCATGTAAAAGATACCCAGGAGTTCTCTGATGAGGCCTTTGACGCGCTAAAACACGAACTTTTTTCTTTAGAACAGCAGTTTCCCGAGCTTGTCACGCCAGACAGCCCCACGCAGCGGGTTGGAGGGGAGGCCTTACAGCAGTTCCGTAAGGTTTCCCATACTGTCCCCATGCTTTCCATGGAAGATATTTTTGGCAAAGAAGAGCTGGAGCAGTGGGAAGAGTATGTGGTGCGATTGGCGCGCCAGAAGATGGCTAACAATAAACAATCAGCAATTGTCAAAAGTCAAAAGTCAAAAGTCAAAAGTCAATTGTCAGATATTGAGTACTTTGCCGAGCTCAAGATAGACGGATTTGCCGTGTCTTTGCGCTATGAGAAAGGCGTCTTTGTGCAGGGAGCTACGAGGGGCAACGGCCAAGTAGGGGAGGATGTAACGCAAAATGTAAAGACCATTGAGAGTATTCCATTGCGTTTGGAAATTGAAAATTTGAAATTGAAAATTCCGGTACCGAGCAAAATCGAGGTGCGGGGAGAGGTGTACATGGCAAAAAGGGACTTTGAGAGGTTCAACGCACAGAGAAGGAAGGCCGGAGAAGAACCCTATGCCAACCCTAGGAATTTGGCAGCAGGGTCCATTCGTCAGTTAGACCCAAAATTAGCAGCTCGTCGCCCTTTAAAGTTCATGGCCTATGACCTGCTCGCTGACGTCGGGCAAAAGACCCATTCTCAAGAGCATGTGATTTTAGCTGTCCTGGGATTCAAAACCGACCCCACCGCAAGAATCTGTAAAGACACCAAGGCGCTTCTTTCCTACTTTGCAGATATGGAGAAGAAAAGGGACTCCCTCCCTTTCCACATTGACGGAGTAGTGGCCTCGTTAAACGACAATGCTCTTTTTGAGAGTTTGGGCGTGGCAGGGAAAAGTCCCCGGGGTATCCGAGCCCTCAAGTTTTCCGGAAAGCAGGCAACCACCACGATTCTTGATGTGAAGTTTCAGGTTGGAAGAACAGGGGCCATAACGCCGGTTGCCCTGCTGGAACCTGTGCAATTGGCAGGAGTGAGGGTTTCCCGCGCAACCTTGCACAATGCAGACGAGATTAAACGTTTGGGGGCTACAATAGGGGACACTGTGGTGGTAGAGCGCGCGGGTGACGTTATCCCGGCCGTGGTGCGGGCCTTAAATGAACTTAGAGACGGCACAGAAAAGGAAATCCGCATGGCCTCTCGCTGTCCCGTATGCGGCGCAAAGCTGCGGCGCCCCGCCAGAGAGGTTGTGTGGAGGTGCAAAAACGCAAACTGCCCTGCGCAAAAACGGGAGTTTCTTTATCACTTTGCCTCAAGAAAGGCGTTTAATATCGTGGGCCTGGGCCCTAAAATCATTGACAAGCTGGCAGAAGAGCACCTTGTTTCAGAGCCAGCAGACATCTTTGAGCTCACCGAGGGCGACTTTGCTCCCCTTGAGAGGTTTGCTGAAAAATCAGCTCACAATACCGTATCTGCTATTCAGCAGGCAAAGAAACCACCCCTTTCCCGTTTCATCTATGCTTTAGGCATACGGCACGTTGGGGAAGAAACCGCGTTAGATTTAGCCGAACATTTTAGGAGCTTGAAGCGCTTGGAGAGGGCAAGCGCTGGAGAATTAGAGGAGGTGGGAGACGTTGGAGGAGTCGTGGCGAAAAGTATCTATGAGTGGTTTCGCGACAAGAGCAACCAGGCAATGGTGAGGCGCTTGTTGGAGACGGGAGTGGAGATTGAAAATCCAAAGCGCAGTTCAAGGTGTGTGAAACCAGGTTTCACACATAGTTTCACGCGTAAAACCTTTGTTTTGACCGGAACCTTAAAGTCCATGACCCGGGATGAGGCAAAAGAGAAGATACGGGAGGCCGGAGGGAGCATATCTGAATCGGTGTCCAAGAAGACCAGTTATATCATAGTAGGCGAGAATCCAGGTTCTAAACTCAAAGATGCCCAGAAATTAGGCATTGAAATCCTTACTGAAAAAGAGTTCCTCAATCTTATCTCCTTAACAATTACGGATGTGTGAAACCTGGTTTCACACATGCCTTAGTCCATTTTTATGAAAAGAAAATTTCCTTTTGCGGTAGGCAGTATCCATCATATTTATAATCGAGGCGTGGCGAAGTGTAAGATATGTATTGATGATGTTGATTATTGGCGGTTCTTGCAGGGGTTGTGTTTGTTTAATGATACAAAGAGCGCAAATCATATACTTTGGCAGCTTGAGCGTGATCGTGGAGCATTAAATTTAAAGGTATTAAAAAAATATATTGTAGACCCTGCCAATGAAAGAAGTAAGCTGGTGCGCATTTTGGCTTATTGTGTAATGGATAATCACTATCATCTTCTTGTCGAGGAAATTCGTGAAGGCGGAATTACTAAATTTATGCAGAAGTTAGGCGTGGGATATGTAAATTATTTTAACAAGAAGCACGAGCGTGTTGGGAGTTTATTTCAAAACAAGTTTCAAAATGTGCCCGTGGAGAGTGAACAGCATCTCAAGTATCTTCTTGTGTATATCAACGTGTTGAATCCTGCTCAATACCTTGAGCCACATTGGAAAGACGGGGGCATCAAAAATCCAAAGGCGATTCTTGCGTATGTAGAAAATTACTTGTGGAGTACCCATCAAGAATACCTTGGAAAACGCAATTCAATCATTATTGAAAAGGGAGTTCTTGGGGAGATATTTCCTACGCCCGATGCATACCGTGCTCTTATAAGGACAGTGATTGAGGCAAAGAAATACGAAGAAGTTACCTACCTTATGCTTGAATAGGTTGTGTGAAACCTGGTTTCACACACCGCTTGGCGCTTTTTTGTTTCTTTGGTATGCTTAAACTATGCCAAAAAGAAAAGAATCACTCACTGAAAAAGTACGTCCCTACCATATTAGGGGAACTGCGGTAGAAGGAATAGAGATTTTTGAGCGGGAAGAAGACCGGGCCCGTTTTGTGTTTCAGATGTATGCGGCAAACATCGGCAGGCCCGTTATTAACCTGTACCGGAAAAACATATCCCTGGTGTCAAACGCCATCTTGCAGGGGGAAGAGATTCCAGAGGGCTTTCTGGTTAAAGAACACGAGCCCTTGGTGCATGTGTTTAGCTTTGTTCTCGGCAAAGACCGGTATCATCTTGGCCTTGTGGCCGCAAAGAAAGACGGAATCCCCGTGTTTATGCAGAAGTTAAATCTGGGGTTCGCAAAGTACTACAACTTGAAATACAAGAGGCGCGGGATGCTGTTTCAGGGAAGGTTCAAGTCGGTTGCTGTGGTGAACCCCAGGCAGCTGGAAACTCTCATGAAGTTTATTAATATCAAAAAGCCCGCGGATTTTCACGGCCTGGAAATGCTTCAAACATACTCCTATTCCAGTTTTCCCGATTTGTTTGCTGAACGGAGGTCCCACCTTATCTCGCAAGAGAGCAGGTCTAACCTGGAAAAGCTTTTAGGGCAGGAATTTTTTGCTCCCAGAGAGGATTATATGGAGGATATAAAGGAGTTTGAGAACGAGGGAAAGATTTTGGGGAGAAATCTTCTTTTAGAATAAATCCCCAGTTTTAAACGTTTAAACCAGGGAACTATTTGTGTAAAACCAGGAAAATGCGTTTATGTTTAATATCTGGCCTTATGTTTATCTATAAAATCCTAATTTTAAACATTAGTATGTAAAAGCATGCGGGCATTTTTTACTCATCTGCGCAATATTGATAGGGGGATTGTCACAACCGCGGGGCTTTTATCTATTTTTGGATTGTCTTCTCTGTACAGTTCCTCAATCGGGCTTGAAAACTTTGGTAATTTCCAAAAACAAGCGATATTCCTGATTATAGGAATATTCCTTATGCTGGGAATCTCATACGTTGATTGGCGGCTTTTGCGCAACGACCCGTATTTTCTGTTTATTTTGTGGATTATAGGGGTTTTTGCGCTGGCAGGGCTCTTTGTGCTTGCCCCGGAAATAAGGGGAGTTAAGGGCTGGTATAAGATTGGGGGCATTTCCATAGACCCCATAGAATACATGAAAATTGTGCTGCTGGTCTTGATGGCAAAGTATTTCTCCTTGAGGCACATTGAGATGTATCGGATACGGCATATACTGCTATCGGGTGTCTATTTTGGCATTCCCATACTGCTTATCTTCTTGCAGCCAAACCTTGGCTCCGCTGCCTTATTGAGCATACTTTGGGTTGTTTTGCTCGTTATTTCCGGGATTAAGCCGCGCCATTTTCTTGTTCTGCTTATCATGGGAGGCCTGCTTTTTTCTTTTGGCTGGGGAGTTCTGCTGCAGGACTACCAAAAAGACAGGATCATCAGTTTTTTGGAGCCAGAACTTGACCCCCTTGGTATTGGCTGGAGCCAGGTTCAATCAAGGATTGCCATTGGAAACGGTGGGGTTTTTGGCCAGGGCTTTGGCCAGGGAACTCAAACCCAGTATGGATTTTTGTCAGAACCGCAAACCGATTTCATTTTTGCCGCCATAGCAGAGGAATTTGGGCTTTTGGGGGTGATTTTGCTCCTTGTGTTGTTTTTAACCCTTCTTTATAAGATGTTTAAAATCGGGCTCAATGCCACAAGCAATTTTCCCCGACTCTTTGTTGCTGGTTTTACCATCCTTTTTATCCTCCAGTTATTCGTGAACGTAGGAATGAATCTTGGCCTCCTGCCTATTATTGGTCTTCCCTTGCCCTTGGTGAGTTATGGCGGCTCTTCCTTGCTTGCTCTGTATGCCGGACTTGGGGTACTTTTGAGCATAAAGGTGCACTCCTAGAGCTAAAATCCAAATATCTAAATTCAAAACCTGTTTTTTGGATTTTGAGCTTTGAGCTTTGAGCTTTGGATTTCCACCCTATCGGCCTATCGGCGGATATATCGGTTATCCACATATCCTCTCTTGACAGGGTTGTTTGATTTGCCGATAATAGACCCAGAGAACTTTTCAGCAAAAACCCTAGGGAAAATCAACCCTTTACAGGAAAAAGTCCTGAAGGGAGATTTTGTCTAGGGTTTTTGTTTAGAGATGTATGGATAAAAAAATATGCACAAGATAAAAGAAAGCCCCCCGGAATATCCTCGTGCTTGGCCCGCAAAAGGAATTAGGGGACTTTCGTTTTTACCCATATTCCAAAATTTTGCTTTTGTCAAGCAAATTTGCCCAGATGTTTTGCACAAGCTTTTGCACAGGTTTTTACCAGTACCAGTACCAGTTTAAGGTATGAGCAAAGAGAAAAAACAGCAATATATTTCTCTTGCGCAAGCTGCGCAGCAAAGTTCCTACACCCAGGAGTACTTGAGCTTGCGCGCCCGCCAGGGGAAGCTGAAGGCCGTGAAAATCGGCAGAAACTGGACTACGACAAAGGAATGGTTGGAAGAATATATTAGTCAGGCGGAAGAATACAAAAACGGCACTGACAGCAGAAGCGGAAACCAGGTTTCCGCGGGAAACCTGGTTTCCAAAATTTCCGAATCGCCGGCCCCGGAGAATCTTCCCGTAGAGCTGTTCCCCGGAGACCCGGAAACAGTACCATGGAATGTTCCATGGCGCCAAAAGCTTTTTGGAGCTTTGCGAATCGGCGCGGTTACGGCGGCGCTAGTGTTTTTGGTGTTGTTTGGCTTTGCTTTTGGAAAAGAGGGCTGGTACCAGGCGGCCAGAGAAGCAGACAGAATCGCGCAAAGCATAGGGGAGGAATTTGACAGCAACGCCCAAAAGCTCGCAATGGGCGCATCTGCGGCAGCGCATTCTCTTGCAAGCGGCGCTGACGCGACTGCGTATGACGTGTTTTCTACGACCGTGAGAAAGTTGTACTATGGCGCGCGGGAAATTTCGTTTGCGGTTCACGGCCTTGCGCAAGGATTTGACGCGGAAACAAAAGAACTCGGGCACATGATTGCTCGCGGCTTTTCTGCCCCGGCTGCTCTGGATGAGCTTGCCCTCGCTACTCATGATTTAATGAATAAAGAAGAACAGTTCTCCTTTATTGCAGATGGGGTTGCCAGGGATTTCTCCAGTCCAGGCGCGGCAAGAGATATTGCCCTTGAGTATGTTGAGTGGCTGCGCACAGAGATTGTCTCCGCGCCAAAAAACGCCGTACAGGATTATCTTGCTTTGAATATATGGCTGGAGCAGGGAATCCGCGCAGACGCGCAGGGAATTATTGCGCTGGCTCAAGAGGCAGCGCGCGCATACTCTTTGTTCGGCCATGGTTTTGAGGCGGGTATTCGGGAGGGCGCGCGGGGATTGGCGTTAAACTACCAGGTTTTGGATAACGCGGTGGAGCAGGGTCTAGCATCGGATTTTGAGAGGTTGAACCAGGGAAAAGAAAAGGCGCAGGAGGCAGGGCGGGCCGCGGTAAGGGTTGCGCAACAGGTCTCCCAGGACGCCATTTTTGCGGCAAAGGAAACCGGAAGCTATGCGGCCAAGATATACGGAACGATAAACAGCGCCGCAGAGGATATGGTGTATGTCTCGTTCCAGCGAACCAATGCTTTCCTTGCGCGAGGAGTGGAGACAGGAATCAAATTAGTAAAAAATGCCCTGGAGTTTGCGCTTGCTCCCTGGCGCGCCAAGGATTTTGTTCTTGACTCGGCCAAGGACGCGTCCTTGGCCGAGTCAAGGATTGCTGACCTAAAGTTAGAGTTGGAAAAAATAAAACAGTTGGGCGCCATCCCCGGTCTCCAAGGACCCCCAGGCGAGCCAGGACCACAAGGTGAGAGAGGGCTCCAGGGTCTGGCTGGCCCAGCAGGACCAAAAGGGACAGCAGGGACTGGAACCTCTGCTGTTCTGGCCTCGGTGCAGTACAGTCAGGCCTCGGTACGGTCCAATCAGGTGTCTTTCTCCGGCAACTATAATGAACTTAACATAAGCAGAGGAAAGTTCACCATAGACAGCGGCGGAGGGGCCACAGGGGCCTCCTTGATCATTACAGGGGATGTTGCCTTTGATACTTCAACCTTTTTTGTGGACTCTGCCAGCAACCGCGTAGGCATTGGCACTACTACCCCCAGTGTTCCCCTGGACATTGTGGGGAACGCGGCTCTTGACGGGGACCTGGAGTTTCAGGGAGCGCAGACCATTTCCACCACCTCGGGCAATCTTACTCTTAACGCGGCAGGAAGCATTGTTATTCCAGACGGAGACCTGCTAGACCTTTCTGCCATTGTTCACGACGACACGGCAAACCAGGGCCTTTTGCTTCCCCAAGCGGCAAGCGCCACTCCTTCCAGCCCAACAAGCGGGGAAGGATACCTTGCCTGGGATACAGCAGGCAACCAGCTTCTTACCTACAACGGTTCTACCTGGGCAAGCGTAAGCGGGACTGCCGCGGGAAGCGACGGCCAGCTCCAGTACAACAACGGAGGAAGCGACTTTGGGGGAGCGGCCCAATTCTACTGGGACGACGCCAACAACCGGCTTGGCCTGTACGACTCCAGCCCAGATGCAATCTTGGAAATTGTCTCAAGCGGAGGAAACAATCTTTTCGCCATGTCTGCCGCGGAAGGTGGAAACGGAGATGTGTTTATGGTGAACAACGCGGGCAACGTGGGCATTGGCACCGCCTCCCCTACTCAAGCTCTTACCTTTGGCTCTGCCTCCACCATCAACACCTTGGCGGGAGCTCTTACCTTAGCTCCCATTGCAGAAAGCAATCTCAACATTACGCTATCTGGCGCAGGGGACTTTGCCGTGAACACCAACCAGTTGTATGTGGACACTTCTGCTGGCTTTGTCGGCATCGGCACTGCCACCCCGGGAGCCCTGCTCTCTGTTGCCACAGACGGTACCAATGATGCCTTCCGCATCGGCGACAATGGCGCCGGGAACATTCTCACCGTGCAGAACGGAGGCAAGGTGGGCATTGGCACGGCGACGCCGGGGGCGAAGTTGGTGGTATATGGTGGTCAATTTAGAATTGATGCGACAAGCTATCCAAGAATTGAACACTATGTGTCAGGGACAAGTTATTGGACCACAGGACCAAGAACAGATGATGATTATTATATTTATCGAGAAACTGGGTCTTCTGGTGATGTAGTAATACCAATCGGCAACGTCGGCATCGGGACAACAGCTCCAGACGCAGCTTTGGAAATCAACCATGCAACAGGTGATTCCCTCCGCCTCACCTACAACGACAGCAATGGGTCCGCGGCAAACTACACCGACTTTTCTCTTGACGCAAACGGCACCATGACCATATTGAGCTCTGCCAGATCCATAGCTTCAGGCAGTGAAACAGGATTAATTTTTGACAGCGGAGACCTCACTATCACAGGGGCTTCCACCAGCTGGCTCCAGAATCAGTTTCTCAAGGCAGACGTCACCGCAGCCAGTGCGTTTACTATTGATAATGCCGCCACCGTGTACATTGACAACGCCCCAGACGATATTGGGGCGGGTCCTGCAACTATTACGAATAAATACGCCCTCTGGGTGGACGCGGGCGATGCGAGATTCGATGGTAACGTGGGCATC
>MHTT01000007.1:11037-11276 GCA_001823165.1 Candidatus Wildermuthbacteria bacterium RIFCSPHIGHO2_01_FULL_49_22b
CCCCGGGAGCCCTGCTCTCTGTTGCCACAGACGGCACCAACGACGCCTTCCGCATCGGAGACAATGGCGCCGGGAACATTCTTACCGTGCAGAACGGAGGCAATGTTGGCATCGGGACGGCGACGCCAACTTCAATTTTGGAAATAGCTGGTGATTCAAAACAAATATATTTTTCCGGGACGAACGGGCCGTTTGGCCTAAGATTTAACGATGATACCACGACTGGTATGCAAATGATT
>MHTT01000008.1 GCA_001823165.1 Candidatus Wildermuthbacteria bacterium RIFCSPHIGHO2_01_FULL_49_22b
AACTTCAGCTGCTGTGGAACGAATGAGAATAGATAGCTCTGGCAAGGTCGGCATCGGCACTGCCACCCCGGGAGCCCTGCTCTCTGTTGCCACAGACGGTGCCAACGACGCCTTCCGCATCGGAGACAATGGCGCCGGGAACATTCTTACCGTGCAGAACGGAGGCAACGTCGGCATCGGGACGGCGAGTCCGGGAACGAAGCTAGAAGTAAACTTAGGGGGAGTTAGTATAACTGCTATTCGAGCCTTAAGTGGCGGTGTTAATAATTATACTGCTATAGGTATTGGAAGAACATCACTAGAGGGAGCCCTCGCGATTGCAGCTGGGGCCGGACAATGGTCCAGCTTTGCCACTACTGGAGATATTATTCTGCGGTCTGACACGGAAGATTTAATTTTAGGTGCCAGAAATGCTACCGGATCTCTTCGTTTTGCGACTGGCTTTCCTGATACAGAGAAAATGACAATTTTATCTGGCGGCAACGTCGGCATCGGCGACACCACCCCGGACGCTCTCTTGGAGATTGTGTCTTCCGGAGGCAAGAACCTTTTTGCCCTTACCGATACCACAGACGGAGATGTGTTTATGGTGAACAACGCCGGCAGGGTGGGCATCGGAGATACCACCCCGGACGCGGCACTAGAGATTGTAACCTCCGGCACCACAGACGCGTTCCATATCTCTTCTACAGCCGCCAGAGACGGAGACCTTTTTACCATTACCGCTTTAGGAAACGTGGGCATCGGGACGGCAAGCCCCGGAGTGGCTCTTGAGCTTGGAGCCGACAAATCATTCCGCATTACGGGGGGAACGGCTTTCCCCGCCTCGCCGTCTGAAGGGCAGATGTTTTTTAGAACCGACACAACCCAGCTCTATGTGTACGCCAACGCAAAATGGCAGGCGGACCGGACTACGGCAACCAAGATAGTGGCTGCCAGCGACTCCAGCAACGAAGAGAAAGCCGACTATGTGGCAGACGGCACCAACGACGAGGTAACGATTGAGGCCGCCCTAGCCGCCCTTCCGGCTGGAGGAGGCATGGTGTTTCTTTTGGAAGGAACCTACAGCATTGGGGCCGCCATAGACATAACTCAATCAAAGGTGTCGCTTGTCGGTTCAGGAAAGGCAACCATACTGCAAAGGGCCGCAAATGCCATTGACGTTATCGTGGTGGGAAACGCGGGAACCGCGTATGAGAGAGTGATTATCTCCAACCTTCAGATAGACGGAGCAAAAGCTACCCATACGAGCGGCGCGAACGATGGAATAGTTTTTAACCAGAAAATCACCAATTCAGAGATTCTAGATACCTGGATTCACGACAATGCGGGCTCTGGCATTTATCTCTTAAGCGGCGGGACCAGCGGCACTGCCAATAACGATAATGTTGTAAGAGGCAACAAAATTTTGTCCAACGGCGGTTATGGTCTCGTGATAGCAACTTATGGCTCCAGAAACCGCATAGAGAACAACGATATTAGCTCCAACACGAACAGCGGAATTCTTTTTTCAACCGGCGCCTATAACAATATGGCCATTGGAAATAGAATTGCCTCAAATTCCTCAAATGGAATAGAAATTGGCAGGGGAGAGGACAACATGATTGCGAATAATTATATTAACTCAAATACGGGAGACGGAGTGAGAATCGCAGGCGACGGCAACGACACGGCTATCATCGGCAACTATATAGAGTTAAATACGGGCGACGCAATAGACACAACAACAGGAACCCAGGCGAGCGAACGGCACAGCATTGTATCAAACCTTATCATTGACGATATTACGCTGGGCGGCACGGGAATACACTTGGTCTCTTCCAACCGCGTGACAGGCAATATCACCATAAACGCCAGCTCTAATGATAATTATCTTGCGGGCAACACGATTAGCGGAACAATCACCGACAACGGCTCAAACAACGTCATTCAGCACAGCAGCCAGTTCAAAATAGAATCCACCTCTGCCACCGTGGTGCCCCTCACCATTACAGCCGATTCTCTCGCCGCGGCAAACGGCATTGCCCTTTCCGTTGACGGCCTAACCACAGGCACCGGCCTTGATATTTCTTCTACCTCTACTGCGGGAGGAGCTTCTGGCGTTTCCAAACTGATTAACCTCTCTCGGTCGGGAACCAATGCCAACGCCTCCCACACCGCCTACGGCCTGTACTCCGCGGTAACCAACACAGGGACAACCTCTACGAATATCGCGGGATATTTCTCTGCCTCCGGCGCCACAAACAACTACGCTGGTATATTTGAGAACGGAAGCGTTGGCATAGGGGATACTACCCCGGACGCTCTCTTGGAGATTGTGTCTTCCGGAGGCAAGAACCTTTTTGCCCTTACCGATACCACAGACGGAGATGTGTTTATGGTGAACAACGCCGGCAGGGTGGGCATCGGAGATACCACCCCGGACGCTACCCTAGAGGTTGTGACGATAGGCACCACAGACGCGTTCCATATCTCTTCTACGGCCGCCGGAGACGGAGACCTGCTTACGGTCACTGCCTTAGGAAACGTGGGCATCGGGGCGGCGAGTCCGGGAAGCAAGCTTACCATTGGAAGCGGCTCCTTTGATCTTAGCAGTCAGGGTTCCATACTTAACGTCGGCAACTCCGGCAGCGACCTTACTGACGGGGTATGGTCTGTCGCGCGCAGCAACAACCAGGCGCAGTTCAGCGTACAAACCTTTGACGACGCCGGCAACACGCCTCCTGTGCTGAATCTTGCAAGCGCCTTGAGCGACACCATAGGCACCTACACGGCGGTCACCAATACGACAGTGCTTGGCAGAATTGACTTTCAAGGAGCAGACGGCACCGGTTTTGGCACGGGAACGCGCATTGAAGGCGTTGCCACCGAGACATTCAGCGGTTCCGCCACCGGGGCCTACCTTAGTTTCTACACTACCGATACCGGCACCAACACAAAAGACGAGCGCCTGCGCATTGACCAGGATGGGGGCATTTTCATGTATGCCATGGCCGACAACTTAGTTGAAGACGGGGCAGTATGCATTTCGGGCGATGAGCTTTCAGATGAATCAGACGGCCTGTGCGATGCCTCGTCCATAAAGGTCAAGACCGATGTTCGGGACCTGGACTACGGCATTGCAGAGTTAATGCAGCTTCGTCCGGTGTTCTTCCGCTACAAGGAGGACTTCAAGCCGGACTTTCAGGCAGTGCGGGCCGGATTCATTGCCGAAGAAATGAACCTGGTTATACCCGAAGTTGTAACGTACGACAGCTACGATGAACACGGAATTCCCAACGGAGATCCTGACGGCATTGACTACGGCAAACTGACCGCAGTGCTCACAAAAGCAATGCAGGAACAGCAAAAGCAGATTGAAGAACTGGAGCAATCGCTTCTGACTGTCGCTCAAAACATCTCTGGCGAACTGGTGAATGTGGACCCGGAATACTTCAGGCAGGGGCTTTCTTCCCTGGGTCTTGCGGTGAACACCAACGGAGTGCTGGAGGTAGACACTCTCAAAGCAAAAAAGGCGGTATTGGACACCCTTGAGTTAAAAGACCAGCTTACCGGAAAAGTATGGTGCACCTGGATTGAAAACGGAGAATGGCAAAAGGTGGAAGCAAACTGCGAGCAGATTTCGTACCTGAACGGCCAGCTTGTGATAAACGGGCAGCCCGCGGACTATGACGCCATTGCCGCGGCCAATGGCCTGGTTTTAGAGCCCCAGCCAGAGGAGCCCGCCCCTGATTCCCTTACCGACACGGTCTCTGATTCCATCTTTGACTCCACTCCCCCCATTATCTCCTTGCTCGGACCAAGTTTGCTGGAGATTGAGCTGAACGCAGAATATGTGGATGCCGGAGCTACCGCGACAGATGACGTTGACGGCGACATTTCAGCAAACATTGCAGTAGACAACCCAGTGGATACTTCCGTCCTTGGTGCTTATTTCGTCACCTACACTGTGTCTGATGCCGCGGGAAACAAGGCAACGCCAGCGACCCGTACCGTGAACGTTGTAGAAGCGCTCTCTGCTCCAGAACCAGCTCTGGAACCAGAGCCAGAACCCCAGGACAGCATGCCTCCGGTCATCACTCTTCTTGGCGAAGCTGTGGTGGAGCTTGAAGTCGGTGGAATATACGAAGACGCTGGAGCCACCGCGGCAGACGATGTGGACGGAGACATCACTGCAAACATTATTGTCAGCAACCCCGTAGATACCGCTACTGTTGGCGCCTACACCGTTACCTATATCGTTTCTGACGCGGCCGGTAACGAGGCTGCCCCAGCCGCCCGCACCGTCAATGTCGTACTAAATCCGATTTAGCTATCCCCACCTAAATCGGATTTAGGATATAGGGGAAACAGAGTCAGTAGATTAGAATATAATATAAAGCATGCCAAGAACAAAACCAGAAAAGGGAAAAATCTACCATATTTTCAACCGTGGCGTAGAAAAGCGGAACATCTTTATATCCGAAGGAGATCGCTGGAGATTTTTGCAGGGGATGTATTTGTTTAATAATGAAGATTCCACCACAAATCTTCTCTATCGTCTTGAGCAAAGAAAGGGCAAGATGCATTTTGGCATCCTGCGAGATTATATGCAGCGAGAAGGCGTTAAGCGCAAGCCCTTGGTACGCATTATGGCAGATTGCCTTAAGCATAATCACTTTCATTTTAGCATTGAAGAAACTCAAGAAAACGGCATTTCCCGTTTTATGCAAAAGCTGGGTATTGGATATACAAAATATTTTAATAAAAAATATGAGCGCGTAGGACCGCTGTTTCAAGGAAAGTTTAAACTGGTAGAGATACAAAGCGATGCGCAGCTTATGTATCTTATTGCCTATATTAATGCGATTAACCCCGGCCAAGAGTTAGAGCCAGAACTAAAATCAGTAGCGCAAGATCCAGAGCAAATCCTTGAGTTTATTCAACATTACCCATGGAGTACTCATTTGGAGTATTTGGGCAAAAGAGATTCTATTATTATAGATAAAGGTGTTGCGGGAGAATTATTTGGTACCCCAATTGCTTACCGAAAGTTTGTAGAAGATATTGTAAAAGGCAAAAAAAGTTTTGGTTTGTCAAAGAAAGATTTTCTTGAGTAGTTCCTAAATCCGATTTAGTTTTACTAAATCGGATTTAGGAGAATTAGGAGAATTATGAGAGAAATTTTAGAAAAAGTAAAAAATGGGGTGCTGGACGCGGTATTTCCGGCAACCTGCATGGGTTGCGGTAGAGAAGGAAAGTATATCTGCCAAAGGTGCGAAGGTTTTGTAAGCGAAGTTGCTTTCATCTGCCCAGTATGTGAACAGTCGAGTTTTGCCGGAGAGCGGCACCAAACCTGCAAATCGTTCTATGGTTTTGATGGTTTGGTAAGCATTTGGGAATACGAGGGGCTCATGAAGAGTTTACTGCATTATATAAAGTACAATGGCATTACCCATGCTGCCAAAGAAACCACGGAGCGCGCATTTGAGGTGATTGGGCGCGACAGAGAACGATTTGGCGCATTTTTATCTTTTTTGTTATCTCAAGATACTTTTGTGACGTATGTGCCCATGTTCAAGAAAAAAGAGAGAAAAAGAGGGTTTAACCAGGCGGAGATACTTGCAAGAGAGCTTGGAAAAATAGCCGGGAAAGAAACTCTTTGCGCCTTAGAGAAGATACATGATACAAAACCGCAGGTTGAGCTGAAGAAAGAAGAACGGCTGGTAATCGTACAAGGCGCCTTTCAGACAACATTGCCCGCCTTTGCCGACCTGCCTGCTGGCAAGGTGGGGGCTTTGGCGGGCAGGCAAATTACAAATCCAGACAATCAATTATCAATGGTCAATCATCAATGGTCGGCACCGCAGAAAGTGGTGCTGGTAGATGACGTGTGGACCACAGGAGCTACCATGAAAGAATGCTGCAGGGTTTTGAAAAGGGCTGGCGCCAAAGAAATATGGGGGCTTACTATCGCAAGAACCCCCTAAATTTTCAATCAATGACCCAATTTCACAATTTTTCAATTGAACATTAAAACATTGATAATTCATTGAAAATTAGTGTCATGGCTGACAGTATAACTAAAGAAAGTCCTCGATACCCAACACTACTCGGTGAACTTAGGGACGCGCCAAAGCAGCTGTATTATAGGGGAAATTGGGACGGGATTTTTTCCGTCGAAGGCGGATCCGCCTCTGGCGGAGAAAAATGCCTGGCGGTTGTAGGCACGCGGAGAATGACCAGCTATGGAAAGCGCATGACCGAGCAGATCGTGGGTGAGGTTGCTGCGGCCGGGGTGACCGTTGTTTCTGGTTTTATGTACGGTATTGATGCTGAAGCCCACAAAGCAGCTTTGAGAGCCGGCGGCAAAACCATTGCCGTAATGCCCTGCGGAATTGACGTTGTGCACCCAGAATATCAGGCGGACTTATATCAAGAGATTTTAGATACGGGCGGCTTAGTGGTTTCAGAATACGAAGGCACGCATCCTGCTTTGTATTGGACGTTTCCACGCCGAAATCGCATTGTAGCAGGCCTTTCAAAGGCAACGCTGGTAGTGGAGGCCGGTGAAGACAGCGGAGCATTGATTACCGCAGACCTTGCTAAAAAATACGGCAGAAAACTCTTTGCCGTGCCAAATCCTTTAACGAGCGCGGTTTCGCAAGGAGTAACGCGGTTGCTAAAAGAGGGTGCAACGATTGCAAGCAGCGCAGACGATATTTTGAAGTATTTTGGGTTTCGTACGCGGAGTAGGGTCAGACCCTACTCGCAAGTAGGGTCTGACCCTACTCCGCAGATTGCAGGCGAACTTGAGCAAAAGATTATGCAGGTGCTTTTCAAGGAATCAATGCAGATTGACGCGCTTGCCAGAAAACTTAAGATACCGGCAGCGCAGCTGGGAGCCGCAATTTCCATGTTGCAGTTGGAAGGATGCATAACAGAAGAACAGGGCAAATTATATGTTGTTTAAGGTGCAATCTGCAGCAAACTCGGGACTGGAGGCACTCGGGGTGGACATTGAAATAAGCGTTTCAAACAGGGGGTTGCCGGGTTTTGACATTGTGGGGCTTCCCGACAAGGCCGTTCAAGAAAGCAAGGAGCGGGTGAGAGCTGCCATTGGAAATTCAAAAATTGAGTTTCCTCAAAGAAAAATTACCGTAAACTTGGCGCCAGCCGATATTCCCAAAGAAGGCTCTCTGTACGACTTGCCCATAGCAGTGGGAATTATGGCCTCGGTTTTGCAATATGAGATTCCCCCAAACAGCTTATTTTTGGGAGAGCTTTCTTTAGACGGCAAGCTTCGCCACACAAAAGGGGCCGTACTTATGGCGCTTTTTGCAAAAGAACAGGGATTTCAAAATGTGTTTGTTCCAGCAGAATCCGCAAACGAGGCAGCTATTATTCAAGGCGTAAACGTGTACGGAATAAAAAACCTTACCGAAATAGCCGGACTTTTCTTGGGTAAATCTTTTTTGCGGCCCGTTGCTTACCAGAAAAAAGAAGAGCTCACTGAGGATATAGAGTTTGACATGGCAGAAGTACTTGGCCAGGAAACCGCCAAGCGCGCCGTAGAGATAGCTGCCGCCGGCGGCCATAATATATTAATGATAGGAAGCCCTGGTTCCGGGAAAACCATGCTGGCGCGGGCCTTGCCAGGCATTTTGCCAAGGTTAAATGAAGAAGAGTCCTTGGAGGTTACGAAACTCTATTCTATTGCAGGGAGCATGCCGCCCCGGGGATCTCTTATCACCACGCGCCCTTTTCGCTCGCCCCATCACAGCGTTTCTCAAATTGGGCTGATAGGAGGCGGTCAAAAACCGCAACCTGGAGAAATAAGCTTGGCTCACCGAGGGGTCTTGTTTTTAGACGAGTTTAACGAGTTCCCTCGGTCTGTATTAGAAGGTCTCCGCCAACCCGTAGAAGACGGCGCGCTTACCATTTCAAGAAGCAAAGAACGAGTAACCTATCCTTGCCGTTTTATGTTGGTGGCGTCTGCAAATCCTTGTCCGTGCGGATACTTAAATCACCCAAGGAAACCCTGTGTCTGCACTCCTCGAGAGATAAAAAAGTACCGGAAGCGAGCATCCGGCCCTATTTTAGAGCGCATTGATTTGCATGTTGAAGTGCCGGAGGTTGACGTGGAAGAGTTTCGCGGCAATCAAAAGTCCACGAGCGCCGCAGAAAGCTCTTGTTCTATTCGGGAACGAATGAGCGAGGCGCGAAAAATCCAAGAAACAAGATTTGCAGAAGAGTCCATCTATACGAATGCAGAAATGAAAAACGCGCATATTAAAAAATACGCCGCACTTTCAAAAGAGGCCGAGCAGATGGTACTACGGGCTGCGCTTCAATATCAGCTTTCTGCAAGGTCATTTATGAAAATGATAAAGATCGCCCGCACCATTGCAGACCTTGCCTTTGAGCAACAGATTGGAAAAGAACACATGCTCGAGGCCTTGCAGTATCGCCCCAAGATATATGAGTTGGACTGAAAAAATATATGAGAGTACACAATATGATAGGAGAGAGAGGGGAGGAGATTGCGCGCCAGTTTTTGGAGAACAAAGGATATACAATTATTGAGTGCAATTACAGGACAAAGAGAGCAGAAATTGATATCATTGCAAAACATAAAAATAAACTAGTGTTTGTGGAGGTGCGAACAAAGCACCGCGAACAATACGGAACCCCAGAAGAAACTATTGATTATAAAAAACGCATGAGATTGAAAAAGAATGCCGCAGCTTATGTCCATCGAAAGAAATATTATGGGCCTTTTCGCATAGACGCCGTATGTCTGGTACTAGATGAGAACGCGGGGCTCCAGCGGATTAACCACTATGAAAACATTGTGGAAAACTAGGCGAGACCAAGGATTCCTTGGTCTCGCCTAAGAGCTAAAACTAAGGAGCTCATGGGAACAAACGAGGCCGAAATGTCTGTTTTCCAAAACAGGACTGTTCTTGGAAGTATTGCACGAGGAATACAAAAGATACCGGGGGGAGAAATAGTGGTGCCGTTCGGACGCACTCCTTCTGCTGTGGCAATGCAAATTATCAACTATTCACCAGTAGGGATTGTAAGGGCCATTGTGCAGAACATTGGCAAGGGCAGGTTTGACCAAAGAACATTCTCCCAGATGATGGGACGCGGCATTGTTGGTACTGGACCATATTTATTGGAATGGAGCTTTTTGGAAAAGACCTTATTTCTCTTGATTGGCCTACCACAGAAAGGGAACGCAAGTGGCGAATTGAAAAGCCCAAAGAAACTTCAAAGAACGCTTACGCCTTCTCCGCTACGTCCATTCTTGAGAGAAAAAAAGCAGAAGCCTTTTGCGGTTCCTGCCGGAGCTGGGTTTGGGGAGTTTCCTAACTTTCCTGACTTTCCCGAGTTCCCTGATTTCCCAGAGTTCCCTGAGTTTACGGGATTTTAGAAAAAACCTACTTATTCCTCTATATGTTTTTCAAACTTTTCCTTGTGAGCATTATCATTATCTATTATGTATAACCAGAATAAAATACCCCCAAGCCACATCCAAAAGCCAGACATACCCCCAAACTTTATGAGCAAGAATAATGAAACAACAATACCAAAAGCTTTAACCCAGCTCATACCTCCCCCCTACCACCCCTAACCCACCTCGTCAAGCTATGGAACAAAACCACGAACAACTAAACAACATTGAGTGTACCCTCGGAGAAGTTTTGGGGGAAATGAAAGGTATAAACGGACATCTTGCTCGTATCAACGGCCGCCTTGACATCCATTCCGACAGAATACGCAATGTTGAAGGCGAACAGAAAGTGCTGAAAACCAAGGCGGCTATGTTAGGAGGCGGACTTGGGGTTGGCGTTGTGGTAATATGGGAGTGGTTGAAAATGCAATTCAAGTAGGATTTTCTTGAGGGGACAAGAATAACTTGCCCTCTCAATAAAGTTCTTTCAAAAGAAAGGAGGAAGTCAATGTGTCCGTACTGCAAGACCGAGAGCGCCTTGGTCAAAGAAAGAGATAGATACGGCCTTTACATTTCATGTCGGGTGTGCGGGTGGCTCAAAGACCTTGGAGTTCCTTCGCCAGACAAAATCCTCGCTTCAGACGAAAGAAGCAAAGGAAGGAGGGGAATGGTATTTTTGCCCCGCAACGGCAGAAACCCATATTTTCATCTAAAGCGCACAAGGAGGGAAAGGAAGAGAAGAAAGGAGTGAACGAAATGAAGCTTGAGGCATTGGAGGTTTTAATGCTCACTGACCGAGTGAGGAACGAAGACACGAAATGACTTCTCTCAAGAAGGGCGGGGAAAAGGAGAATAAAAATAATCCCCAGTACCTGCCCACCGATTCAATGAAAAATAATATGAACAAGTTTATCTACAGGCCCATTAAGTTTAATCGGATAACCCAGATTTTCGGAGAGAACAAAACAGATTACTCCAAACTTGGTATGCTCGGACATAATGGTCTTGATATGGCTACCTGGAATGGGACACCAATATATCATTCTGGTGACTATATGGGTTATATGAAGACAGAAATTGATGCAATGGGTGGCATAGGAGTAGATATCTATTCTAATACTCCCCAGATTGATGGAAAACGTATCAAATTGCGTTATTGGCACTTAAAGCAAGTTGTAGGGTGGGATGGAAAAGAAGTGCGACCAGGACAACTTATAGGTTTTGCTGATAATACTGGATTTTCAACAGGAGACCATTTATACTTTGATTTAAAATGTGTAGATGAGAATGACAAAACATCACGAACAATACGGAAGCCCGGAAGAAACCATTGATTATGAAAAACGCATGAGACTGCAGCGAAACGCAAGAGCGTATATTCACCGAACAAAGTACCGCGGCCCATACCGCATAGACGCCGTATGTCTGGTACTAGACGAGAACGCGGGGCTCCAGCGGATTAACCACTATGAAAACATTGTGGAAAACTAGGCGAGACCAAGGATTCCTTGGTCTCGCCTAAGAGCTAAAACTAAGGAGCTCATGGGAACATTTTTTGACTTCATTATTAGAACAAGTGTTGTCCTTTTGGTGTTCTTGGTTCCTTTAGCGTGGAGCCCCTGGACCTTTGAGGCCTTTGAGTTTTCAAAGCAGTATCTTTTGTTCTTTTTGGTTCTCTTGGGCCTGTTTGCTTGGATAGCACGCATGGTGCTGGTTGAGCGCGAGGTGCGGTTCAAGAAGACCCCGCTTACCTTCTTTGTCTTTCTGTTTGTTGCCGCCGCCCTGCTTTCTAGCTTGTTTTCAGCTGACCGCTGGTCTTCTTTGTTTGGGCACTACGGAAGTTTTTCTGACGGACTCCCAGGCATTCTTGCTTCTGCGGGGGTTTACTTTCTTGTGACCAACGCCGTGCGCCAGCCGCGTTTTCTACTCAAGCCCTTTTTCGCTTCAGCTGCTCTTGCGGTGTTCCTCGCTTACCTTTCTTTGTTTGGAGTGCTGCCCCAAGCGGGTTTTAACCCGGTAGCGGAAAATTTTGAGAGCTTTTCCGTCTTCCTTGCCTTTCTCATTTCTCTCCTTTCCTTTTTTGTCATACGCCCCCAACAAAACCAGCTGCCGTTTGCCGGAACTATTGTTTTGCTGGTTTCCGCTTTTGGCTTACTCCTTGCGGCGCATGAATCTACGAACTGGGCCGTGGTTTTTGCGGGCCTGCTGCTGTCGCTGTTTGCAGGACTACTGCAACGTTTGTGGACAGGGGAGGCGGGAAAAATAAGGGGATTGGGGTTGCCTCTGCTGCTTTTGTTCCTGACCTTTGTTGCCTTGCTTTCCCCGGCCTGGCCGGATCTTCCCTGGGCGTTTCCCCTGGAACCCGCGCTTTCTCAAAGAATGTCTTGGGGTATTGCCCTTGACACTGTCAGCGACAACGCTAAAAACCTGTTCTTGGGTTCGGGACCCGGCACCTTTGCCCTGGATGTTTCCCTGCACAAGCCGGTTTCTTTGAATCAAACAGACCAGTGGCAGACCCGTTTTGACCGGCCCTCCAGCTTTTTTGCAGGACTTTTTGCCACGACAGGACTCCTTGGTTTTCTCTTGTATCTTGCGCTGCTTTGCTGGTTCTTCCTGGTTTCTCTGGCGTTCTTGAGAAAACAGGAGAGCATGCCTTTTCTTCTTGGGGCCGCGGTGCTTGCGGCAGGCCAGGTCGCGCATGACCAGATGACGGCGCTCCAGCTTTCTTTTTGGCTGTTTTTGGGGCTCTGCCAGGTTTCCTGGAAAATTCCTGCCAGGGAGACCCGCTTTTCCCTGCCAAGGACCGCCGAGTTTCAGCTTGCAGCCAGGGCCGCGCTCCTGCTGGTGTTCCTTGCCTCTGCGGCAGCTTTCTTTTTTGGGAGCCGCCTGTACGCAGCAGATATGAAGTACGCGGCTTCCGTGAAGGCCGCGCCGTATTTTCCTGCAGCGGGCATTGAACAGGGACAAGAAGCCGCAGGATTGAATCCCTGGCAGGCAGAATACAGGATTTTCCTCTCCCGGCTTCACCTGCAGCGCGCCCTGGCCGAATTGCAAAAGCCAGAAAACCTCCGCAGCAAAGAGCAAGTTTCCAAGGACGTGCAGCTTGCCATTGCATACGCGAGGGGAGGCAGTGTGGAAGACCAAAGGATCGTGGGCGCCTTGGAGCTTAGTTCAGCCAGGGTCGCCTCGTGGGAAACGCTCGGAACAGTGTACAAAAACATTGCGTCAGCTCCCGGGGCCTTGGATTGGGGTATCCGTTCTTTTGAGACAGCGATTGCCCTGGAACCCGCAAATCCCGTTCTCCACACTGAATTGGGAAAGCTGTATGTCAAAAATGAGCAGTTTGACAAGGCGCGAGAGCGCTTTCAAAAAGCGATTGAATTAAAGCCCGACTACGCGCAGGCCCGAATGCAGCTTGCCTTGATTGCGGAAAAAGAGGGGAATGCCGGCAAAGCCATTGGGCAGCTCCATGACCTCGTTGTCCGCTTTCCTCGGGATTCAGAAACCCTGTTCCAGCTGGGAAGATTGTATTATAATGAAGGGGAGGTTGCCGGGGCGATTTCCCAATTTGAACGGGTGCTTGCAGGAGCCCCCAATCATTCCAACGCCTTGTTTGCCTTGGGTCTTGCCTATGAAAGCCAGGGGAGAATCCAGGAGGCCGCGCAGAAGTTTGAAAGGGTCTTGCAGCTGAACCCCGGAAACGAGGAAGTCCGCCGAAAGTTGCAAGAGCTTGGCAGGGAAAGTATAATACGGGAATAGTAATTTATTTTTCTCATATAATATAAATATATATGAAACTCATTCTCTGGCTTGAAAGGATTTCAAAGGGAAGCTTGTACGCTGCGGTGCTTCTTTTGCCCCTTTGGTTTTTGCCCTTTACGCAGAATATGGTGATATACCAAAAGCAGACCCTGCTCTTGGTGCTGGTGTTTGTGGGGCTGGTTGCGTGGCTGGCCAAGGCGGTGAACCAAGGCGAGATTCGTCTTAGGCTCTCTCTGATATTTATTCCCGCCTTCCTCCTGCTTTTGGGCGCGGGGGTTTCCACCCTGCTTTCTCTGTGGGTTTCCTCCAGTTTCTGGGGCTGGCCCCTGGATGTTACCGACAGCTTCCTGACATTGGCCGCTTTCGTCCTGTTTTCCTTTTTGGCATTCCAGGTTGTCCAAGACCACAAGGAGCTGTTTCGTCTGCTCTTGGTCCTGCTGGTTTCCTCGGGGCTTGCCGCGCTGTATGCTTTGGCGCAGGTCTACGGGGCGTATGTCTTGCCCTTTGCCTTTGCGAAATCTTCTGTTTTCAACACCATAGGGAACAGCAATGATGTTTCCCTGTTTGCCGCCGTGCTTCTGCCTCTTGCCCTGGCCCTGGCATTTGTCGCAAAGCGGCAGCTTCGCTTGGCCCTATGGGTTGTAGCAGGTATATTATTGGCATGCGTTGTGCTCTTTAACTTTCAGACGGCCTGGATTGTTCTTATAGCAGGACTCTTGGTGCTTTTGGCTTTTGGCATATGGAACATGCAAAAGAGAGCCGAGTCGGGGTGGATTTCCTTTCCCATGGCCCTGATTATTGCGGCCGTGTTCTTCCTGACATTTCAGGTTTCTCTGCCTGGAGCTCCCAAAGACCTGCCGGTTCAGGTTTCCTTGAGCCAGCGGGCAACGCTCAATGTCGCAAAAGACGTGCTTAAAGAACGGGCGCTCTTTGGAGGGGGTCCCGGAACCTTTTCCTTGGAGTATGCAAGGCACCGGCCAGCAGAGCTGAACCAGACCATATTTTTTGGCACAAGGTTTGCCTCGGGCGCGACAGAATTGTTTGACTGGTTCGTGACCAAGGGAGCGGTCGGCTTGCTCTTGCTCCTGGCGCTTTTTGGGGTCTTAAAGGTGGTTGGAGCTAAATCCCTGGTGGATTTTCGGGGTGAAAAGGTTGTGTGGATGCTGCAGCTGGGAATCTTTGCCTCGCTTGTCGCCCTGGTGGTTTCCCAGTTTTTGTATCCTTCCTCCTTTCTGCTCTGGTTTGTCTTTTGGGTACTGGCTGCGGCCCTGGCGCTTAGCGCGGCCCCAAAGACCCTGCACTTTACGGTTTCCACGTACCCGTTTCTTGCCTTAGCGTCTTCGTTCGTGTTCTTGGTTGTTTTTGTCTTTGGGCTCGGGCTCTTGTTTCTCGGAGGGCAAAAGTATGCAGCTGAAGTTCTGTACCTGCAGGGAGCAAAGGCCTCAGCGGCAGGGGATTTGCAAGGAGCCATTGCCAAGATTGGTTCTGCTGCCAACCTGAATGGCAGCGTTGATATCTACTGGAGGGACCTGGCCCAGCTGTACCTGCTCAAGATGAATCAGGTTGTTGGCGCCGCAGGCCTTTCTCAAGAGCAAAAACAGCAGCAGACGCAGACAGCAATATCCAACGTGGTTAGAGCGGCCCGGGCCGCGACCAGCGCAGCTCCCGCAAACGTTGCAAACTGGAATGTGCAGGGATTTGTGTACCGTTCCCTCATTGGCATTCAGGGAGCGGAAGCGCTGGCGCAGGAGGCCTACCTGAAGGCGGCAGAACTGGAGCCAACTTCTCCTTTCCCTTGGACCGAGCTGGCGCGTTCCCAGGTAATGCAGGCCAAGAACCTTGGCAGACAGCAAGGCGTTTCGCAGATTCAGGGCCAGATGCTGGAGAATGCCTTAGAAAACCTGCAGAAGGCCTTGGCGTTAAAGTCCGACTATGCCCCGGCCCATTACCTTTTGGCCGTGGTGTATGAGCAACAGGGAAAGGTTGAAGAAGCCGTTGCCAAGCTTGAGGAAACAAAGCTCATTGCCCAAAACGACGTGGGCCTTGCCTTCCAGCTTGGAGTCATCTACTGGCAGCGCCAAGAATGGGATAAGGCGGCCCTAGAACTGGAACGCGCAAGAAGAATTAATCCCAACTATTCTAACGCAAGATACATTCTGGGTTTAGTGTATGATGTGAAAGGCAACAAGGAAGCGGCGCGCCAGGAGTTTTCTGCGGTCTGGCGCCTGAACCCCGACAATGAAGAGGTGCAGCGCATTCTGGAAAACCTGGAGCAGGGGCTCCCTGCTTTAGAGGGTATTACTCCAGCACAACCTCCGGTGCAGGAAACTCCGCCTGAAATCCAGAAGTAAACAAGAGACCATGTGTGAAACCTGGTTTCACACAACTTGTTGAAAACGTGGGGAAAAGCCCGGTTTGACATGAGGGCTTGACATTTTTGCTAAGATTGCTTACCATGATGTTCAGTTAAATATTTTGAAAGGTTCCCAAACCTTGGCCTCTTTTTTTGCATAAGCAGTAAGTCGCCGCCAGGCCCTTTTTGTATTGGGACCTTTGTTTTGTATGCCTGTTCCGCAGCCTTCCTTTAAAAACTTTGGCAAATCCGGCGTTCATTTTCCCTTGCCCTATCTTTTGCAGGTACAGCAGGACAGCTGGAGCCAATTTTGGCGCGGGGATTTTAAAGAACTGCTGCAGGAAATCTCGCCCATATACGACCACACGAAAAAAGAGTTTGAGCTGTGGTTTGTGGACTTTAAACTCGGCGAGCCCAACTACGCCACGGACCTGGAGGCCAAAGAAAACGATGATTCTTTTGAGGCGCCCCTGCGCGTGAAGGTGCGTTTGGTGAACCTCAAAACCAAAGAGCAAAAAGAGCAGGAGATTTTCCTTACTGATTTCCCCTTGATGACCGAGCGGGGCACGTTCATTATCAACGGGGTGGAGCGAGTCGCCATTTCCCAGCTCATTCGTTCTCCGGGGGCCTTCTTTACCGGACAAGAAGCCAAGGTAACAAGAAAGCTGTTCGGAGCAAAAATCATTCCCAACCGCGGGGCCTGGCTGGAATTTGAAACGGAAAACTCGGGATTCATCGGTGTTCGCATTGACCGAAAAAGAAAGGCGCCCGCCACCACGCTCCTGAAGGCCTTTGGCCTGGAGACTGAGGAAGCCATACAGAGCGCCTTTTCTGACGTGGACAAAGGCAGCGTGAGTTACATCGCGGAAACCCTGAAAAAAGATACCGCCAAAGGGCAGGGAGAGGCCTTAATGGAGATTTACCGACGGTTGCGCCCCGGCGACTACGTCACTCCCGACACCGCAAAAGAACTGATAGGGAACATGTTCTTTAATTTTGAACGATATGACCTTTCCCGGGTGGGGCGATGGAAAACGCTGCAGCGCCTGCCCGCGTTAAAAAATCCAAAATCCAAAACAGAAGAGGAAGTTTCTCTTAAAGACAGAGTGCTGAAATTAGAAGACATCATTGAGGTTTTGCGGGAAATCATCCGTCTCAACAATGCGCCGGGGGCCGTGCCCGACCAGATTGACCACCTGGGAAATCGAAGGGTGAGAACGTTCGCCGAGTTCTTGCAGAACCGCCTGCGCGTCGGGTTCATGAGAATGGAACGCATCGTGAAAGACAGGATGTCCACCCTTGACGCAAGCATGTTGACGCCTGCCCAGCTGGTGAACCCCAGGCCGGTCATGGCCATGGTCAAGGAGTTCTTTACGTCATCCCAGATAACGCAGTTCATGGACAATGAAAACCCGCTGGCCGAACTGGAGCACAAAAGAAGGGTGTCTGCCACGGGACCCGGGGGATTGACCCGAGAGCGGGCCGGCTTTGAGGTGCGGGACGTGCAGCCCTCCCACTACGGAAGGATTTGCCCCATTCAGACCCCCGAGGGCCCCAACATCGGACTCGTTGGGCATATGGCAAGCTACGCACGCATTAACTCGTACGGATTCCTGGAAACTCCGTACTTTGAGGTGCGCAAAGAGAAGGTGACCGAAAGGATTAAGTATCTGAACGCGTTTGAAGAAGAGCAGGAGGTTATAGCGCACGCGGGAATTCCCCTGGATGCAAAGGGCGCCATTATCCCCGACAAGGTGGAAGCCAGGGTTAGGGGGGAAGCGGGAATGGCCGCAAAGAAGGACGTCACGTACATTGACGTGGGCCCCGAGCAGTCCATTTCCGTTGCCACGGCCCTGATTCCCTTTTTGAGAAACGACGACGCAAACCGCGCACTCATGGGTTCTAACATGCAGCGCCAGGCCGTTCCCTTGCTGCGGGCCGAAAGTCCTTTGGTGGGAACTGGCCTTGAGGAAAAGGTGGCAAAGGATTCCGGTTTGGCCGTGGTGGCGCAGGAAGACGGGGTTGTAAAGGAAGTTGACGCAAGACATATTACGGTTAAGCCCGCAACCGAGAAATCGCATACCTATGAGCTCAAAAACTTTGTAAGGACAAACCAGTATACTTCCTTTCATCAGCGTCCCATCGTGGATGTGGGCCAAAAGATAAAAAAAGGACAGGTGATAGCAGACGGGGGCGCCATTGACCAGGGACGCCTGGCTTTGGGAACCAACCTGCTGGTTGCCTTCATTTCCTGGCGGGGAGGCAACTACGAGGACGCCATTATCTTGTCTGAACGCCTGGTAAAGGATGACCGGTACACCTCAATCCATATTGAGGATTTTGTGGCCGACATCAGGGAAACCAAGCTGGGCCCAGAACTGACCACATCAGACATTCCCAACGTAGGGGAGGAGAAATTAAAGGATTTGGACGAAGAGGGAGTGGTGCGCGCGGGGGCTGAAGTGGGGCCCAACGACATTCTGGTTGGTAAGATTTCTCCCAAAGGGGAAGCCGATCTCACGTCGGAAGAACGGCTCTTGCGAGCCATATTCGGGGAAAAGGCGCGGGACGTGAAAGACAGCTCTTTGCTGATGCCCCACGGAAAGCGTGGGCGGGTGGTTTCCGTAAAAGTGTTTGAACGCGTCCAGGGCCATAAGCTAGAGCCCGGGGTGATAAAGCGCATCCATGTTGAGGTGGCAGAGCTTAGAAAAGTGCAGCCGGGAGACAAGCTGGCAGGAAGACACGGCAACAAAGGGGTCATTTCCTTTGTACTCCCCGAAGAGGATATGCCCTTTATGGAAGACGGAACCCCCGTGGATATTGTTTTAAACCCGTTGGGGGTTGCTTCCCGAATGAACATCGGCCAAATCCTGGAAACGCATCTTGGCTGGGCGGCAAAGAAGCAAGGGTACTTTGCTTTGACCCCGGGCCTGGCGGGAGCAAATGAAAAAGACATCAAAGCGGAACTCAAGGCAGCCGGGCTCCCGGAAGACGGTAAGGTGACCCTGTTTGACGGCAGGGACGGAACGTCCTTCCCCCAGAAAATCACGGTGGGCATGATATATATGATGAAGCTCATTCACATGGTGGAAGACAAGATTCACATGCGCTCCATTGGCCCCTATTCTTTGATTACCCAGCAGCCCCTGGGAGGGAAAGCGCAGTTTGGAGGACAGCGGTTCGGGGAAATGGAGGTGTGGGCGCTGGAAGGATACGGGGCCTCTCACATCCTCCAGGAAATGCTTACCATCAAGTCAGACGATGTTCCGGGAAGGGCAGCCACGTATGAAAGCATCCTGCGGGGACAGCCCATTCAAACCCCCAACCTGCCTGCCTCCTTTTCGCTTTTACTTGCTGAATTGAGGTCGCTTGGCCTTAACATTGAAGTAAAGGAGACGCAACGGGCGGAAAGAAAACAAGAAGACGAAAGAGAAAAATCCTAAGAAATCCTAAATCCGATTTAGAGAAATCCTAGATTTAGTAAGAAATCCTAAATCCGATTTAGTAAGAAATCCTAAATCCGATTTAGAAATTTTAGAAATTAGAATTTAGAGTTTTAGTTTTAGCATACATGAGGGTAACCGATTTAGAATCCATTCGAATAAAGCTCGCCTCCCCGGACAACGTTTTGGCGTGGTCTCACGGGGAGGTTACGAAGCCCGAAACCATCAACTACCGCACCCAGCGCGCGGAAAAGGAAGGTTTGTTTGACGAGCGCATCTTTGGTCCGGAAAAGGACTATGAGTGCTATTGCGGCAAGTACCGCAAGATACGCTACAAGGGCGTGGTGTGCGACCGGTGCCAAGTGGAGGTGACCAAATCCTCGGTGCGCCGCGAGCGCATGGGCCACATCAAGCTGGCCTCGCCCTGCTCGCACATCTGGTTTCTGCGGGGGGTGCCCTCGCGCATGGGCCTTGTTTTGGATATTCCTTCTGGCGCCTTGGAGCGCGTCATCTACTTTGCCTCGTATATCATCACCAAGGTGAACGAGGAGGCAAAAGCCAAGGCCGCAGACGAGATTGAGGCGGAATTCAAGCAGAAATTCAAGAACAAGGGAGAAGAAGAAAAGCAGCAGCTCAAGGGAGCGCGCGACCGGGCCAGAGAAGAGCTCAAGCTCCTCCAGCCCTTGAAAATCCTTTCTGAAGCAGAGTATCAGAACCTTTCTTTAAAGTACGGCCAGGCCTTTGAGGCGGGAACCGGAGCTGGAACCCTAAGAAAAATATTTCAAGAAGTGGATTTAAAGAAGCTTCTCAATCAGGTAAAAAAAGACCTGGAAAAGGCGAGTTTGGTGACGAAACGAAAACTCTTGGTCAGGATGCGACTGCTGCAGGGAATGCTGGAGTCCTCTATTCGCCCCGAATGGATGTTTTTCACCCACTTGCCTGTTCTTCCTCCCGACCTGCGTCCCATGGTGCAGCTGGACGGGGGAAGGTACGCTTCCTCTGACTTAAACGACCTGTACCGCAGGGTGATTAACCGCAACAACCGCTTAAAGTATCTGCTGGAAATTGAGGCCCCGGACGTGATTGTGCGCAACGAGAAGCGCATGCTGCAGGAAGCCGTGGACGCCCTGATTGACAACTCTATGAGAAAAGGACAACTCACGTCAGCTACCACGGGAGGAAGGCGCCTGTTAAAGTCCCTAGCGGACATGCTCAAGGGAAAGCAGGGACGGTTCCGCCAGAACCTGCTGGGAAAGCGTGTGGACTACTCGGGGAGGTCGGTCATTGTGGTGGGTCCCACCATGAGTTTGAAGAACGTGGGACTGCCAAAGCGCATGGCCCTGGAGCTGTTTAAGCCCTTTGTGATTCAAAAAATCCTTGAACGGGAGTTTGCCTTCAATGTCCGGGGAGCAAATCGGCTTATTGAACAGGAAACCAACGATGTATGGGCGATTTTGGAAGAGGTTGTCGCAGAAAGAATGGTGCTCTTGAACCGCGCGCCGACTCTTCACCGCTTGGGCATCCAGGCCTTTTACCCGCAGCTCGTGGAAGGGGAGGCCATCCGCCTGCATCCTCTGGTGTGCTCCGCCTTCAACGCGGACTTTGACGGAGACCAGATGGCCGTCCATGTGCCTCTGTCCAAAGAGGCCCAGGAAGAGGCCAGAAACCTGATGCTGTCGGCAAACAATCTGTTAAAGCCCGCCACGGGAATCCCGGTGGCCGGTCCCCGCCAGGATATGGTGCTCGGCTGCTATTACTTGACCGGCGCAGACAAAAAACCGCAGGAACAAAAGAAGAGTTTTTCGTCTCCGCAGGAGGTCCTGCTTGCCATGGAAGCCGGGGCTGTCGGGTTGCGGGACGCCATACGGGTGCGTATGCCAAAGACCTGGGGAGGGGACGGTATTTCTCTTGCGGAAACCACGCCAGGCCGCCTCATTTTCAACGAGTCCTTGCCTTCCGGGTTCCCGTTTGTCAACGAACAGATTACCGCAAAAAGAATGGAACGCCTGGTGGCGGATATTATTAAGCATTATCCTGCCGAGGAGGCCCCCGGCATGTTAGACAAAATCAAGGAGCTGGGATTTGAATATGCGACCAAGTCCGGAATCACTTGGGGCATGGATGATCTGACGGTCCCGGAAGAAAAGAAAGAGCTGCTGGGGCAAGCTGCGCAAGAGATTGAAGTCATTGATTCCCATTTTGCAAGGGGATTGCTTTCCAAGGAGGAGAGGTCGGCTAAGGTCATTGAAATCTGGCAGCGGGTGAAGTCCGCGGTGGAAAAACTCGTGCCGAAATCCCTGCCTGAAGGCGGTTCGGTCTTTTCCATTATTGACTCCGGGGCAAGGGGTTCTTGGTCCCAGCCCGTGCAGATGGCGGGCATGAAGGGCTTGGTGATTAACCCGGCAGGCCGCATTATTGAGCTGCCCGTCAAGAGTTCTTTCAAGGAAGGGTTTGACGTACTGGAGTACTTCATTTCCACGCACGGGGCAAGAAAGGGAACCGCGGACACCGCCTTGAGAACGTCCACGGCAGGGTATCTTACCCGCCGTTTGATTGACGTTGCCCATGACGTGCTGGTAACCTTGCATGACTGCAAAGACACGGCGGGCATCGTCATTACCAAGGCCGTGGCCCAAGAGCTGGGCCAGAACATTGCTTTAAAGCTTGCTGGCAGGATTTCCCTGCAGGACCTGAAAGGAATTGTGAAGAAAGGAGGGTACATTGATTGGGACAAGGCCCAGGCAATTGGAGAAGACGAGAAGGTAAAGGAGGTGTGGGTACGCTCGCCTTTGTCGTGCCGCGCGGTGCGGGGAGTGTGCCAGCTGTGCTACGGATGGGATATGGGCAGGAACAGGGAGATTGAGCTGGGAGCGGCTGTTGGCATCGTGGCGGCCCAATCCATTGGAGAGCCGGGAACGCAGCTTACCATGAGAACATTCCACACGGGAGGGGTTGCTGGAGGAGGCGACATTACCCAGGGACTTCCCCGCGTAGAGGAAATCTTTGAAGGAAGGGTTCCGAGCGGCAAGGCCGTCTTATCAGAGCTTGCAGGGAAAGTGGTTGAGATAACTCCAGAGGGCGCGGTGAAGATACAAGCAACAATTGACAATTTACAATTGACAATTGACAAGAAGAATAGTCGTCAAAAGTCAAAAGTCAAGAGTCAAGAGTCAATCGTGGAATACCAGATTCCCGCAAAGCGGGCTTTGTGGGTAAAGCTTGGAGACCAGGTCGTGAAAGGGCAGCAACTGTGCGAAGGGCACCCGGACCTTCAAGAGATATTTTCCCTCACCGGAAAGGACGGCGCGGCGTCTTATATCGTCAGAGAAGTGCAAAGTATTTACACTTCCCAGGGCGCTTCCATCCACGACAAGCATATTGAGACCATAGCGCGCCAGATGTTTTCCCGCATCAGAATCAAGGATGCGGGAGACGCCGCCTTCACGGAAGGGGAAGTGGTAGAAAGGGCCGTATTTCTGGAAGAAAACGCCAAGGTCAAGAAGCTTTCAAAGAGAGGAGCCGTGGGCTCCCAGCTTCTCTTGGGCATTTCCAAAATTGCCCTCACCACGGACAGCTTTCTGTCCTCGGCCTCGTTCCAGGAAACCTCCCGCGTTTTGATTAAGGCCTCTCTGGAAGGCAAGGAAGACCGCCTGCGGGGTCTGAAAGAAAACGTGATTATCGGGAAGCTTATTCCTGCGGGAACCGGGTTCAAGAAATAACAGAAACCAAAAATCGCCTTCAAGGCGGTTTTTTGGTACAATAGGGTGGAGGATATTCTCTAGGTTTGATATAATAAGGGAACGTGGCACGGAAAAAACGCAAGAAGAATAACGTGAACAAAAGAGGATTCCATCTTGATGTTCCAGAGGATGCCAAGCGAAAGATTGCCGGCGTTTTGATGTTTGTGCTGGCTCTCATTTTTGCCTTTGCCTTTTTTCAGAAGGCGGGGTCGGCGGGCGTCCTGCTCTTTGACGGCGCCGCTCTTTTAGCTGGGAAGGTGGTATTCTTGATTCCCCTGTTTTTGGTTATCTCGGGCCTGGTGTTCTTTGGCATGAGGTACTGGGGCCTTTGGCAGGTGATGCTTGCCTTGCTGCTGCTGTTTTTGGGTGCGGGGGGAATCGTGGGGACTCTTGCGCGTTCTCAAGAAATGAACATTCAGCAAGCAGCCGGCTGGCTGGGGTTCTTGGTGTCCTGGCCCGTGTTTTCTGCCTTTGGGTTCTGGGTGGCAGAGATTATCTTTGCCGCTTTGGTTGCGGTTTCAGGCATCATCTTCTGGCAGTTATTAGACCATGAGAAGATTGGAGAATCTTCGTTTGCCCAGGGGGCGAAAGAGAAGATGCGGAAAATCTTTGAACCGAAGTTCAGCGTGGAGTCCGTGGAACCTGAAGTGAAAGGCCAGGAGTTAGCTCCCAAGGAAGAAGAAAAAGTCGCCTCATCAGCGACCCACCGAGAAGGCGGAAAAGAGGAGGGGGGCTTTCAGACCTTGCCTCTGGCCGGCAGCTATCAATTTCCGCCTGCCTCCATTTTAGAGTCAGAAAGCGGCGTTCCCAACGCGGGGGATATTAAAATATATTCTGCCATCATTAAAAAAACCCTGGCGAACTTTGACATCCCCGTGGAGATTTCCGAGGTGAACATTGGCCCTGCGGTCACCCAGTACGCCTTCAAGCCCGCGGAAGGCATTAAACTGGCCCGCATCACGGCCCTTTCCAACGACTTGGCCTTGGCCTTGGCGGCCCACCCCATTCGTATTGAAGCCCCCATTCCGGGAAGGTCCCTGGTGGGCATTGAGATTCCCAACAAGGTGCGCACCGTGGTTCGCCTGCGCACCCTGATTGAGAACTCCAGGTTTAAGAATTCCCCCGACCCTTTGCTTTTTTCCCTGGGAAAGGATGTTGCGGGAAACCCCATTTTCACGGATTTGGCCCACATGCCCCATCTTCTGGTAGCTGGGGCCACGGGAACGGGCAAGACCATTGCCTTGAGCAACATTATCTTGAGCCTGATTTACCGCAACCCGCCTTCCCGGGTACGTTTCATTCTTGTTGACCCAAAGCGGGTGGAGTTCCCGGTGTACAACGACCTTTCCCATCTCTTGACCCCCGTCATCTTGGACACCCAGCGCGCCCTGAATGCCTTAAAATGGCTGGTCAAGGAAATGGAGCGAAGGTTTCTGGCGCTCTCGGCCGCGCGCGCCAGGGACATTGCAAGCTATCACGTCCTCCAGCAGCAGGGGCAAGAGAAAGGAAAGAAAAAAAGAGGAGAGGACCAGGATACCATGCCCTACATTGTAGTTATCATTGATGAATTAGCCGATCTTATAGCCTCAAGGGGAAAAGAGATTGAGGCCTTGGTGGTGCGTTTAGCTCAGATGGCGCGGGCCGTAGGCATTCACCTGGTCTTGGCAACCCAGCGCCCTTCCGTGGAGATTATCACCGGACTCATTAAAGCCAACATTACCTCGCGCGTTGCATTTCAGGTCGCCTCGCAAGTGGATTCCAGGACCATTCTGGATGCAGCCGGAGCAGAAAAGCTCCTGGGAAGGGGAGACATGCTGTTTATTTCCTCTGAATTTTCCCGTCCAAAGAGGATTCAGGGTGCGTATGTTTCAGACAAGGATGTCAAGCGCGTGGTGGAATGGATTCAAAAGAACACCAAGGATTTTGTGAGGGAAGGAATAGCGGAAGATGAGCTTTCCCAGGCCGCGACAGAGGGCATGGGAGTTGCGTCCAGCGGGGACCGCGAAGACCCAATGTACGAGGAGGCAAAGCGCTTGGTGGTGGAGTACAAAAAGGCATCCGCCTCCCTGCTGCAGCGGCGCCTGAAGGTTGGATACGCCAGGGCAGCCCGTCTGCTGGATATTTTGGAAGAGCGGGGAGTCATTGGCCCGGGAGAGGGGGCAAAACCCAGGGAAGTGTACGGGTCGCCCCAAGGAGAAAGCTCAAAGGCCTCTGACTGGTTCAGTCCTTAGAGATTTTCAATAGTAATATAAAGTTATGCCAAAGAAAAAATCAGAACCAAAAGAGTTAGCCGACCTCCAAGAGGCCATTGATGAGATAAAGCAAAGATTCGGGGAGGGAGCCATTATGAAACTTTCGGAAGCTACAGCCATGGACGTTGAGGTTATCCCCACCGGCTCTGTTTCCATTGATTTGGCCCTGGGAGTAGGGGGCATACCCAGAGGACGGGTGGTTGAAATCTATGGACCAGAAGCCACCGGCAAGACAAGTTTGTCGCTGCATATTATAGCTGAAGCTCAAAAAAAAGGCGGAGTCGCCGCGTTTATTGACGCTGAACACGCCCTGGACCCTGACTATGCAAAGAGGATTGGAGTGAAGGTGGAGGATCTCTTAATCTCCCAGCCCGATTCGGGCGAGCAAGCCCTGCAGATATTGGAAACCCTGGTGCGCTCGGGCGAGGTAGACGTTATCGTTGTTGACTCCGTGGCGGCGCTCACCCCCAGAAACGAGATTGCAGGGGAGATGGGGGAATTTCAAATTGGCCTGCAGGCCCGGCTCATGTCTTCTGCCCTGCGGAAATTGTCTGCCATTGTTTCCAAAACCAAAACCACGGTTATTTTCTTGAACCAGATTAGAATGAAAATCGGGATTGTCTATGGCAATCCGGAAGTCACGCCGGGAGGTCTGGCCCTCAAGTTCTACTCTTCCGTGCGCATTGAGCTGAGAAGAATAGCGCAGTTAAAATCAGGGGATCAGATTATCGGGAACCGCGTTCGGGCAAAGATTGTCAAAAACAAAGTGGCCCCTCCGTTCAAGACCTGCGAGTTTGACATCTACTACAACGAGGGGATTTCGGCTGCAGCAGATCTCTTGAACGCGGGGGTCAAGGAAGGAGTGGTAACGAAAGCCGGCTCCTGGCTGCAGTACGAAACCGTAAGGATGGGCCAGGGCATGGAGGCCTCAAGAAAGTTCCTGGGAGAGAACCCCAAGATTGCAAAGGAAATCCGAGAAAAGCTACTTTTGCGAGGCAGAGAGCAGGCCTAGGTGACGGGCCCGCTTGACGGCTCTTGCAATGCGGCGCTGGTGGGTGGAACACAGCCCTGTTTTTCTTTTTGGGCGTATCTTTCCAAGCCCTGAAATGTAGTTTCGCAAAAGAAAGGTTTCCTTAAAATCAATGTCCTTGATGTTTTTTTTGCACAAATAGCACTCCATAGATTTTACTGCGTAAAAGAAATTACAAATTCAAAGCACCAAATTCCAAACGCTTTTGGTTTGTGATTTGTGGTTTTGGTCATTGTAATTTGTTTGTAGTTTGGAATTTGTAATTTGTGATTTTCAGAAGGGTATATCTTTCACATCTATATCTTCGTTCTCCTCAATGATTGGGATTTGTTCCCCGCCCCCGCCAACATCTGACGAAGTTGCGGCAGGTGCCGGGCCCGCCTCAATGCCTTCCGGGCTTTGAGCGGGTTGCCCGCCTGTTGGACGTGGACCCAGCTGCATTGCTTCAGCGACAATCTCGGTGCGGTATTTCTTTTGGCCGGCAGCGTCGTTCCAAGACCTGGTCTGGAGTCGTCCCTCAATCAAGACCAGGGAGCCCTTTTGAAGGTATTGGGAGGCGATTTCAGCCAGGCGGCCCCACAGAACCACGCTGTGAAACTCGCTTGCTTTTTGGCGAACACCCTGGGCGTCTTTCCACATTCTGTTGGTGGCAACCCTCAAGCTTGCCACCTGCTGGCCGGACTTGGTGGTGCGCATTTCTGGAGCATCCACGCAATTTCCCACGATGAAACACTTGTTCAGGTTCATAGGTTTTCGTCTTTAAATATTTCTTCTAGTTTCTTGTCAATATCTTCAATCTCCACCCTGTGTTCTTCCAGGTTTTCCTGATGCGCGGGAACCGCGGCCGCCTTTGCCATAGTGAGTTCCCTGGCCTTTCGGGGCAGGTAGGAGAGCAGGATGAATCTCAAGATTTTCTCCTTGTCTTTGAGATTCTTTGCAACCCCTTCAAGCCTGGCAGGGTCCAACGTGAAGCGCACGACCGCGAGTTCTGCCTCGCGATGTTTTTTGACGGGGGAGAGAAGGAAGCGTTTTCCCTTGTTTTCCTGGCTCATAATCAAAGCCCCTGCGTCCTGAAGCAGGGACGTGGTCTCTCCCAGAAACTCCTGCAGTTCAGATTCGTTTACCCCTACCTTAAGGAGGAGGGCCAGCTCATAGTTTCTCATAAAGTCAGGGTATCACAGAGGGGTCTTTGGGTCAAGCTTCCCCGCAAACTAAGCTTAATTTTAGCATACCCAGCATCACTTTTTTTGGAAAGCGGCGCTGGGTATGGTATGATGGGGGATATGAAAAATATCAAAGACATCACAGAACAAGAGTTGGGGGCGCTTCGGGTTATTACTTTTGATATTGACGGCGTTATCATTCCTACTGGCACCCAGCTTCAGGAAAACGCGGATGGGACGGAGCTACACATGAAATCAAAACAGCTCTCAAGGCAGTTTGTCGAGAACTTAAAAGAGCTGAAAAAGCATCTCAAGTTAAACTTCTCCTCTGGCAGGAATATTCTGTATCTTAAAAGTTTGGTGAATGAAATTTTTGATGAGGATATATTTTTGCAGGCAGAGAACGGCAATATCAGCTGGTTTGAGGGAAAGCTCACCCATTCCAGCCATTCTGCAGATTACTTCCAGAAGCTGAAAATCATCCGGGAGCGGATAAAAGGGATGATTGCTGGGGGAGACAAAAGAATCAGGGGCTTTGAGCCCAAGATGTTCATTCTTACCTCTCATTCTGACCAGATGGAAGACATACCGAATCTGGTACAGGAGGTGGATCCCGAAGGAGAATTATACTGCCTGTGGACGAATGAAGGTTATGATATAGGGAGTAAAAGCATGAGTAAGGGAAAGGGTATTAAAAAACTTGCGCGGCATCTCGGCATTAACCCTAAAGAGATTATGACTACAGGGAATAATTATAACGATGCTGAAATGCTGAAGGTGGGCACGGGAGTCACGGTGGAACCTGTCAGGGTGGAGGCGCAATATTTTATTGAACACCAACCAGATGAACTCGGTGGAGAGTTGCTTGCCGAATTTCTCCTGGACTATTATAGGAAACGCGCTTGAGGCCTTGACCATCATAACACTAATTTGACGGTCGTCTCTCTAATGTTATTTTGGGGATATGCGCTTGATGAGACAAAATTCTCTTCCGTACAAAATTCTTAGCCACCTAGAAGATATCGGAGAAGATATGCTTGATTTTATCGTGAACCCTCCAAAAACCATGTATCAAGCTGTGAAAAGATTGGATCGGGAACAGCGCAAGCAAAGGATACAATATGCATTGTTTCGATTATGGAAACGAGGGTTAATAGAGAGTACTATGCGCAATAATAAAAAATATATTGCGATTAGTAAAAAAGGAAGAATTCAAATTGCCCGATATGTTATAGAAAAAAAGAAAAAGATGCCTTGGGACGGAAAATGGCGCATTGTGATTTTTGATATCCGGGAGGCAGCAAGAAGAGATAGAAATTTTTTTCGGCGACAGCTTCAATGGTTTAGTTTTATAGAATTGCAAAAAAGTGTATGGGTTATTCCTTGGGATGTGACGAAGGAATTCCGCGATTTTCTTTCTGCATGCAAAGCTGAATTAACAGGCGATATGCGTTTTCTTGTTGTGGAGAAGATTGATACTGATTACGATTTAAAAAAACGTTTTGGTTTGGTTGAAACAAAATAACACAAAAGAGACGACCGTCGCATTAATGTTAAGATTGGAGGAGGCCGATTTTTTCCCGGACGTCTTGCATGGTGGCTTTTGCAATGGAGGAAGCCCGGTTTTGTCCCTGGCGCAGGATTTCTTTTACGTACAGCTCCCGCGAATCCAGCTCCCTTTTCTTTTTCCTGAGAGGTTCCAATTTTTGAGTGAGCAGGGCGGCAAGGGATTTCTTTAAAAAGGCGTAGTCCTTTTTCTGGAACTTCTTTTCCGCCTTCTGCATGGGTTCTTTTGAGAATAAAGAATAGATGGTGAGAAGGTTGGAAATGCCGGGCTTTTTCTTTTCGTCAAACTTTATCTCTTTGCCCGTATCCGTGGTTGCCGCCATGATTTTCTTTTTCATGCTCTCTGGCTCCTCAAAAATGCCAAGATAGGAGTCGGGTTTGTCTGACTTGGACATCTTCTTTCTTGGCTCTTTCAACGACATGATTCTTGCTCCTTCCTTTTTGAGAATGGTCTTTGGCTCAACAAATGTTTCCCCGAATCTTGAATTGAACTTTTTAGCCAGAGTTCTTGTGAGCTCCAGATGCTGGGCCTGGTCTTGCCCGACCGGGACCGCCTGGGTCTTGTACAAGAGGATGTCTGAAGCCATAAGCACGGGGTAGTTGAAGAGTCCCGCGAAGACCTCCGTCTTTTGCTTTTTTGCCTTGTCTTTGAACTGCGTCATTCGCTCCAGTTCCCCCAGGGGAGTCATGGTATTGAGAATCCAGGCAAGTTCGGTGTGTTCTGGCACTTGAGATTGTACGAACAAGGCGCATTTCTCGGGGCTAATGCCCGTGGCCAGGAGTTCAATGACCTTGTTTCTTGTCGCTAGCTCCAGCTCTTTTGGGTTCTGGGGAACGGTAATGGCGTGCAAGTCAACCACGCAAAAGAAGCATTCGTGCTGTTTTTGCAACTCTAACCACTGGGAGACAGCTCCCAGGTAGTTTCCAATGTGCATTGGGCCTGTTGGTTGAATCCCGCTGAATATACGCATACGCTTAGTGTAAATCTAAATCTTGAAAATACAACGTCTTTGCCCACGCCCGTTCGCCCATGCCCGCGGTTATACCTCAATAATCACGGGGAGCACCATGGGGCGTCTGTTGGTTTTCTTTTGCAGGAAATCCGACACCTCCTTTTTCACCTGGTCTCTCACATATACCCAGTTCACGGCCCCTCCGGTTCCAGAGGCCCTGTCTACGATTCCCACCACCCTTCTTCTCACGTCTCGCAAAAGGTCTTTTGATTCCCGCAGGTAAATGAATCCCCTGGAGATGATGTCCGGGGAGCCCCGCACGGTTCCTTTTTGGCGGTCCACCACGGCGATAATCACGAACATGCCGTCTTTGGCCAGGTTCTGGCGATCCCGGAGCACAATTTCTCCCACGTCTCCCACGCCCAGACCGTCCACCATGATAAGGTTTGAGGGAACGGTCTTTTTATCAATGGACACCTGGTTTTTCGTGAGGTTTATGATGTTTCCGTTTTCCGGGATGACAATGTTTTTTTCCGCAACACCCTCTTTTTGCGCCAGGTCCGCATGGGCATACATCATGGAAAACTGGCCGTGAATTGGCATGAAAAACTTGGGTTTCAGGTATGAGATGAGCTCTTTGAGCTCGTCTTCGTTGGCGTGTCCTGAAGCATGAATGTCCATCATTTTGTAGTGAAAGACCAAGGCGCCCTGGCGGTAGAGATGGTCCTTCACAAACTGCACGGTCCGTTCGTTTCCCGGAATAACCGAAGAAGAGAAGATAACAGAATCCCCCCTCTGAATGCGCAGGGTCTTGTGCTCTTTGTTGATGATGCGCATTAAGACCGCATTTTCTTCCCCCTGGGCGCCCGTGGCAAGAATGGTCACCTTATGGTCGGGGTATTTTAACACCTCGCTGGTGGAGAGCAGGGTGCCCTTCTTTGCTTTTATGTACCCCAGCTGCTTTGCGATTTCCACGTTGGTTTTCATGGAGTATCCTTCAATGGCGACTCTCCTGCCGTGCTTTTCAGACAGGGTGATAATTTGCTGGATGCGGTTCAAAAGGGAACCGAAGGTTGCCGTGATAATCCTGCCCTGGGCCTGTTTGAAGATTTCATCCAGGTTCTCCATGATTACTTTTTCAGACAGAGAGTGGTTGGGCTGTTCGGCGTTCGTGGAATCGGACATTAAGAGGAGTACGCCTTCTTTGCCGAATCTCTTTAACCTCTCATAGTCGGTCGGAGGGTCATTGACGGGGGAGTCGTCGAACTTGAAGTCCGATGTGTGAAGGATTTTTCCCACCGAGGTTTCAATGACGAACCCAAAGTTGTCATTGATGTTGTGGTTCTGGCGGAAGGGCTCTATGGAGAAAGGACCTATGCGCAGCAGCTTGCCGTCTTCAATTGGGGCTATCTTGAGCTTGGGCTGACGCTGAAAGTCCTCCTGGCGTTTTAAGATGATGCCTTTGGAAAGAGGCGAGGCCCACAGGGGAGGACTGCCGAGTTTTCCCACCAGGTACGGGATTGCCCCCACGTGGTCTAAGTGTCCGTGGGTGATGAGAATACCCGCGATGTCCCGCTCTCTTCCCTTTAGGAAAGTGATGTTGGGGATGATGTAGTCAATGCCGGGCATGTCTTCTTCTGGCATGCGAAGGCCCATGTCAACAATCAAAAGTTTGCCCTGGTCTTCAATGACGAGCATGTTTTTGCCAACCTCACCTAATCCCCCCAAGGGGATTATCTTAACTGTTTGTTGAGTACGTTGTTGGGGCATATATTATGTTGAATGTGTGATACAATTAGTATACGGGGCGATTAACCAGGGCATGCATTACGTGTATTCCCGCCAGAACTCCGCTTTTGCGGGGTTTTTGTTTTTTCATGATTATTTTTTGATGCCTGGGGCGAGACCCGGGGAGTGATAAACACTCCCCGCCCCGTGTTCATCACGGGGCGAACTCGCTTGTGCTTGTGTCGGAGGAGGGACTCGAACCCTCATGGGTGTTACCCCACATGGTCCTGAACCATGCGCGTCTACCGGTTCCGCCACCCCGACAATTCATCGCGCCCACACCCTTTTTGTCTTTATATACCACTCCGCGATTCCAGAAAACCTTTGGGAGGGCTCGGGCAGGAGCTGTTCTTTCACGCCTTTAACTTCCTTTGAAACGATATACTGAAAGGGAAGATCGTAGAGGGCAAGGGCGGGAAGGTCTGAAAGCAGGAGTTCCTGGAGCTGAAGCAGAAGAGCTCCCCGATTCTCCTTGTCAAAGCTTCTGCGAATCTGTTCTAAGAGCGCGTCTGCCTTGCTGTTGTCGTATCCGGTGAGATTGAGCCCGGGGTCCTTGACCTGCGAGGAATGCCAGAAGGGAAGAGGGTCTGGAACCTTGCTTAAAATCTCTCCAAACAAGAGTATTTCAAAGTTTCTTGGTTTTAGCACATCTCGCTCCAATTCACCAGGGGTCAAAAGGACAAGCTCGGTGGCAATGCCAAGCTCCTGCCACGAGAAAGCAACAAAGGAAGCCGCATCTTTTAAGGGGGACTGGTTGAGCGTGGTGAGCTTGAGGGTGAGGGGAGTTGCCTCTTGCGGGACAGAGCAGACCTCCTTGAGTTTCGCCCTTGTTGAGGGGCCCGCGGTTCCCGTTCCCTTCTTGAGCCCCGAGGGATTGAGCACGTCTTTCGCGTATTTTTCCTGAAAGGCAATGACTGCTTGCTGGGTTACGGGACCAAATATGCCGTTCACGGTTCCTTGGGGGTATACCTCTTTGTCTTTCGCTAGGCATTCTTGCAGGGCAATGACACTGGGTCCTTGGTTTCCCCGGCGGAGATCTGCTGAAAAGTCGTCCGACAAGACAATCTTCGCCAGATTCCCGGAATCTGTCCGTTCGTATCCTCCTTTTGAAAGCAGCGAGAGGGCCAGTTCAACGTCTTTGCGCTGTACAGGAGGGTTCTCAAACGAAAACAGGTCCGGACGCAGCGGGGAAGACAGGAGTATCGCGTTTCCTCCAAACACGCTTTTGTTCAGCTCCTCTTGGTCAATTGCCAGAGCAAGGGCTTTTCGCACGGAGTATTCTGCAACCGGGGAATTCGCCTCAAGATTAAAAAACAAAGAGTAGGAGCGCGGCAGAGAGAACGCGTACAGCTGGAGCGCGGGATTGCGCAGCCTGGAGGGGGCGGGGTCGGCCAAAGAGAAACTCTGCAGCTTGCCCTCGTTAGCTTCGCGGAGGAGGTCGGCCTCCGTTTCAAAGAATTTGAACACCAGGGTTGAAATGAAGGGGCCTTCCAAATGGTAGCGCGTATTGGCCTGAAGCCGCATTTCTTTCACCGTTCCTGACTTGTCGCGTTTTACGTCCGAGAGGCGGTAGGGCCCGGTTCCCACGGGCTGCAGGTTATACAGAGAAAGGGCAAAGTTTTCAGGGCTGATTTCTTCCCAGAGGTGCCGGGGCAGAATGTTTAGAGTCAGGCGGTCAGGGAAGCCGGCAAAGGGATCTTTAAGAACAAACCTCACCTTGAGAGGGGAAAGCTTTTCTACGCTTACCCCCACCCAGTTTGCCCGCACCGGCGACTTGTACCTGGGGTCTTGCGCGGTCTGCACGGTAAAGAGAACGTCGTCTGCGGAAAATGCGTAGCCGTCGTGCCACCTTACGCCGTCTTTGAGGTTGACCTCAAATATCTTCCCGCCCTCCAGGACGCTGTAGCTTTCGGCCAGGTCGGGCGCCAGGTTGCCTTGGCTGTCGTAACGCAAGAGCCCTGAAAAAACGAGCTCCGTAAGGCTCCGGTCAATGTCGTTTACCTCAGCATACACCGGATTGAGAAAACGGGGACTGCCCACCACGCCTTCCACCAGAGTCCCTCCTTGAGTTGGGACTTGCACGGTGGAGGTGATGTAAGCCCTGGAGGTCAGGAAAACGAAGGAACCCGCAAAGAGCAGGGAAAGCGCGACAAGCGCCTTTTTTTCTTTTGGGGAGAGAACGCGCGGGAACTTTGTCCATTGATTAAAGGAAGGAAAGCTGGTTTTCCGCGTGAAATTGGCGAACTGTTCAAAATAAGGGAGTTTTTGAAACATTTCCTAATTTTGAGCAAGGTGAGAAATCAAGGTTTTTGAGCGAAGCGAAGGGTTCTCATGCCACGAGATTGGCAAGGGCAAGAAGCACGAAAAGAGTGCCCAGGACAACGCTTGCCCAGTAGAGTTTTCGCTGGAGGCCCCTTCTTGCCGCGTAAAATCCTCCGCCTTCACCCCCGAAGGCGCCGCCCAGGCCTCCTCCTCTTTGCTGGAGAAGAATGGCTGCAACCAAGAGGACTGCGATTGCTATCTGCGCTAGGGAAAGGTAGGACATGCAAGATTAGATCTTGCCTTTGCTAAACAGGGAAAGCACGATAAGCACTGCTGCGACCGCAAACCCCGTCAGCGCAAGAGACGTGAGGTTGGGAATGGTGAGCTCGGGAAAGAATATGTCCAGCGCCCATACGGCGGAAAAAACCAGGGCCAAGAGAACCGCGAGCTTCACAATCAAGGAAAAAAGATTCAGTAAGGGGCGCGCCACAGCCAGAATGATACCAAGAATGAGCCCCGCAATCAAGAAGTTTTTCAGCTCCCCCGTAAAATCCACTCCCGGCACGAACTCTGTTGCAATCCAAAGGCCGGCCAATCCCGCGAGCAGAGAGAGAACAATGGTATGAAGCATTAAGATAGCGTACCCCGCTTTTGAGATTTGGTCAATCCGAGGACTTGTTCCCTGAGCTTTCGATGGTAAGAAATGGCAAAGCGGTGCGCTTCGTCCCTGATATGGAGAAACAGATTCTCAAGGGGCCTCGGCAGGTCTCTCAAAAGCACTGGTCTTGATTTGCCGGGAAAGAACAGCTCGTTTTGTTTTTTTGCCAGTGCCACCATGATTGACTTTTGACCTTTGACTTTTGACGATTGACTTTTTTTGCTGTCAATTGTCAATTGTGAATTGCCAATTGTTAGCTCCCGCAGCGCAGAGAGCGCTGCGGTGAGCTGCCCCTTTCCTCCGTCAATGACCATGAGCTGGGGATAGGGCCATTCGGGGTGCCGGAGACGCCTTGAGAGAAGTTCTTCCATCATAGCATAATCATTTGATTTACCAGATATGCGAATCTTGTACTTTCTATAGGATTCCTTGAGAGGGGCCCCTTTAAGAAAGGTAACCTGGGAACCTGTTGCTTGTTTCCCTTGGATGTTGGAGATGTCATAGGCCTCCATGCGGGAGATTCGTTTTCTTGTTTCAAAGAGCTTCTGGAGTTCCTTTTCTATGAGGTTCCAGTTGGTGGAGGGCGCGGTCTCGCGGGAAAGGAGCCGCGCATGAGAAACAATGCGCTCTAAAGCGAGAAATTGATCTCTCAATCCTGCTGCTTTTTCAAAACCCTGATTCTTTGCGGCCTCGTTCATTTCTTTTTTCAGTTGTCTGAAAACCGAGGTTCTCTTTCCTTTGAGGACGGCGGCAAGTTTGCGCAGGTTCTTTTTGTATGTTTTCTCATCTGGGTCGGGTCCCGGGCAGAGATTGAGCTGGCACCAGGAGCAGGGAAGGGAGCCGTGCTTTTTTGCCGTGTAATAGGGGAATACCCTCCGAAGCAATCTCAATACCCGCCTGATTGCCTTTCCTTCCGTGAAAGGGCCAATATAGTTTGTATCTTGTATTTTGTATCTTGTATTTTGTATTTTTTTCTCCTTTTTCATACCAGATACCAGATACGAGCTACAAGATACAAGGCGGGGCTGATGCGTCAAAAAGATTCTCGGAAGTTTATCTTTTGTTATTCCAACAAAAAAATACCCCTTGTCGTCTTTCCACATGACGTTGTATTTGGGCTGCAGCTTCTTTATGAGCTGCGACTCCAGCAACAAGGCATCAATTTCAGATTGAGTTTCAAGATATCCTACCCTGGTTACTTGGGATGTGAAAAGATTGTCCCGGTAGCTGGGCTGGGCAAAGTGGATTCTGACCCGGTCTTTGATATTCCCCGCCTTTCCTATATACAGCACCGCTTTGGGAGAAGCCAAAGCATACACCCCGGGTGCTTTTGGAAGGGTTGAGAGTTTTGATTTGGGAACATACCGAAACTTTTCCATGAGTATAGTATATCTGCTTTGCGGAGTTGCGTCTAAAAAAAAGTGTCCTGAAGCGCTTGGCTCAGGACACAGGAACAGCAGGACACAGAAACAAGGATGGTATGGCCCTAGTTTATTATGATTGGCAGAGCAGATGCTCCTTGCTGCCGTAAGGCCAAGGAAGCATCCGGCAAGGCCCAGAACCAGGGTTGAGACAACGATGGAGGTCTGGCTGGGTCCTTGGGGAAGAAGGGATACCAGGATGCCAATTCCTGCACCCAGCAACCCTCCGATTATGATAATGATGCCGAATATCTTATCCAAGATTCCTCCTTCGTGCCTTGCTCAACTTGAATTTGCTTGTATTAGAACTTGTATCATATATTTTTCTCAATGTCAATAGTCGCGAGCGTCCTTATCTCTTGAAATGATTTGACGGGGAAGGTATAATTGTAAGGACCTATGGCACAGGATTTCATTAAAATCAGGGGAGCACGGGTTCACAACCTCAAGAACATTGACGTTGATATCCCCAAGGGCAAGCTTGTGGTGATTACCGGGCTTTCCGGGTCAGGGAAAAGCTCTCTTGCCTTTGATACTCTGTATGCTGAAGGACAGAGAAGGTACGTTGAGAGTTTGTCCGCATACGCGCGGCAATTCCTGGGCGTCATGCAAAAGCCCGATGTGGATTCCATTGAGGGCATTAGTCCTGCCATTGCCATTGACCAGAGAAAGGGAGCTCACAACCCTCGTTCTACCGTTGGGACCATTACGGAGATATATGACTATCTCCGTCTTTTGTTTGCAAGGATAGGAGTTCCGCACTGTCCCAACTGCGGCAGGGAAGTCAAGCGCCAGTCGGTTTCCTCCATTGCAGACCAGGTGCAGAAACTTCCCGCCAAAGACGAGATTGCCATTCTTGGTCCTGTAATCAGGGAGAAAAAAGGGGAGCACCGGGGAGTTTTAGAAGAAATCCAGCGTTCCGGGTTTGTGAGGGCTCGCATTGACGGCATTGTGGAGCGCGTTGAAGAGGCCCTGGAAAAGGAGTTGGACCGCAAAAAGAAGCATTCCATTGAAGTGCTCGTGGACCGGCTAACCATAGACAAGGATCTGGACCGCCCCCGCCTCATCGATTCTTTAGAGACCGCCTTAAAGCTTGGGAAAGGGCTGGTGATTGTGCGGGCACAGTCACCAACAATTGACAATTCACAATTAACAATTAGCAAGAAGAATCGTCGTCAAAAGTCAACAGTCAATAGTCAAAAGTCAGGAGAAGACCTGGTCTTCAGCGAGCGCTTTGCCTGCGAGCAATGCAGTATTTCCCTGCCAGAGATTGAGCCGAGAATGTTTTCTTTCAACTCTCCCTTTGGGGCGTGTCCTGCGTGCCAGGGATTAGGAGAAAAGCTGGAGGTTGATCCCAAACTGGTGATTCCCAACCCCCGGCTTTCCCTTGCCGAGGGCGCCATTTTCCCCTGGGCGCACGCTTCCCATAAGATAGGACGCCAGGGATTCTTTTGGTGGAAACTGGAAGACCTGGCGAAAGAAAGGAAGTTTTCTTTGAATACTCCAGTAGAGGAGCTTTCTCCTAAAGTCATTAGCCTGGTCTTGCAAGGAGATAGAGGGTTTGCCGCCCGCAGAAGCGGGCGAGCCTCACCCGCCTCTGAAGAGGCGAGGTGGGAAGGAGTGATTCCCTGGCTGGAACGAAGATACCATGAGACCGACTCTGAATACGCCAGGGAAGAGATTGAGCAGTATATGATAGAGCGCTTGTGCGAAATGTGCCAGGGAAAGAGGTTGAAACCCGAGGTGGTGGCGGTAACCGTGGGGGCAAAGTCCATTCACGGGGTCGTAAACCTGCAGCTCAACCGCGTCAAAGAGTTTTTTGGCAAACTCTTCTTGAAAGAGCATGAGAAAAAGATAGCAAGCCCCATTGTAAAAGAGATTGTGAATCGCCTTCAGTTTTTAATTGATGTGGGCTTGGAGTATCTCACCCTGGCGAGAAAAGCCGCGACCCTGTCAGGAGGAGAAGAACAGAGAATACGGCTCGCCACCCAGATTGGCTCAAAGCTTACTGGGGTCTTGTACATATTGGACGAGCCCTCTGTCGGTTTGCATGCCAGAGACCAGCATCGCCTCATTGCGACCTTGCAGCAATTGCGCTCTTTGGGCAATACCATTGTAGTAGTAGAGCATGACCCCCAAACCATACGGTCAGCTGACTGGGTGGTGGATATTGGCCCTGGAGCAGGAAAGCACGGGGGCCGTGTCACTTTTACCGGAACGCCAAAACAGCTGCTCAAGTCGCGCACACTTACCGGAGATTACCTAGCGGGGCGCAGAACTGTTCAGATAAGCAAAGTAGGGTCAGACCCTACTCGGGTGAGTAGGGTCAGACCCTACTCACAGCTGATTGTCCAGGGGGCAACGCACAACAACTTAAAGAACATTGACGTTGCAATACCGCTGGAAAGGATGGTGTGCGTGACCGGGGTTTCAGGGTCTGGCAAAAGTTCTCTGGTCAGCGATATTGTGGCAAAAGCCCTGCTGCAGAAGTTCTACAGGGCAAAGGAAGAACCGGGAGAGCATAAGGCAATTTTAGGCACGGAGCATCTTAACAAGGTGGCGCTGGTGGACCAGTCGCCCATTGGCAGAACTCCGCGTTCCAACCCCGCAACCTACACAGGGTCCTTTTCTGTCATACGGGATTTGTTTGCTTTATGCAAAGAGGCCAGGGTGCGGGGCTACAAGCCGGGAAGATTTTCTTTTAATGTAAAGGGAGGAAGATGCGAGTCCTGCGAGGGCCAGGGGCTAAAAAAGATTGAGATGTACTTTTTACCGGACGTGTATGTGGAGTGCGAGGAATGCCAGGGACAGCGATACATGAAAGAGGTCCTGGAGGTGGAATACCGAGGCAAAAACATTGCCCAGGTTCTGGCAATGACCGTGGAGGAAGCCCTGGCGTTTTTCAGAAACATTCCCGCCCTGACAGCGAAGTTGAAGACCTTAAACGACGTGGGACTCTCGTATGTGGAGCTGGGACAGCCCGCCCCCTCCCTTTCTGGGGGAGAGGCCCAGCGAGTAAAGCTGGCAACCGAGCTTGCAAAGAAAGCAACAGGAAAGACCCTGTACATTCTAGACGAGCCAACCACGGGTCTTCATTTTGACGACGTGAAAAAACTGCTTCAGGTGTTGGGGGAACTGACGGACAAGGGAAACACGGTATTGATTATTGAGCACAATCTTGATGTGGTGCGCAATTCGGACTGGATTATTGACCTGGGACCAGAGGGAGGAGAAAAAGGGGGGAAATTGGTCGCAGAGGGAACCCCAAGAGATGTTGCCAAAATAAAAAAGAGCTATACGGGGCAGTACTTGCGTAAGTTCAGCTGATTTGGTATGATTTTTGTAGATTTTTCTCGGAGATGCATATAAGGCGCGGGACATCCTTTCGCGGAATGTTACCCCTGCGCTAAAGGACATCCGCAAGATGCTATCGTGGATCTTTCCGCCTTTGCTTTTTGCCGCAGGTGCTTTGCGACTTGGAACCCAGACCCAGAGGCGAGACCTTCTGAAAAACGAGGATGGATAAGGAGATTCTTCGGATGGCACAGCTCTTGACCCCCACCCTTTGCATTTATGCAAAGGGTGGGGGTTGACTTTTTTGCGGGGCTGTGTAAGATAGGGACTGGATTGGCACTCAAAGGTCTTGTTTGCTAACGTATATAATTCAAGAATAAAAAACAAAGATTCACCATATGCAGATAAAGCCATTGGCAGATCACGTTTTGATTGAGCCCTTAGAGGAGGAGCAAAAGACCAAGACCGGCATTCTTTTGCCGGAAACAGCGGAACAAGAAAGGTCAGAACAGGGGACCGTTGTCGCCGTGGGTCCCGGCAAGAAAGGCAAAGACGGCAAGGTGATTCCTTTGGAGGTAAAGGCGGGGGACCTTGTACTGTTTGCCAAGTACGGTCCAAGCGAGGTGAAGGTGGACGGCAAAGAATACCTTATTGCAGAAGAAAAAGACATCCTCGCGATTTTAGAGCGCTAAAATCGCGTAAATCCCAAATATAACAAACCACAAATCACAAACAAATCACAATAACCAAAATCACAAACCAAAAACAAAAAGCGTTTGGAATTTGGTGCTTGGAATTTGTAATTTCTTTTACGAAGTAAAAGTATTATGGCAAAACAGATTTTATATTCAGAAGACGCAAGAAAAAAGCTCAAGGCAGGCGTTGACAAGGTAGCAAACGTGGTAAAGGTAACCCTTGGCCCCAAAGGGAGAAACGTGGTGCTGGAAGAAGGGTTTGGCACGCCCACCATTACCAACGACGGCGTTACCATAGCAAAGAAGATTGAGCTGGAGGACAAGTTTGAGAATGTGGGAGCCGAAGTTATAAAAGAAGTGGCTTCACGGGCGAATGATGTTGCAGGTGACGGCACTACCACTGCCACCCTGCTGGCCCAATCCCTCATTACGGAAGGTCTCAAGAACGTTACGGCGGGAGCCAACCCCTTGGCTTTAAAGAGGGGCTTGGAAAAGGCCGCGCACAAGGTGGTGGAAGTCCTCAAGGAACTCTCTCGCCCTGTTTCCGGTAAAGAGGAGATGGCGCAGGTCGCATCCATTTCAGCTGAAGATGCGGAGATCGGTTCCCTGATTGCAGAGGTCATGGAAGAAGTAGGAAAGGACGGCGTGGTGACCGTGGAGGAATCCCGGACCTTTGGCATTCAAAAAGAAATCGTGAAAGGGCTACAGTTTGACCGAGGATATATCTCCCCGTACATGATTTCCAATACTGAACGCATGGAAGCGGTTCTGGAAAACCCGTACATCCTGGTAACCGACAAAAAGATAACCTCTTTACAGGAGATTCTTCCCGTGCTGGAGGCCGTGGCAAAAACCGGCAAGAAAGACGTGGTTATCATTGCAGATGACCTTGAGGGGGATGCCTTGGCAACCCTGGTGGTCAACAAGCTTCGGGGAATATTTAGCGCCTTGGCTGTGAAGGCCCCCGGGTTTGGAGACCGCAAAAAGGAAATGCTGGAGGATATTGCCGCAGTGACGGGAGCTCAGGTTATTTCAGAAGAGCTCGGCTTAAAGTTGGACAGCGTTACCCTAGAACAGCTTGGTTCTGCGCGAAGGGTGGTTGCAAGCAAAGAGAACACCACGATTGTGGAAGGAAAAGGCGAGAAAGAAAAGATTGACGGCAGGATTTCTCAGATCCGTTCCCTGCTGAAGGACGCTACTTCTGATTTTGACAAAGAAAAGCTGCAAGAGCGCTTAGCCAAGCTGGCAGGAGGGGTTGCGGTTATTAAGGTGGGGGCGGTAACCGAAGTGGAACAAAAAGCTCGGCAGCACAAAACAGAAGACGCTTTGAACGCGACAAAGGCCGCCATTGAAGAAGGCATTGTTCCAGGTGGCGGAGTCGCCTTGCTGCGGGCCGCAAAGGCGTTAAACGAATTGCGCATGGAGGACCAGGAGGAAGCAATCGCACTGGGCATTCTGAAGCGCACCCTGGAAGAACCCATCCGCCAGATTGCGCAGAACGCAGGGAAAGACGGCTCCGTGGTTGCCGCCGACGTCTCAAAGCAGGAAGGGAACTTTGGGTACAACGCAGCTCAGGACCGATACGAACAGGATATGATAACGGCAGGCATTGTGGACCCGGTCAAGGTAGTTCGGGTTGCCTTGGAAAGCGCGGTATCCGCCGCCTCCACTCTTTTGACCACGGAGGCCGTGGTGGCAGACATCCCGGAAAAGGAGGATAAAAGAGGAATGTCAGCTGGCATGCCGGGCGGAATGGGAGAGTATTAATATATATCCTTCCTCCGAGGAAGAAAAAGAACAACATGCGCCCCCTCCAGGGCGGTGTTGTATTTTTTGGGGGTTGTTGGTATACTAGAAACATATGAACACCATACAAATTATCATTTTGGTCGCAGCCATTGTCGTTGTCTGGGCCATTTTTAGCTACAACCGCCTTATCGCGTTGCGCAATCGGGTAAAGGAGGCATTCTCTGACATTGATGTGCAATTAAAGCGCAGATACAACCTTATCCCCAACTTAGTGGAAGCGGTGAAAGGATACGCCGCACACGAAAAAGGGGTTTTTGAGAAGGTGACTGAGGCGCGGGCAAAGGCGCTTTCCGCAGAGCAGACAGGAAAGGTAAAAGATATGGCGGGAGCGGAAAACATGCTCTCGGGGGCATTGAAGTCCCTGTTTGCCGTAGCAGAGAATTATCCCCAGCTGCAGGCATCCCAGAACTTCATGGAGTTGCAGCGGGAATTGCGCGACGCAGAAGACAAGATTCAGGCGGCGAGAAGATTCTTTAATACCACGGTCATGTCTCTGAACACAAAGATTGAGAGCTTTCCCGTGGTGCTTGTTGCCAAGAGTTTTGGATTCAAAGAAGAAGAGTTCTTTGAGATTGAAGAAGAAGTGCAGCGGGCAGTTCCAAAAGTAAAATTTTAGCAATGTGTGAAACCTGGTTTCACACATCCTTGAGCTTGTGAATATCTACTCGCACGCTGAAGCAAACACAAGAAAAACATGGTTGTACCTTCTGGGGTTTTTTGTCTTTGTGGTTGCGATTGGCTGGTTCATGAGTTATGCCTTAGGCAGTCAGGTCATCTTGTGGATTGCGGTTGGTTTGAGCATTGTCATGAGCTTTGGTTCTTTTTGGTATTCAGACAAACTGGTGCTGTCTTTATCGCATGCAAAACCCATTGAGAAGAAAGATGCCCCCGAATTGTACCGTATGGTGGAGAATTTGAGCATCACGGCAGGACTGCCAACGCCGCGAGTATTCATTATCCAGGACGCGCAGCCCAACGCTTTTGCAACAGGCAGGGACGCAAAGCACGCCGTGGTGGCAGTAACCACGGGTTTGTTCAGTCGTTTGGAGCGCACCGAGCTGGAAGGAGTGCTTTCCCACGAACTCTCCCACATTGGCAACAAGGATATGCTGGTTTCCACGGTTGTGGTGGTTTTGGTTGGCGTGGTGGTTTTGCTTGCAGATCTTTTCTTTCGCCTTGCCTATTTTGGAGGCATGGGAGGGCGAAGCGATAGAGGAGGAGGGCAGGCAAGGATCGCGCTCATTCTGATTGCGCTCGCCTTCCTTATCCTGGCCCCCATGCTGGCCCAGGCAATGAAGTTTGCCATTTCCCGGAAACGCGAGTTTCTGGCCGACGCTTCCGGAGCCCTTCTCACAAGGTATCCTGAAGGCCTGGCCTTGGCCCTAGAAAAGATTTCAAGCGACCCGCACCAGTTAAAATCCGCCAACGACGCCACCTCCCATCTATATATTGCAAATCCGTTTAGGGGCAAAGAGCAGAAGAGCTGGATTCACAAACTATTCATGTCGCATCCGCCGGTAGAGGAGCGCGTCAAGGCATTGCGCGGTATGCGCCCCTAAATTTTCAATTATCAATTTCCAATTTTTAATCAAACCCCAATGACCAAATTTTTAAACAGTCTGATAATTGAAGCATTGAAAATTCACTGAAGATTGAGAATTGCAAATTGAGAATTATGCGTAAATTGTGTCCGCATCATCAGACATCTTTAGAGCAAGCAGCCATCTTGGGGGTGCAGATTGATTACTGCCCCCAGGACTACGGCCTGTGGTTTGACGAAGAGGAACTAAGAGAAGCAAAAGATGCCAGAGACCGGGATTTGAGATGGCTGGATATTGATTTGTGGAAAGATCCCGCCAAGTTTATTCTTTCCCCAAAGCAAAAGCTGTGCCCCAAAGACCGCCTTCCTCTGTACGAAGTGGAATACGGGGACTCCGGCATTAAGGTGGACGTGTGCAATCTGTGCCATGGGGTGTGGCTGGACCGAGGAGAGTTTAAAAATCTTACTGTTTACCTGCGAGAGAAAGCCGAACACCGGATTCTGTACCACTATGCCCGAGATGTGTTTGAGGAGGCCTGGGAAGTGTTTTCGGGGCCTGAAATCTTAAGAGAGGAAATTCTGGACTTCCTGGCTGTGCTCAAGCTTTTAACGTACAAGTTTGCCGCCCAGTATGGCCGGCTTTCCCAGCTTATGGTATCTTTGCCGAGGTGAGGTGGCTGAGCGGCCGAAAGCGATTGCTTGGAGAGCAATTATGCAGGAAACTGCATCGTGGGTTCGAATCCCACCCTCACCGCCAGTTCTCAAAGAAAGGTTGAAGATAATAGCTTATTATTTCTTTCACTATGCCGAAAAATGTCTATCTCATTATTGGAGTTGTCGCGTTTCTCATCGTTGGAGGATTTTTGTTTTTGCGGGGCAGCGAGGTTCAGGCTCCAGGTCAAGAGCAGACCACGCAAGAGCAAGTGGAAGCTCCTCTTGAGGTTGTTGTAACCTACACGGACTTTGGGTTTTCCCCGCGCGAGGTTACCGTAGCAAAGGATGGCACCGCGACGTTCCAGAATCAAAGCTCCAGGGACATGTGGCCTGCCAGTGCCGTGCACCCCACGCACATGGCGTACCCTGGCTCTGACATTGAAAAGTGCGGAACTGCAGAAGAACCCCGGCTCTTTGACGCCTGCGGTCCTGTTGCTCCAGGTGAAAGCTGGTCTTTTGTGTTTACAGAGCAGGGGAGCTGGGGATACCACGACCACCTAAATGTTTCCAACACGGGACGAATTGCCGTACAATAGCGGTATATGTTCCAGCACGTCTACGCAATCCTCATTTTGGCCCTTGCCTTGAGCCGGTTGAACAGGTAGAATAAAGCAGAATTATGCTTCAGTCGCCAATTGAGGAGGTGAAGAACCGCCTGGATATTGTACAGGTGGTGGGAGAATACCTTAAGCTGCAAAAGGCCGGGGCGAACTTTCGCGCCCTGTGTCCGTTTCATGCTGAAAAAGGCCCCTCTTTTTTTGTGACCCCGGCCCGTCAGATGTGGCATTGTTTTGGGTGCGGCATCGGGGGGAGCGTTTTTGATTTTGTCATGCACATTGAGGGCTTGGAGTTTGGGGACGCCCTGCGCCTGCTGGCTCAAAAGGCAGGGGTGGAGCTCCCAAAGCGCAGCCCTGCCTTTGTGCAGCAAGAGACGGAACGAAAGCGTCTTTTGGAAATCACCGAGCTTGCCGCCAGATTTTTTGAAAAGCAGCTGTCTTCAAAGGCGGGAGCGGCGGCCAAAGAATACTTACAGAAAAGAGGGGTAAGCAACGAGTCGTTTGCGGCTTGGCGCATTGGGTACGCCCCAGGAACCAAACGCTCCATGCTGGATTTCTTGGTGCAGCAAGGATACCGCGAGCAGGAAATTGGCAGGGCAGGATTGCTGGTGCGGGGAGAACAAGGAGTGTTTGACCGCTTCCGTTCCCGCATCATGTTTCCCGTGTTCAACCTGCAGGGAGAGGTTATGGGATTTGGGGGAAGGATTTTTGGGAAGGAAGACAAGGACATGGCAAAGTATGTGAATACCCCGAATACACCGCTGTATGACAAGGGCAGGATTCTGTACGGGCTAGACAAGGCAAAACTGGAGGTCAGAAAGCAGGATTCCTGCGTTCTGGTAGAAGGGTACATGGATGCCATCTTGGTTTCGCAGGCAGGCACGAAAAACGTGGTGGCTACGTCTGGGACCGCCCTAACCTCTTTTCACCTTCAGCTCTTGCGGCGCTACTCAGAAAACCTTGTGCTGGCTTTTGACATGGACATTGCGGGAGATACCGCGACAAAGAGAGGTATTGAACTGTCAATGGCCGAGGGGTTTTTAGTAAAGATTGTGCGTCTGACAGAAGGCAAGGACCCGGCTGAAGCCGCGCACAACCCCGAGTCCTGGCATTTGGCCTTGGACAGGGCAACCTCCATCATTGATTACTATTTTGAAAGCACGTTTTCCTCTTTTAACAAGAGAACGCTTGATGGAAAGAGCAAGGCGGCCTCCCTTTTGCTTTCCGTCATCTTTAAGCTCCCGAACAAGATTGTGCAGAGCCACTGGATTCAGCGTTTGGCAGAGGAACTAGGGGTGAGAGAGGAGGCAGTGAGGGAAGAACTGGCAAAGGTGAAGGCCGAACCTCGCCTGCAAAGAACAAACGCTCCCTTTGCGCTCTCGGCGCGGGAAAAGAAGGGGAGAAGGGAACTGATTGAAGAGCGCATTCTCGTGCTCGTGTTTTGCGACCCAGGCAATCTTAAACAATTAAAAGAAGAGGACGTCCGCCAGATGTCGCTCACGATGCAGGAAATCGTTGCCGGGCTGCAGCAGGCCGAAAATCTGGAGTTTTCTTCTTTGGAACAAGTGTTCTCTCAAACAAATCTGCAGACGGTACGGCACGCAGCCCTGCTTGCTGAACTTGAAAAAGGTGAGGAAGAGCTCAAAGACGAGTTCAGCTTGTGCTTAAAATCCCTCGCCATCTTTTCCTTAAAAGGGCGCCTGGAGGAGATTATGCGGGAAATCAAGAAGGCGGAAGGGGAACAGGAGTTGTCCAGGATTGATTTGCTTTTGCGCGAATTCCAGGAGATAGCCAAGGAGTTGACAGTTCCCCCGACCCCCTGATTTAGAAACAATGTACCTGGGCATTTCCTTATCTCGCGGTCCTTCGATAAACTTAGGATATCGTTTGCAGAGAAAATGCCCGCCGAAAGCAAAGCAGTTTGCTTTTGGTCCGCGAGGGGAACTAAAAATTTTGTAAACAAAATTTTGCATGGCAATAAAAAAAGGTAAAAAGAAACCAGTCAGAAAAAAGCTGCAAAAGAAGGGCAGGGTTCCAAAGAAAAGAAAGTTGGCTCAAAAAAGGCGCGCCGCCAGAAAAAAGCCCCTGCGAGAACAAACAAGCAAAAAAAGAAAGGCGTCCCTGCTCCCGGAAGACCAGCTGCGAGGGCTTTTTGAAAGGGGCCAGCCCCGGGGGTTTGTAACGTATTCTGAAATTTTGTACGCCTTCCCTGGCATTGAAAAGAAAATCCCCGCCCTGGAGGCCTTGTACGCAAAACTTGAGGAGTCCGGGATTCGGGTGGAAGAGGTGAGGGAGTATCTGAATTTGCCAGAAAAGGAAGAGGTAGAAAGGAGAAAAGTAGAAGAAGAAGCCCCCCTGGACCCCGTGCAAATGTACCTGAAAGAGATCGGCAAGATTTCTTTTGTGACGGCCGAGCAGGAAAAGGAGTTGGCAAAACGCATTGAAAAAGGCGACTTGGAAGCAAAAAAGCAGCTGGCCAGAGCAAATCTTCGCCTTGTGGTTTCCATTGCCAAAAGATACGTTGGCAGGTCTCCGAACCTTACCCTCCTGGATTTGATTCAAGAGGGAAACCTTGGCCTGTTTCGGGCAGTGGAGAAGTTTGACTGGAGGCGGGGATACAAGTTTTCAACGTACGCTACCTGGTGGATACGTCAGGCCATAACCAGGGCTTTAGCTGACCAGGCAAGGACCATACGCATTCCCGTTCACATGATTGAAACCATCTCAAAGTACACCCAGGTAAGGAGGCGTCTCCTGCAGGACTTGGGCAGAGAGCCCCTGGCAGAAGAGGTGGCAGCGGAAATGGGGCTGGAAGTGGAAAAGGTGCACCAGATTCAGAGAATCTCCCAGGAAACCGTGTCCCTGGAGACCCCGGTGGGGGAAGATGAAGAAGACAGCGTGCTGGCAGAGTTTGTAGAAGACGAAAAGGTTCCCCCTCCTTCGGTGGAAGCTGCGCGCAATCTTCTCAAGGAACGATTAAAAGAGATTCTCATTGACTTGACCCCGCGGGAACAAAAGATTCTTGCCATGCGTTTTGGTTTGGATGATGGAGTAACCCACACGTTAGAGGAGGTGGGGAGTGAGTTTGGCGTGACCCGAGAAAGAATACGCCAGATTGAAGCCAAAGCCCTAGAGAAAATCCGCGACCACCGCTCGTTAAAGAAACTGAGAGGATATTAAAGCCTAACGGGGGGCAAGGACAGTCGGCATAGGGCCGGCTGTTTTTGCTGTTGCAATCTTGCGTGTCTTCTCCTATAATGGCACTGCTATCATATTCCGCGGTAGCTCAGCTGGTAGAGCGGCTCGCTGTGAGTAAAGTTGCAGCTTCTTGGAGCAATCCAGGTTGAAAAACGGGGTTAATTGCGGGAAACCTAAAGCGAAAGCCAAGGCAATCCGCAGCCAAGGGATGTAACATTTTGCCTTGCAAAATTGTACGTTCAAGGTTCAGAGACTATACGCCCCGCACCCCTTTGGGGTGATGAGATAGTCCACGCCAGTATGAAAGTATTGGGTTGCGTGTAACGAGATGGTCGTAGGTTCGAATCCTACCCGCGGAGCCAAATAGGATGATACGAGTTCTCCGCCTCGGGGCTTCGCCCCTCGGCGGGCAAATCGGCGAGAATTTTCCACGACTTTTTGGGTTCAAAGCAAATCGCTTGCAAGCGCAAAACGCGGTTCGCCGCGCGAAGCGCCGAGGCAACAAACTCACAACATACAATTTGGCTCCGAACGCTGAACGAAATCCGAACATTTTTTAGCGAAAATCCGAACGCTGAATTTTGACGCTCCGCCCCGCCGCCGCTCGCTACCACTCGCCGCACTACAGAAAAATACTCTTTGCTCTTTTCGTTTTGCGCGCGCCCAATTTTTTCTTCTAAAAGGAAAAGAATGTTTTGCTTGGCT
>MHTT01000009.1:0-1166 GCA_001823165.1 Candidatus Wildermuthbacteria bacterium RIFCSPHIGHO2_01_FULL_49_22b
CCCCAAAAATTCTTTTGTGAGCCGGGGCACTTCCCGCTTGAAGTATTTTTTAATCTCGGGCCACGTTGTTTTAAAAAAAATCTTGGGCATGGGGTCTTCATCGGCATCCGCAAAATACATCAAGCTTTTTAAAATATGGTGGTAATCGTGCGCAACTGTCGGGTACTGGCCTGGCAATCGCGGCAGCACATCCGCAAGCGGCTCGTGCTTTTTTACGTACCAATACAGATCAACAAAGTCGCGCTTTCTCCCCCGCTGGCTGATTGCGATAATTTTCATGACAGCAATATCGCGCGGATTCAGGATGCTCACGCTTCCATAACGCTCCATCTGCTCTTTGGAAACAAAAAACGGGTAAGCAATAAAGCTTACCTTTGTGCCGGCAAATGAGGCGTACACGGTTCCGGGCTCGGCAATATCAACGGTCCAATCATTATCCTGCAAGCGGACAAGCACTTCTCTTGGTTGAAATGTTTTGCGCGAAGTAAAAAAGTCCAGGTCCAGCGAAACCCGATGGCCTTCGTACATGGCAAGGGCGGTTCCCCCTGCCAGATACCAATTCTTTCCCCTGAGCCACTCCTGCCCACTCAAAAAATCCAGGGCGGCTTTTGCGCCTTTTGGAAGCGAGTTTACTTGCCACGTTACCTGGCTCTTGTCAGGACTTCCCATAGTACTTTTGTTCGCGGCCGCAGTACCCTTGATTTTTTTACGACGTCCCGAATAAGTGCTGTGGGATATGCATTCCAAAGCCAGCGCACCTCATTATCCCGGCCAAACTCCAAAATCCGCGCGATGATATATCTGGCATGTTTATTGGGATTCACTGTTTGAGGATCCACATCCCAAAACAAAGACGGGCGAAAACGAATATGCCGGTTCTTTTTGGAGCTTTTCTTTGCCTCCATATATCCTATTATACCATAAAAACCATAAAACAAAATGCGCTCATTGTATCATTGCGGGTTGCAATACGATACAATTATCTTCTTTCAAATCCCGCAAGAAATACGCCAAACGCCAGGCCGAGGATTATAGATAGAGAAAGGTTTTTTAGTTACCACCTAACCAATACATAACCAGGCACACCACTAGCACCAGTCCCACCCATTTGGCCCGTGCTCGGATTAAATGATCCCGAACCCCCAGATCCAGCACCACCCACCATA
>MHTT01000009.1:1235-17247 GCA_001823165.1 Candidatus Wildermuthbacteria bacterium RIFCSPHIGHO2_01_FULL_49_22b
CAGCTGTTCTTGGGGGACAAATTGGACCACCTGAACCACCAATAGAACCGTAGATATTACTGCCACCGGTTCCACCAGGCCCAGCAGTAGCTCCTCCATCAGCTCCCGATGCTCCGTTTAATCCGCCAGCACCGCCACTTGTGCCGCCAGTGCCGCCAGCAGTAAGAATACCTCCTCTCCCGCCCTGACCGCCGCCTGCCGTAACAAATACACCAAACGAGGTCGCTTCTCCGTTGTCTCCACTCTGGCCTCCTACTGCATTCCACCCATCACTATTACCCCCCCCTCCACTGCCTCCGCCTCCGACAAGCGTAACTGCCACATTTGTTACTCCTGCAGGAACTGTAAAGGTACCACTGGAAATAAATTCTTGTTGACCTGGCGCTGGCGCTGCGCCAGAATCAGTCCAATACAACCTTCCACTACCATCTGTAGCAAGAACCTGCCCTGGCGTACCATCGGCGCTTGGCAAGATATATGTTGTTGAACCTGCGTTAGCTGATGGAGCAAGTCCAACATAACCGGATGTGGAACCAGAAAGACTCAGTATCCCCTTAATATCAAGGGCTGATCCTGGATTTACCGTCCCAATACCCACGCTACCTCCAAAGGTTGCCCCGCCCGTAACGCCAAGGCCGCTGTTAACCCACAAATTAAACACGCTAAGCAGGCCTCCTGCTTTTGTTTGGTTAGAAGTTCCCGTGTTTATGGGAGCAGGCACATTTCCTCCTGGGGGCGCTTGCGTAGGCGGGTCAAAGGCAAAAACAGCGTAGCCAACAAGCAAAACGCCGAGTGCCGCTCCCAAAACGGTTGAGTTGAGCAGTTTTTTGAGATAAATCATTTATTGCGGCGCGCTTAATGATTCCAATATCTTCTTTTTTTCTTCGTCGCTTAACGCTGGATTGTTAGATGGAACTAACAAGCTTCTTAAAATTTGTTTTTTTTCTTCATCGGTATACTGGGGGGCGTCTTGCGGCGCAGCCAAACTGTCAAGAATTGCTTTCTTTTGCTGGTCTGTCAGTTCCTGCCTTGTTGGCGTTTCCGGGGGCTCCAGTTTAGCTTGGCGCTGCTGCAAAAAGATAAAAGAAATACCGAGAACCAAAAAAAACAATGTGAGCCCGAGAACGCGCAATACCGAAACCAGTGTTTCTTGTTTAATCTTTCTTGCAGTTTCTCCAAAAGACGCCATGCTCTGTCTTTGATTATACCCCGCACATAAAATAGTGACAAGTTTCAGGAAGATAAACTATAAGTCAAGCGTTCTCTTAATCTTCGCAGGCCCTGGCCATTGTGTTTGAGCATTTTTTCTCGTCTGAATGCGTCTCGCTTATCTCGATAAACTTCGCAATACATAAGTTTTAGAGGAAGTCGAGATTTTGTCGCAAAGACCTTTCCTTGGTTATGGTCGGATAATCGCTTTTGCAGGTTCCCCGTTGCACCAATATAGAGATTGTTATCCTTTGCACTTTTGAGTATATAGACGCTGTACATAAGTTTTATGTGCGGGGTTATACCAAAAGCAAGGATAAATAGAAATCCACAAGCGCCCCTCCCCAGAATAAAGCAACAAAGGTGCCAAGAACCAGAAACGGGCCAAAGGGAACCTGGGAACGCATGGTTTTCTTCTTTGCAAGAATCAAGACAATGCCAACCAGCGCCCCCAGAACAAAGGCACAGGCAAGGGCAACAAGAATGTTCGGGAATCCCAAAAACAGCCCCATGAACAAAGCCAGCTTTACGTCTCCAAAACCCATCCACTTGCCGCGGGAAAGGGTGTGGAGCGCAAAAAAGAAGCCAAAGGCCAAGAACGCTGCGGCTAGGGCTCCAATAAGGTGGGTGGGAGCCCGAATCGCCAAAAACCAGAACTGGGCAACAACCTCCCACGTGGTTTGGTCTAGGGCCTCAAAAACCCGAAAGGCGGCGGCAATCGCGATTGCGGGGTACACAAACCGGTCTGGAATAATGAAATGCTTTAAATCGTACACAAAAATCGCCACAAGCAGACCCGCTATGGCCCAAAGATAAATCAAGCGAAACAATGAAATCGCCTGTGGAAAACTTAGCTGGGCTAAGTTTTCCACAGCTAAGCCGAGCTTAGCAAAAATGAGGACGAAAAGGAGGCCGGTGGCAAGCTCCACAAAGGGATACTGCAAGGAAATCCTTTGCCCGCAGTATCTGCATCTTCCCCGGAGCAAAAGATAACTCACAAGGGGAACTAAATCATACCAAGCGAGCTGATGGCCGCAGGAAGGGCAGAACGACCTTCCTTGAAAAGGGTTTATACCGCGATTTCTACGATCGTAAGAATTAGGGTATAGCCCTTGATGTACGGCAAGGCGGTAGATTACGGCATTCAAAAAGCTCCCAACCGCAAGTCCAAACGCAAAAACAATCACAGAAACCATTGTTGATAGTATACCACCCAAATCAATCCTCCTCAAACTGTTCTCGACCGTCTTTTAATCCTACCAAAAAGCCCCGCCTCTAACAGGGCGGGGCTTTTTGGCGCATACGAGCTGCGCGCTATAGGCCTAAGGGCACGAAGCTTTAACAAACACGCCGTTGGTCTTAATAGCGTTCTTACCAGCTAGCAAGTCCCCGGAGCCCTGCTCCAGGAAAAAGCAAATCGAGTAGTCGCCGGTTGTGGCTCCCGGATCTCCATCCGCTTGGCTAATGGAATACTGGCAGGTTGCGGCGGATATTGAATTACAAGCGGTTCCAGCTACTCCAACTGACGGGTCAGCAAAGTTTACAAAGTCCTGTATGGTATTGTTGACCGCGCAACCCACACAACTTGTGCAGCTGTTCACCGGGGCATCGGCAATAGTGCATCCTACCAGCGCCTCCGGGCTGTCTGCGCCTTCAATCTCCAAGGCAGTGGACATTTGCCTCACGTCAGCCACCCGCCTCGCGTCCCTGGCCTTGGCACGTGCAGGACCCAAAGAAACCAAGACAATGGAGGCCAGCATGCCGATGATGGCAATAACCACCAAAAGCTCAATTAAGGTAAATCCTTTTTGTTTCATGCGTTTTTTAATGGATAATTTTTTTAGAATGGTTCGACCTTATGAATGAAATGGTTACATGGCTCTATGGCTAACGGCTATCAGGTAACCATGCAACAATATAACCATTTAACCATTATACAGTGAGCAAGCATTACCAGCAAGGGCATTTTCCACTATTGGGGGAGAGGGGGTCTCCAGGGTCGTAGTCAAGCTTCTTTGAGCCCTTTTCAGAACCCGCAAACCATCCTTCTTCTTCCAGGTCGGCGTACACGCAGTAGAGCTGAGCTGAACAATTGGTTGTCAAGCTGTTCAGGTTGTCTATCCAGCTGTAAGGGCCGCCCTGCGGGTCTTGAGAAACAGGATTCATATAGCTGCCGTCTCCTGCTCCATCGCACAACAGGGGGTTGGAGCAGGGAATCTTTGAGGGCGCCGAGGAGCCGGCAACTTGAGAATATTTTTGGTCTTCCGCGTAATCCAGCTCCATTGCCAGGGTTATTTGAAGAATGTCCAGCTGGCGCCTTCCGTCCCTGGCCCTGGTCCGCGCTCCATTCAGGGAAACCAAAATAATGGACGACACAATCCCAATAATGGCAATAACCATGAGAAGCTCAATTAAGGTAAACCCCGCACCAAATCTTTGGCTTGCAAGGTTTCCTTTATTCCCGGCACGACTCTGATGATTCATATCAAAGATTTGGTGCGGGGTAAATCCTTTCTGTTTCATGCTAGAAAGAAGAAAGCTGGTAAAGGGGCAAGAGCACGGAGGCCAGGAGTCCGCCCACAACCACTCCTAAAAACACGATGAGGGCGGGCTCCAGAATACTCAAGAAGGCCTCCACCGTGCGCTCCACCTCTTTTTCGTAAAAAGAAACAATGTTGGACAGGGTCTTTTCCACGGTGCCCGACTTTTCTCCCACAAAGACCATTTGACTAAACAAGGGAGGAAACTCTGAAGGATACTTTTGCAGCACGGAGCTGATTTGGTTTCCCTTTTGCACCTCCTCTTTCGCTTCCTCCACAATCCTGGCGTACACCGTGTTCCCCACGATTTGCGAGGTGATGTCTAGGGCCTGCACAATGGGAAGACCGCCCGCAACCAGGGTGGACAGGTTTTCCGCGAACCGGGACAGGTACACCATGCGCAAAAAAGAGCCCAGAAGCGGAACCTTCAGATACACTCTGTCCACCATCTTTGTTCCTTCGGGGGTCTTTTTCCAGCGCAAAAACAGGAACACGGCTCCTGTCCCAAACACCAAAAAGAGCCACCAAAACCCCCTGACAAAGCCAGCCGTGTTAAGAACTATCTGCGTGATAACAGGGAGCTCGGCCCCTGTTTCTTCCAAAACGCGGCTTAGGTTGGGTATCACAAAGAACATAAGCAGGGACAGCACGACAATAGCCAGCGTCACCACAAAGGCGGGGTACACCAGGGCAGAGTGGATCTTGGACATTAAGTGGTACTCCCGCTCCATGTGCTCGGCTAAATATTCCAGCACAGAAGACAGGGTCCCGGAGGCCTCGCCCGACTTGACCATGTTTATGTAAAAAGGAGAGAACGCCTCGGGGTACTTTGCTAAAGCCCCAGAGAGTGGAGTTCCTCCTTCTACTTGTTCTGACAGGCGAAGAATTTTTTCCCTAAAAGACCTGCTTCTAGTTTGGGAAGCCAGCGTCTGCAGCGCCTCCACCAAGGGCACGCGGGAAACAAACATAACCGCCAGCTGCCGGGAGAAAAGCACAACGTCCTTTATGGAAGTCCGTTCAAAAAACGCAATGTTCTTTTCAAAAAAAGGCCGGGCTTCGGCCGCCTCCAGAAAGGTTACAAACAGGTTGTGTCCCGCCAGCAACTGCAAAGCGGCCTCATTAGAAGAGGCCTCTATCACCCCTGACTGGGTTTTGCCTTTTTTGTCGCGCGCCTGGTAGTTGAACTTCATGCTAGCTTCGTTAGCTTCATTAGCTTTTTAGCTTATTAGGATACATGTTCTTAATCATCTTATTCAACATCTTCATTACCTCTTCAAGCAATGAATCAACTTCGGAATAATTGAGTTTACTTGTTTTAGGTAGACGTTTTGCTATTTCAACTTGGGTTTCTAATTCAGCACCCGAAGAATATGATATCCTAAGAAAGTTCAAAAAATCATTTTTTGTTCCGCGGAATCTCCCTTCGGCAATGTTTGATGGAATTGACACCGCAGCTCTTCTCATCTGAGAGGTCAATCCATAAACTTCCTCTCTTGGGAATAAATCGGTAAGTTTATACACGGCCAACACCAGCTCAATAGAGCGTTGCCAAACTATCAACTCTCTATACGAATGTATCATACTAACAAGCTAACGAAGCTAACAAGCTAACGAAGCTAATTCCTAGCTAGCGTGCGCAGCTCCACTGGATTCAAGGAAAAAGAAAGGGCGTTTTCCAGGGTAATGCTCTTTGAACGAACCAGGTTGGCTAAAGCCCGGTTCAAAGAAATCATGCCGGCTTCAGCCGACGTATCAATCACCAGGGGAAGCTCGTGGATTTTGTTCTCACGGATAAGGTTCGCAACCGCGGGGTTGGACAGCATGATTTCCACGGCCGGCAGCAGTCCCCCATTCAAGGCCGGAACCAGGCGCTGGGAAACCACGCCCAAAAGAGACCCGGACAGCTGGGCCCTTACCTGCATCTGCTGTTCTGAAGGAAAGGAATCCACGATGCGATGCACGGTCTGGGCGGCAGAGTTGGTGTGCAGGGTGGCAAAGACCAGGTGCCCGGTTTCAGCCGCCGTAATGGCCGTTGCTATGGTTTCCAAATCCCGCATTTCTCCCACGGCAATCACGTCGGGGTCCTGACGGAATGTGGCGCGCAGTGCCGAAGCAAAGCTCTTGGCGTCCTGGCGCACCTCCCGCTGGTCAATAATCGCTTTGTCGTCTTCAAACACGTATTCAACGGGGTCTTCAATGGTAATGACGTGGTCTGCCCTGGTGTGATTAATCTCGTCAATGAGGGCGGCCAGCGTGGTTGACTTTCCATGCGAGGAGGGACCCGTAATGAGCAAAAGTCCCTGTCGCGCCTGCGCGAACTTGTGAAGCGTTACGGGAAGGTTAAGCTCTTCTAGGGTTTTAATCTGCTTTGGGATAAGGCGCAAAACTGCCGACGGGGCGCCCTGCTGATAGAACACGTTCACCCGGAATCTCGCCCTGCCGTCAAGATTGTAAGAAAAATCCACCTCCTTTTCCTGTTTCAGGAGCTCTTCTTGTTCTTGCGTCATGAGAGAGCCGGCCAACTCCATGATTGATTCTGCCGTAGCCGGCTTCTTTTTAACCAGGGGAACCAGATTCCCCGCAATGCGGAGAGTCGGGGGGTGTCCAAGAGAAAGGTGCAGGTCCGAGGCCTGTTCTTTTACGGTAAGCTCCAGAAGTTCTTGCATGGCAATGTTTTGCATATTTGCTATTGGTTCAGTTTTCCAGCTTATGAGCTTACTAGTAAGCTCTTTACTTCTTCTACCACCTGGGTGGGGGTGAAGTGCGCTTTTATCAGATAGCGGTCGGCGCCCAGGGCAATCCCTTTTTCAATCTCTTCTTTTTGCCCAAGGTTGGAGAGCACCACAATCTTTGAATGCTTCAGGTTCTGGAGTTTTCTGGCGGCTGCCAGCAGTCCCCAGCCGTCCACGTAGGGAAGCACAATGTCCACGACAATGACGGATGGCCTGGCCTTGGAAAAAATCCGGAGCGCCTTCTCTCCCGAGTCCGCTACCCGAACCTGAAACCCCGCTTCTCTAAACTTGGTGGTATAGATATCCAGCAGGAGGGGGTCGTCTTCTATAAGCAGGATGCTCTTTTTTTGAACCATGTTATTCTTCCGTTACGCGAATAACCTCCTCTATTGTTGTTATACCATCAATGGCCTTTAACACGCCATCCTGGCGCAGGGTAAGCATGCCCTGGCGCGTTCCTTCCTTTGCGATGTTCGCTTCGGAAGGAACTCCCAGAACAATGCCCGCAAGCTCGTCGGTCATCTCCAGAACCTCAAAGAGAGCGATTCTGCCCGTGTATCCCGTCTTGCCGCACTCCCTGCACCCTTTTGGGGAAAACAGATTCAGGTCTCGCCCCTTGCCTGCCAGGTGCCCCGACGCTGATTTCTCTGTTCCCTCCGGAATCTTTTTCAGCTCTTCTATAATCAGTTCCCTCATTTCTTTTTTGGGCTGGGAGCGTTCCTTGCAGCTGTCGCATAAGCGCCTGACCAGGCGCTGGGACGCGGCCAAGGCAATGGTGCTTGGAATCAAGTACTTGTCCATACCCATGTCCAGGAGGCGCGGAATGACTCCGGCCGCGTTGTTTGTGTGCAGGGTCGCAAGCACGATGTGCCCCGTTAAGGCCGCATGCATGGTAAGGGAAGCCGTTTCCTTGTCTCTGATTTCTCCCACCATAATCACGTCGGGGTCCTGGCGGAGAATCTGGCGCAGTCCCTGGGCAAAATCATACCCGATTTCGGGCCTTACCTGGGATTGGTTGACTCCCTCCATCAGGTATTCCACGGGGTCTTCCAAGCTCACGATATTGCGGCTTTCCTCATTCAAACTCTGCAGCATGGTGTACAAGGTGGTGGTCTTTCCAGACCCTGTCGGGCCCGTCACCAAAATAAGTCCGAAAGGACGCTTTGTCGCTTTTTTCACTTTCTCCAGGTTCGTCCCTTCAAGGCCGAGCTGTTCAAAATTTGTGAGGGCCAAGGCGGGGTCCAGCACGCGCAGGGCAACCTTTTCTCCCAGGGCCGTGGGAAAGGTGGCAACGCGAAAATCAATGGAACGCTCGTTGATAACCGCAGAAAACCTTCCGTCCTGGGGAACGCGCTGTTCGTCAATCTTGAGCGAGGAAAGAATCTTGATTCTGGCAACCACGGCCGCGGCCGCCCGTTTTGGCAAAAACAAGGAAGAATACAGTTCTCCCAGCATGCGGAATCTTACCCTAAGCCGGTCCCGGGTGGGTTCCACGTGAATGTCAGAGGCCTTTCCCTCAACCGCATTGCGCAAGATGACCGCCACCATCTTGGTGATAGGCGCTTCCTCCACCAGGCGCTGAAGCTGGGGCCCCTTCTTTGTTCCCCGCTCTTCCTGCATTTCCCGCTGGAGCTCCTGCAAGGCCTGGCTCATTTCATTCTTCTGACTCCTGTAGTGGCGCATGACAGAGGCAAACTGGGAAAGGGTGAGAAGTTGCGCCCGGAAGGAAAATTTTCCCTGGCGGGAAAGAAAATCCAGGGCCTCCTTTGCTTTGCTGTTGTCTGGGGCCACCATGCCGACTTCCACCACTCCTCCCTGTTCAGACAGGGGGACCATGCGATAGTATCCTGCGGAATCTTCGGGGATAAGCTTCAAAACCTTTGCGGGAATGTCTTTGGGCTCAATGGTTTTTAGGGGCAGGCGCAGAAGCTCCGCCTTGAGAGAAAACAGCTGCTCTTCTTGCACAAGCTTTTTTTCTATGAGAAGCTCTTCGACCAGCTTTTCAGAATGCAAAGATTCCCGGCGAACCTGGTCTGCTTTTTCCTTGGAGAGAATATTCCGCTGAACAAGGGTATTGAGAATATCCATTATGGGGCGGGTAAGAACGGGTTGTCGCGGCCAATTCCCTGGGGAGCGACGGTCGCCTCCCTGGGCTCATCCAATTCTTGCAGCACGGGATGGGAAAGAATGTCTGTTTGCACCTCTATCTTTTTGGGGGAAGGCAGAGTGACGTTTGCAGGACTTAGGCCCCCGGCAAAGAAAAACCCCCACCAAAGAACCGCTCCCACGCTTGCTATTGCACCCAGCAGCACGATGATAAGCATGCGCTGGGTCTTTTTTTGCTGAATAAAGGTTACCGCCATGGTTTTGGGTTAGTAAGAATATGCCTTTAGCTCAAGAATTGCCTTGAGCGTTCCCTGGTCTTGGGAGCCGGAAATGTTCACGGCCCGCAAAGCAACCGCGCGGGAAGCCCTGTTCAGGTTAGACAGCAATTGCTTGAGGGAACCGTAGGAGCCCGTGAACTCAACTACTGCCGAGATGCGGCGCAGGGGCTGGTCCTTCGCTTCTTCAAGGGAAACCGCGACGCTCTGCAAAACCATTCCGGAAAGAGCCGCGTTCTTTTGCAGAAGGTCGTAGAAAAGGGGGAGTTCGGGGTCTAAAGGAAGAGCCGCCTCAACCTTGGCGAGTTCCCGGGGGAATTCCTCCAGGCGCGCTTTCACGCTTGCCAAATCCGCAAAGTAGGTCTCTTGGTTTTTTACCTCCTGCGCCCGCTGACCGAGCAAAAATCTATCCTGCTGGTATTCCTGGTATGCGGGCATGGTCAGAAAGAGGCCGATTGCGACTCCGCCCAACAGCAGCAAACCAATGAGAAGGGTGCGATTCATATTATTTTATTGGAAAAAATCCCCTGGAAACTGCATCGTTATTTGAAACTCAATGGTCCCGTCCTCGCCCAGCTGGATCTGCGTCAGGGAAAAATCAAGCAGTTCTTCTCGGGTTTTCAGCACCGCAAACTGTTCGTCCAGGGCAGAAAAGGACCTTGCCCGTCCTTTCATATCTGCGCTTTGGCGCAAGGCATCCACGCTCATAACAAGAAAAGTGATGTCGGGGTGCACCACGGCTTCCACAAATGAGAAGACCGGGGCCATGTTGCTTCGCTCCTGCACCACGGTAGCAAAATCCTGCAGGCGCGCTCTCGCCGCAAACACGTATTCTTCCATGTCAATCTGCTCTGGGGTCTTTTCCGCAGCCAGGATAACCTCTGCGGCTTCTATCTTGTTTTGTATTTTGGAATCCAGGAAAAACAGGATAGCGAATCCTCCAAGCGCAGCCGCAAAAACCGCTGCGGAAGCCGTCAACAAGGCCTTCATGAGCAAAGAAGAACTCTGTGGTGTTCTGGGAATGATATCTACCATTGTTATTTTGATATGGGGTCGTTACTCTAATCCTCGCAGCGCCATGCCCACCGCTACTGCGTAGGCAGGCCCCATCTCTTTTATTATATCTTCCAGCACCGGGGGGTAAAATACGGAACGAAAAGGGTCAATAAGTTCAACTTCTCTATGGAGGACTTCCTGAAAGTACCCGGGGAGCCCCTTGAGCAGAGAGGATCCTCCGCCAAGAACCACCTTGTTTATTTTCTCTCCCCGGACTTCCTCTTCTACCCGGTTGATTTCCGTTACCACCGTATCCAAGAGGGGCGCCAGCACGGTCGTGAGCTGTTCTGAAGAAAGCCCTTCTGTTGTTTTCTTGCGTTCAGCTGCCTGGCGGTCAATGGACAAAGATTGGGCAATTCGTTCTGAAAAGTCGCCTCCTCCGAGATCAATGCTCCTGGAGGATTCAAGCTGTCCTTGCTGCACCACGTTAATGGTTGTGCTTTGAGCTCCAATGTCCAGCAGGGCAACGGTTTCCTTTTCCTCATGCAGGGAAGAACGAATGAGACCGAACACCTCCGCCTCCAGAGCCCACAGCTCAAGATTCGTTAACGCCGCTATCTCCTGGTACTGGCTGATGAGCTCGTTGGGAACCGCAACCATTAAAATCTTGATGGATTCTTCAGACGAGCCCAAGCGCTTCTTGTTTACAATCTGCCAGTCAAAGGTTACTTCAGAAAAAGGAAGCGGAACGTGTTTTCTCGCCTCGTACTGCACGGCTTCGGGCAGTTCCTCCTTGCTCATGGCGGGAAGCTCAAAACGGGTGAAAAAAGAGGAAAGGTCCGGAATGGAAAATACCGCCTGCCTGGTTTTAATCTTTGCCTCCTGCAGCATGCCCCGCATAGCCCTTGCAATGTCTTTTGAAGAAAGGAGCAGGGAGCTTTTCTCCGCGGTACGGAAGGGTTTTTCGTACAGCACTTCAGAACGCATCTCTGCGTAGTTCTTCAAGCTCTTTCTCGCGCCCCACCGCGAGAGCTCCACTATCTTAATGGTTGAGGTCCCAATATCAACGCCAAGAAAGCTTTTTGGAAGGAATTTAAAAGAACCCAACGCCATATTTATTCTACCAAGAATATCGGTTTCATGCCATCTAGTAAATTATAACGCATATGCCAGCAGAAAACAAAAACCCCAAACGGGACGGGGCTGCTGCAAAACTGGCGGTGTATTTTAAAAATAGCTCAATTGGCGGCAAATTCTCGTTAAAAAGAAAAAGGACGCCTCCGTAGAGGGTCCTCTGATGTTTATGAGACACACTGGGATAGTCGTTACGCCACGGGCTGTGCTTTAGGATTGCAGAAAGATAGTTGCCTCTTTGAGCAGAAGTCCTGGAGAAAACTAGAGAATCTATCCTCGTCGTTTCCCCCCACGCTCACTTGAATGTGCCAATGGGCGGGATTCTCGTAGTAGTCATAAACGACCTTGGGGTTCTTGGCACCCTTGTGGTTGTCCTCAACGACAAATGCCTTGCTGAACTCCTCTATGAATTCCCGGACGTGCTCCTCTGGCATGACCACATCCAACAAGATGCAGCGCATGCAAATGATCACATCGTGCCTATCTGGCATGTCCATCCTCCTTTCTTGAGAATCTGGGTGTTTGCCAAACTTCAATGGAGTTTACCACTAAAGGCATCCGGTGTCAATACGAAACATCTAGTGTCAATACAAAATTGAAAAACAGAAACTCTTTCAAGTTTCTGTTTCAAAAATCAAATTATGAAAAAAAATTCTTATTGGCGGAGGGGGTGGGATTCCCAGCGTATCAGCCTACGGCTGACCAGCCGGAGGCTGGCGGCTGGTCAACCGCAGGTTGAGAACTCGCTATTTTCAAAGAGTCGACAATTCTTGCTTTCAGAAATTCTTTTTGCTGACCCCTCTTCTTCAATTCAATCTCTCGCTTTCTTGCATCGCGTTCACTAAGATAGGCCTCGTAATAAACCAGAGTAAACGGCCTATAACTCTTCGTAACTCCGGCTTTGCCTTGGTTATGCTCGTGAAATCTTTTTCTCAGATCCGAAGTAAAACCGATATAATTCCAATTCTTCTTGCTACTCTTAATTACATAAACATAATGCATAAAAGCGGAAGCGGGAGGATTCGAACCTCCGAAGCCATTGCTGGCTTACCGCATTTCAAGTGCGGCGCGTTCGTCCACTCTGCCACGCTTCCTTGTATTTAGTTTTTCTCCCTGCGGGAGATCACCCGCAGGGTGACAAGACCGGTGCAATAAACCGCTATGCGACCCCTCCACGTTTAAGAATACAGTTCGCTGTGGGTGCCAATTTTTGCAAACACCACAATATCTGGCCTAATCCTCCGATACACTACGCTTAGATCGCCACCTATATGGATACTGCGGTATCCCTTGTATTTTCCCTCGAGAGGATGATTCTCAAGAAGCGGATGAAACTCGTTTTCAAGAAAGAGTTCCCGCCTCTCGCGAAAACGGCGTTTTTCTCCGGAGCGCAACTTTTTGAATTGTTTCTTAAACTCACGGTGAGCAACAATTCTCATGCCTTACGGAGAATTAAGCCAGCGATCCATTTCTTTTCCAGAAGAGAACGCTGGAGAAAAATTTCTTTTCTTCTTTATATCTTCCTCCACGCGCCCGAGGAACTCCTCAAGCTCTGCTGACATGTGGGGCGCGGCACTAAGATGTATCTCTTTATTCCGCACAAACTGCCTCAAATACGCGTTGATAACCGTACTCAGAGAAAGCCCCAACTCTTCTGCTACCCTTTGGGCGCTCTTCTTAATATCTTTGTCCGTTTTCACGTTGATAACTGAAGTCTTCATGCCTAAAGTATATACAATGGTTAGAGTATTGTCAACTGGCGGTGAAATTATATCCTTTGCGCGAACTTATTTTACCAAAAATCCTGACAAATGACGAACATAGTGGCGCGCCGCAGGCGCGCCACTCCCACCCAACGGCTCGCCACCTGACGGCGGCACAAAACTCGCAAAATTTTCAAAATCATTTAAGAAGGCGCGCGCAAAAATTTTCCAATAAAGGAGAAAACTTTGCGAGTTTTGTTTCTTTGCTGACGCAAAGACGAGCCGCTTTCCACCCTTTTGCACGAGGACGGCGCGGCATCCTCCCCGTGCCCCTCCTGCCGAGCCGTCCTCGTGCAAGCCCTTGCGTTAGAGAAAAATTGATAATAAAAGTGAAAAGTACTAAAATGACTTTATGGATACAGCAAAAAAAGGAACGATAATTCTTACTTCAACAGGATTATCAGCCGAGCCTGTTCGCCGAGTAGCGGTAAAGTATTTCGATACATTACCATTCAAATCCGTCGCTATTGTTACAACCGCAGCAGAAGGCAAAGAGAGAAACAAATACTCAAAATTGGCTGAAGCGCAATTCAAAGAACTCGACTTTAACATTGTTGATTTTATTGATATTGAAACTAATCCGCAAGCTGATTTTTCTCAATACAACGTTATTTATGTATGTGGCGGCAATACTTTCAAACTTATGAAATTCGCCAGACAAGCAAATTTTGACAAAGATATAAAATCCTTACTTGAAAGAGGGGGCGTATATGTTGGAGTAAGCGCAGGCAGTCTTATTGTCGGACCATCAATTCAAATAGCTAATGAAGTTCATCCTGACAAAAATGAGGTTCAGCTTACTGATTTCAGAGGTTTCAATATAGTTAACTTCATTATATTTCCACACTACTCCTCTGACCTTGAAGAGGAGATAAAATCATTCGAAAAAAGAAATAACGCCAAAGTAGAGAGAATAGATAACTCTCAAGCGATCGTAATTGAAGATAGAGAAAGGCGCTGATCTGATCTGATTTGACTTAATCTAAAAAAAAGTTTAATATCAACGGTAGTTTGCTGGGAATACCCCAGCTTTGACAATAAAACTCTGATAATGAAAGGAGATGAGCGTGAAAAAACGAATAGTGTTTATTACCGATTGTGTAGACATCGCGTATAACGAATTGCGTGGAACGGTTCTGTCGCAACTGCACAAACTGGGCAATAGCATCGACTTGGAAATTGAACCAGTCGTGCCAGTCAATCCTTTTTCAATTGTGAACGGAAGTTTCACTTTACGATTAATGGCGGAGACATATCCGGAAGATACTATCTTCTCCGTCATTCTAAATCCCTTAAAGGAGCGGCCAGCTCGGCTTATTGGAAAAACAAAAACCAAGAGATTCTATTTCTTGGGCGCAAATACGGGAGTATTTGACTGGTTCCTTAGGGATTTTGGGATAGATGAGCTGTATGAAATCCACGATCCCGGATTTTTCCCATTCGGAGGAAAATATGTGCATGCTCCGGCTGCGGCACAAATAGCTTCTGGCGGCTTGCTTAGCTTGATCGGAAGTAAATTTGACCCCGGCGGTTTAATTAAGCTGGACATACCAGACGGAACGATTCTGCACATAGACAGCTTCGGCCTCATGAAATTTAAAGGTGTCCTCCCCGAGATCAATGAAGGCGACAAACTGACGATCGAGATTTCTGGAAGTTCTTTCTCTGCAGTTTACGCCAAGAGAATGATGAGCAGAGAAACTGGAGAATGGGTTCTATATCCGGGTAGCTCCCTTGGATTGCCGGAAATCGGAAAAGTCCGAGAGGACGGCGCAAGTGAAATCAACGCTAAAGTAGGAGATATTGTCAAAATATTTGTATAAGAACAAGGCCCCTTAACATCTACCGATGTAGGGGCCTTCTTGTTAGAGACTTATCGAGTCTCTTTGAATAGTTTGTTAAATAGTTCCGTTCCAAAACCTCCAGTTATAAGGTGCTCTTTTTTACTGCTAAGCAGTTTTCTCGTCCAGTCGCAAGCGCCCCCTCCGGCCAATGGATATTTTCCACCAACCACATTTTGCGCAGTCAGCTTATAGCAAAGCCCAGAATAATACCCTGCGCCTGAACACCTCGCCAGATCGAAATAGAAGCGCACAGACGGATACTTGTCCCTAAGCGGGTCAACTATCTGTCTTTCTGTAAACTGGAGTTCTCTTATGTAGGTCTCTAACTCTGGATGCACAACAGGAATATCGCTAGCGCAATCAATTTGACCCGGTAGATCAATTGAACAGACATTGAACAAATTGAATGCTTTGTCTTTTGCGCCGTTAATTACTACCTCCCTGCTCACACGACCTTCTGAAATCAGCTTTTCGACTATCCCGATGTATGATATAGCAACAGAAATATTTTGAGCTCTGTATCCTATATCCGACGAACGCGCCAGAAAATTTAACCAGGTTTCGATATGGGCCGACAAAGAAGCTAGTTCAAACTTGTTAAAGCCGGTGGTGTCTCTTGCGGCAGAGGTCAGCGCAAAGGCTCTGAAGTGCGGAGTGAGCCCGGAACCCTTGGGAAAATTCTGGAGTCTAAGGACACGGTGGCTTGTTGCGAGATGTACTTCCAGACTTTCTTTGGTGGTCCTTATTAATCTTCGTCTATGAGCACATTCGATAGCCAATGCCATACTTGGGTCGCCCACCACTTCCATGTTCCTTATTGTAGACAAAACTACTTTAGGATCGAGCATGGTAAGAGCTGTATTTGCTCCAATTGGGTTGACTGGCGACAATTCAATCGCCGAAAAATAACCGGGAAGAACTTCATAAAGCATTCTGTCGATTTCCAGTAGCGCTCTTGGGTCTGTGCTTGCGGTTGCGCTGAAGCGGTTTTCTTTGTAATTCTTCATCACGTCAGCAGGACCAACTCCTTCAATCTTTTTCTCGAAGATATGAAGAAGTAGAGTGTGAAAATCTCCCCACTTGAGGTTTTCGGATGATAATATCTCAATAATATTATCTATGCCGATAGCCAAGAGAATTCTGTCTATGCCTTTCATGTTTATCTCCTCCGTTTTGTAAAAGAGCTGTTGTGAAAAAAGACCACCGCGGTCTCTTCTCCTGATTGCTAGTTTAACACAACTTTTTCTCTAACGCAAGGGCTTGTGCTGGTCCATGACATATGATACACCCATGGCCTTGAAAAGAGATGAAAGGAAGATACAGTGGGAGCCGTATGACAATCTACGGCTCAGTGCTCCCGGGAGCCAGCTCCATCGCTCTCAGAGCATGGAGAACAGAGAACTTAACGGAGCA
>MHTT01000010.1:0-41039 GCA_001823165.1 Candidatus Wildermuthbacteria bacterium RIFCSPHIGHO2_01_FULL_49_22b
CTCTATTTTCCCCCTCCGTGCCGACAAATCCCCAATAACATCTCCCAGAAAGTCGGGAGGTATTACCACTTCAAGCTTCATTACGGGTTCCAGCAGCACTGCATGGGCCTTCTTTGCGGCTGTCTGAAAAGCCATGGATGCGGCTATCTTAAAAGCAAACTCGGAAGAGTCCACCTCGTGAAAGGAACCGTCAAATAAGGTGGCTTTCAGGTCAATGACGGGGTATCCGGCCACCACCCCTTTGTCCATGGCTTCCTTCACTCCTTTTTCCACTGCCGGAATATATTCCTGGGGAATGGCGCCGCCCCTAATCTCGTTGACAAACTCAAAGCCCTCGCCCCGCTCCTTTGCGGCCACGCGGAGCAACACGTGCCCGTACTGCCCCCTTCCGCCGGACTGGCGCACGTATTTTTCTTCCGCTTCAGCTTGGCCTTTAATAGTCTCCTTGTAGGCAACCTGGGGACGCCCCACATTGGCTGTCACGCTAAACTCCCGCTTCATCCGGTCTACAATAATCTCTAAATGCAATTCTCCCATGCCAGAGATAATGGTTTCCCCGGTCTCCTGGTCCGAACTCACCTTAAAGGTGGGGTCCTCTTCTGACAAGCGTTTCAGGGCCATGCCCATTTTTTCCTGGTCTTGCTTTGTCGCAGGTTCAATGCGGACCGAGATAACGGGTTCAGGAAAGGTGATTTGCTCCAATAGAATGGGGGCGGCTTCGTCAGCTAACGTGTGTCCGGTGGAGGTGTTTTTCAGGCCCACGGTGGCAGCAATGTCCCCGGCGTACAATTCCTTCACCTCTTCCCGGTTGTTGGCGTGCATTCTAAGTATGCGGGAAATCCTTTCTTTTTCTCCCGTGCTCACATTCAAAACATACGAGCCCTTTTTTAAGGTCCCTGAATACACGCGAAAATAGGTCAAGGAGCCCACGAAAGGATCAGTTGCAACCTTAAAGGCCAAGGCAGAAAAGGGCTCTGTGTCTGCCGCATGCCGCTCAATCTCTTGACCGCTCTTTGGGTCAACTCCCTTAATGGAAGGAACGTCCGCCGGGGAGGGCAAATAGTCCACCACGCCGTCCAGCATCAATTGAACCCCCTTGTTCTTTAGGGAAGAGCCCACAAACACGGGCACCAGCTTGTTTTGCAACGTTGCTCGGCGCAGCACCTTCTTTACCTCTGAAACATCCAGCTCTTCTCCTGCCACATACCGATTCATCAAGGCCTCGTCCTCCCCTGCCACCTTCTCTAAGAGTTTTTCGCGCCACTCTTTTGCCTTTTCTCGCATGTCCTCGGGGATTTCCTCTTCTGTAACGTTCTCTCCAAAATCACCATGGAATGAATACGCTTTCATGCCCAGAAGGTCTATGACCTTGGTGAACCGGTCTTCCTCTCCCACAGGAAGCTGCACTGCTAGCGCATGGGGAGTAAGTTTCTCTCCGATAGACCCAAAGCTCTTTTCAAAGGAAGCCCCCATTCTGTCTAACTTGTTGATAAAACACACGCGGGGAACCAGGAACTTGTCTGCCTGGCGCCATACTGTTTCTGACTGGGGTTCAACTCCCGCCACTCCGTCAAATACGACCACGGCGCCGTCCAGCACGCGCAGGGAACGCTGAACTTCCACGGTAAAGTCAATGTGGCCGGGTGTGTCAATGATATTGATGCGCACCTCCTTTTCTTTGTCCTTGTCTTTTACATAGGTTGGAGTCCAAAAACATGTGGTGGCAGCGGACGTTATGGTAATGCCCCGCTCCCTCTCTTGCTCCATCCAGTCCATGATGGTTGTCCCCTCGTGCACCTCTCCTATCTTATGAGAAATTCCAGTGTAAAACAAAATACGCTCGGTCGTGGTGGTCTTGCCGGCATCTATATGTGCAATGATACCTATATCTCGGACTCGCTCTATTGGATATTTTCTCGGCATGCTCCTGCAAATTACGAATGTGTACGAATATACAAATAAGTTGAAAGCGAGGAATGCCGCTCTCCGGGAAGCTCTCGGAGGCGTTTTGGCATGGTTCTGCCAAAGGCGGACAAAACGCCGAGAGCGCAGACCCCAAAATCTCGCTGGGATTTTGAGGGTCGGTTCCCGGGAGCGGCATTCCGAGTGGTCACCACGCAAAATGAGCGAACGCCCTGTTGGCTTCCGCCATTCTGTGCGTGTCTTCTTTTTTCTTGAAGGCGGCTCCTTCCCGATTATAGGCGGCTAGTAACTCTTCGGCCAATTTCTCTGCCATGGGCTTTCCCTTCTTGTTTCTCGCAGCTCCAATAATCCAGCGCGCGGCCAAAGATTCTTTGCGATGCTCTTTAACCTGAATCGGGACCTGGTAGGTTGCTCCTCCCACGCGCTTTGAGCGTACCTCTACCATGGGAGCTACATTTTCCAAAGCGCGCTCAAACACCTCCAACGGCTCTTTTTTGGTCTTCTCTTTGATGGTCTCCAGCGCCTTGTACACGATCTTCCTTGCGGCCGCCTTTTTCCCCTTAACCATGAGGTGGTTCACAAACTTTGCAACCTGAACGTTGCCGTACCTCATGTCGGGATTAAGAACTCTTTTTTGAAACTTGTATCGCGGCATACTATGTTGCTCGCTTGGTTCCGTACTTGCTTCTCTTCTGCTTTCTTCCTTCAACCCCTCCAGCGTCAAGAACCCCCCTGACGATATGATAGCGCACTCCGGGAAGGTCCTTGACCCTCCCCCCTCGCAGCAGAACCACGGAGTGCTCCTGGAGGTTGTGTCCAACGCCGGGAATGTAGGCGGTCACTTCCATGCCGTTGGAAAGGCGCACCCGGGCAACCTTTCTCAATGCGGAATTTGGCTTTTTGGGGGTAGTGGTAAAAACCCTCAAGCACACCCCGCGCTTGTGCGGGGCTGCATATTCCACTGGCTGGTTCTTCTTTGTATTAAAACCGAACGTCAGGGCAGGCGTCTTGTCCTTTTTCTTTCCCTTCTTTCTTGGGTTTTTCAACAGTTGGCGAATCGTTGGCATATCAAGAAAAGATGTAGCAAAAAATCCTCAAGGTGTCAACCTCAAAAAAATGGGGAGCCCACGATGAGGCGGAAAAGGAAGTCCACGATGGACGACACAAAGGAGAAGAAAAAGAAAATGATGAACAGCAAGACGAAGATGCCATACTGGGAAAGAAAAATCTTGAGGGAATCAAGCGAGCGAGGCAGGAAAGTAAACAGGGTGTGCGAGCCGTCCAAAGGAGGAATGGGTAGCAGGTTGAACACGGCAAGAAGGATATTCAAAAAAACAATGTAAGAGAAGATGGGGGCCAGGGCGTCATTCAGCTCAGCTACGGGGAGAAACCGCAGAGCCAAGCCAAAGGTAAAAGCCAAAGCAAGGTTGGAAAGGGGGCCGGCCAAACTCACCAGGGCCGAGGCGTGCCTGCCCCGCAGGTTCATGGGATTGACGGGAACCGGCTTTGCCCAACCAAAGATAATTCCCCCGCCTGTAAGCTGGGACATGAAAATCAAGAAGCCAGGCAGCAAGATGGAGCCAATGGGGTCCAAATGAGGAATGGGGTTAAGCGTGAGTCGCCCTGCGTTTTTTGCCGTGGGGTCTCCTAAAGCATTGGCGACAATGCCGTGAAATACTTCGTGCAAAACTACGGAGAAGATAAGGATTACAATCAAAAATAAAAATTCCATACATGTTAGCTTACCATAAATAATGCCAAATGACAAAGCTCAAATGCAAAAACGTTTTGACATTAAGTTATTTGACATTAGTTTGACATTTGGATTTTGACATTTGAAATTCAAAATGGTACATTTTAACCATATGGCACAGATATGCGAGAAATGCGGCAAAGGCAGGAATGTGGCCTGGCGCTTGGTAAAGCTCCGCGGAAAATACAACCCTACGGTAAAAAGAATCCAGAAACCCAACCTTCAGTGGGCCAAGCTGGCTTCAGGAGAACGCGTGAAACTCTGCGCCAAATGCAAGAAGGCATTGGCTAAAAGCTAGTTTTCCTTGACCGAGTCAAGGACGAACGGGCCATCGTATAACGGCAGTACGCATCCTTGGGGTGGATGCAACGGAGGTTCAATTCCTCCTGGCCCGACCAGAAGAAATGTAACGGATTTTGCTTTGAATAAATCCATTCTTACAATGGTAATTGCTCAACACTTACTGGTTTTTGCTTTGGGACGACCTTTCCTCAAAGATTCGTTCCGGAATTAAAATACCCAGACTTTCATTGCAGAAATATAAAAAATGACGATGCGGAAAAAAACCATAAAAGATTCCGATTATTGGCTGAAGACCATAAACGCTATTTCAACTTCTTTCAATCTCGCCTCGCGTGATATTGATATCATTCTTAGGGCCTTGGCAAAAAAACTGGTCAAGGAATTAGGCGCTTCCGCACTGGCAATCTGGACCGTAGAAGAAAAAACTCATTTCATGAGAATAGAAGAGTCGGTGAATCTAAGCAAAGAATATATCAGGTACTTTAATCAAACCGACCGCATAAAAGTAGGGCAGAGCTTGGTAGGAAAAGTCATGTCCGGCAGAAAAACGCTTTACGCTCTAGATGTAAAAAGCGAGAAGGTCATTACCATTGCCCGCTGGCGCGATATGATTATGAACGAAGGATTTAAATCAACTATTTCCGTGCCTATGTTTGTGGGTAAAAAAATCGTTGGAGCGTTCAGCGTTTATTACAAAACCAAGGTAGATTCTATTGATACCTATCAAGTCCAATTCATAGAAATCATTGCAAACCAAATTGCTATAACTATTGAAAACATAAAGGCGTACGGAACTATTGAACAATACGGCAGCAACCTGCTTGGCCAGGTAGAGAAACTGCTGTATCTTCAGAAAGTTACGGAGTCATTCAGCCTGGATTTTTATAAATCAATGGGGAAATCATTAGAATCCTACGCTGATTATATTATAAAACGATTTAATGCCAGCGGGATAAGCGTCTTCCGCTTGGAAAAAGATAGCAACATACTAAAATTAATCGCTTCCTACGGATTATCAAAAAAGCACAAAACCTACCTTGAAAAACATTCTGCGTCTTTAGAATCAGGCACGCTGGTAGGATTGGCTTTCAAGCAGAAAAAGATAGAAACGTCATCTAAGGTATTTGTTGATGAACGCATTGATAAACCATGGAGAACGCTTCTGTCTATTGAGGGAAAATCAGCTATGGCCGCCTTTCCCTTGGTTGTACAAGACGAAAAAATCGGCGCTATTATTGTATATTATAAAAAACCGCATATTTTTTCCAAAGAAGAAATCGGAACTCTTTCCCTGCTTGCTCAATATATGGGGATATCCCTCTTGAATATAAGGGTTTTTGACTCTTTAAGGTTAGAACAGCAAAAAATGGTTTCCATGATCAATAGTTTACATGAAGGACTTATCTTCTACGACCTCAAAGGAAAAATAACTGCTTTTAATCTTCGTTCCGAAGAACTCCTGTGGCTTAACGGCAAAGAAATAATCGGAAAATACATCAGCCAAAAGACAAGAAAAGAAAGTGTGTATTGGGAGAACCTTTATAACATAAAAAACCTGGTTCAACGGGAGTTTGGAATCAAAGAATATACGACCAAAGGACCGCATAAGGTAATCCTGGAAATCACGTACGTGCCGGTACGCGATGGGTATAAAAAAATTGGAGCAATGCATGTTTTGCGCGATATCACAAGAGAAAAAGAAATAGAGCTGTTAAAATCCAAATTTATTTCAACTGCGTCGCACCAGATGAGAACGCCTCTCTCTGGCATGAAATGGGCTATTGATATATTACGGAAAGGAGATGCGGGGGATTTGAATACAGAACAAAAAGAATTAACTGATAAGTTATTCTTGACCACCGACAACCTGATCCGGTTAATAAATGATATGCTTGATGTTACCAGAATTGAAGAAGGGAAAACTGGATATAATTTTGTTTTAGGCGATTTGGAGAAATTAGTGGAAAAGGTGATTGATGATTTGAATATGAACATCAGGAAAAAAGAAATCGCGCTGACATTTAAAAAACAAAAGCAACCTCTTCCTAAAATTGCGTTTGATTCCGATAAATTAGATATTGCCGTTAAAAATGTGATTGATAATGCTATCAAATACACAAGGCCAAATGGAAATGTTGCTATTGAACTTCAAGCTGGAAAGAATTCATTGCTTCTGACAATAAAAGACGATGGTATAGGAATACCAAAAAAGGACCAGAAGTTTATTTTCGTAAAATTCTTCAGGGCGGAAAATGCTATTAAATTCCAAACAGAGGGATCTGGACTGGGTTTATACATTGCCAAAAGTATCATGGACAAGCATAATAGCATCATTACTTTTGAATCAGAAGAAAATAAGGGAGCAATCTTTACTTTGCAATTTCCCATAGATCCGAAAAAAATGCTGAAATTCGCCAAAAACACAGAGGATTCCGTCAATGAGGCAACATGATGACTGATAAGACAAAAAAAATAATAAAATTAGGATTTGTTTCTGGATTATCAGGAGTTCTTGAACGGCTGGCAAACAATCAATTAAAAGGATTGAAACTGGCGGTTGATGAAATGAATCAACGGGACGGCATCCTTGGAAGGCAGATAAAAATTATCGTCAAAGACGATAAAAGCGATCCTCGACTCACGACAAAATTGTATCAAGAATCAATCTACCAAGATAAAGTGGATTTCTTTGTCGGGCAATTATCCGCGGGAACGCAGTTAGCGGCAAACAAAGAAACAAAAAAGGCAAAGAAAATTCTGATAAGTCTTGGCAACACAAACGAATTGACAATGGCTCGGTATTTTAGCCCGTATACGTTTCATCAGGCAATTACCTTATATATGATAGCCCAGTCAATAAGCAAATGGACGTACCAGAATTTAGGCAGGAAATGGTTCATTGTAGCGGCTGATTATGAGTGGGGTTGGCACATCATAGAGGGTTATAAGGCATTTGCGAAAAGAATGAACGCAAAAATTGTCGGCATTGCAAAAGTGCCGTTTCCAGCCAGTAAGGACGATGACTATACAAAACACTTTCCAGAAATTCTCAAGAAAAAACCAGAGGTGCTGATTGGCGGTATGAACGGAAGTGACCAGCTTAAATTTATCAGAGAAGTAAGCAAAGCTGGCTTGAAAAGAAAGATGAGCATTATGAATTCACTTTCCGAGCTGGGCATCATTGAACAACTTGATCCGGAAGATGCTGTTGGCATGTATTGGGGAGCCAGTTTCTACTGGAAATTACAGGATATACTGCCAATTGCAAAAAAGTTCGTTTCTCGCTATAGCGAGAAATTTAAAGAAGTGCCTTCTGCGTATTCTGCTTATGGTTACAGCGGAGCCATGGAGGCACTCAACGTAATAGATAAAGTCGGAAAATATCCAGTTGATTCAAACAAAGTAGCTCAAGGGCTTGAGGGCCGGATATTCGCCCACTATAAACATCCTGAATGGTGGCGCCCGTGCGACCATCAGGCATTTCAGGATTTTTATATCCTCAAATTAAAAGGGCCTGAAGAACGCAAATACAAAGATGACAGTTCAGAAATTATTGGAACAGCGTCATGGGATCTTGACATTGAAAGAACATGCAAAAATCTTGGCCATGCAAGGAATATGTGGGGGCATTTTGCCTGACTTTTTGCTTATCTTCAATTGCGGCATGAAACTCATTATTTCCCTGGGCAACGACACCCTTTCCTCCAAAATGAGGTGTCTTGGATATGCTCCGGAAGGCCGGGGTGAGAGAACCGGCGAATTCAAGTTCTGGAGGTCTGTGAGCGGAAGGCGTTTCCCCCGCTTTCATGTGTACGCGAGCCAGCAAGAAAAAGACAGGGCGCTCCTCAACCTTCACCTTGATCAAAAAGCGCCCGTGTATCGGGGCGTCTCTGCTCACAGCGGAGAATACGAAGGGCAGCTTGTAGAACGGGAGGTTCAACGCATCCTAGGTTCGCTCTAGCCATCTCTGCACGTTTACCAAACAAATGCTCAGGGCGCAAAAAACACCCTAAAGGGTGCCTTTTGCGCCCTGTCCTCTCATAAATATTTCCGACAAGAATTCAGGTGGGTGCCCAAGGCCGGGCCCGAGGGCCTAGCTCATTTCAGGCTCCCTAAAAAAGATATAGCGGAAAATTTACAGAAAGAACGGGGCTTTCTCTATCATACCACAAGGTCAAGAGGCCTCGTCAAATTGTGCCGCGGCTCATCTCATCGGCACATCCATTCTGCGCTCCTTGTCAAAGATGGTCTTTTGCTGCTCTGCGGGGACCTTCAAGGTGTTTAAGATGAAACTCCGTATCAACCCGGTTGCTATTCCAAAACCGGTTCCTATGACCAAAAGAATCCAAAAATTAACAATCATGGGTACGGTCATCTCTGTTCCCGCAAATCCTCCAAAGAGATATGCAAAAAACCCGGCAAAGCTGTAAAAGTACGCGGGAGCCAATTCAAACCAATCGGTAAGCTCAAGCATCACAATGAGGAAAGCGGCGCAGAACACAAGCAAAGGCAAGGCCCAGGTTCCTCCCACCGCCGAGGTGACAGCCGGCAGTAAGGCGACAAGAACCGCTGCAACCACCGTTCCTCCGGTAAGGCCAATAATTTCCTTGGGCACCCTGCTAAACTTTCCAGCACCAGCCCCAAAGAATAATGCCCAGCTGAGAAACGGCACCCAAAGAACCAATCCGTATGCAGAACCAACCACAACCCAGATTGCCGCCAAAACTCCCACGGCAGCCGCTACTGGCAAAAACTTAGAAACAGACATATAATGAATGAGTGAAAAAAATTATATACGACCTTTCTCTTGTATTAAGATAGTATACCGCATCCCTAGAGTTCCGAGAAACCATTTATCCACAGCATGGCAAAAACATCCCCGCAACAAAAGCGCAAATTTTCCAAAGCCGGGGAAACCACATCGCTCACCTTAAGACCAAAAGGAGCACCTTTTATTGAGGCAGAACAAAAACATCAAAAACAGCAGGAATTGCTCTTGGCTTTAGAGCAGGTGTCTCGCGTCCTTACCGTTGAGGTGGAGCTGGAAAAAATCCTGCAGGACATGGCAACCATTGTAGCGAAAGCCCTTGGGGCAAAATGGGTGAACTTCTGGCAGCTCACTCCCGACAAAAAGTCCGTATATATTACAGCTTCCTACGGCATGAAGCCCGCCTACAAAGAGCATTCTCAACGCTATCCCATTCGCCTGGGCACAGCGTGGATTGGAAGAGCGGTGCAGACGGGAAAGGCGTGGGGAACCAGCGACATCTTGACTGACCCCAAGCTTCTCCAAGAACTTGGTCCTGCCTGGGAAAAGGCAATCAAGAAGCAGGACTACCGGGCCCTGCTCTGTGTTCCTACCATCAGCAGGAAAGGACCCGTAGGAGGGGTGTGTGTATATTACCCAGACGCCCACGAGTTCACCGACTTTGAAATGCGCCTGGTGACCGTGGCCGCAAACCAGGCCGCAACTTCCATCACCAACGCCCAAATCTTTGCGGAGCTCACGGCCGAACGCAATAAGACCCTTGCAATGATCAATAGTCTTTCTGACGGCATCATTATGTACGACCTGGAAGGAACAATTATTCTTTTTAATCCCAAGGCGGAAGAAATTTTCTGGGTTAAGAGAAGCGAGGTCATGGGAAAAAAAGCATCCGAGTTCAAGGTTAGACGCAACCCTCTTTTCGCGAACATCAAAAACATTGCCTCCCTCGCCCTCTCGGACTTTGAATCAAAAGAGATAAAGATTGCCGATCCCCAACGCATGACCCTGCAGATTATCAATTTGCCCGTGCGGGACCCTGAAGACCGGAAGATCGGCTCCATGCGGGTCATTCACGATATCACCAAAGAAAAAGAGGCCGAAGAGATAAAATCAAGCTTTATCTCAATTGCCTCCCATCAGCTGCGCACTCCCCTCTCCGGAATCAAGTGGGCTCTCGCCATGCTCTTGGGCAAAGATCTGGGAAACCTTAACAAAGAGCAGTATGAATTGATGTCCAAGGTCACAGTCCAGAATGACCGGCTTATCGATCTTGTAGAGGACCTTCTTGACGCTTCCCGCATTGAAGAAGGCAGATTCGGCTATGTCTTCAAGAAAGCTCAGCTTGAGTCCCTGGTTCAGGACGCGCTCAAGGCCCTGCAGCCGTTCCTGGACAAAAAACGCTCTATCGCACTTTCTGTAAAAAGCCCCAAGAAAAAAACTCCTTTGGTGAACGCAGATCCAAAGAAACTCGGCATCGCAATTTTCAACATTATAGACAACGCAATCAAGTACACCACAAAGGGGACTATCGCCATATCATTTCTGCAGGCACCCTCCTCTTTGTTCCTGCAGGTTGCGGACCAGGGCATCGGCATACCAAAAGAAGAACAGAAATTCCTGTTTACCAAGTTCTTTCGAGCCAGCAACGCCGTGCGGATACAGACGGAGGGTTCTGGGCTTGGTTTGTGGATTGCCCAGGAAATTATGAAAAGGCACAACGGGAGAATACTCTTTGAAAGCGAAGAAAGAAAGGGAAGCACATTCTCTCTGCAGTTCCCATTGAAGGCGGATGATATGCCGAGGGGCAGGGTTGCGGGCCGATAGCCGCCCCGTGCGGCAAGAGAAAATGAGGATATGAGGATATAAAAAAACACAAAAACGCCATGAGATGGTTGTGGAACTCCAGCCTGCTTTTTTGGACGGGCCTCTATTTCAGCGTCGCAACCGTCTCGGTGCAGGCGGAAACCGTCGCTCAGCTGTCCCTGTTCTGGGTTGGAATCATGAACGGGCTTTTCGGAGCTTCTTTGCTGCTGGTGCGCATTCCCATTGGGATTGCGGCCGGCAAGATACCTCAAAAAAAGCTCTTGTTTCTCGGACTCCTCCTGGTGGCCGCAGGAAACCTTGTGGTGCCCTTGGTCCCCCATGCGGGAGCGCTTCTCGTCTCCCGCTTCCTGCTTGGGGCGGGAGCTGGGTTTTGGGTGGTCTTCAGTATCTTTTACGTCAACCACCACCCCCGAAGCGAGATTCCCAAGGCCATGGCGCGCATCACCTTAACCTATGGTTTGGGCATCACCATAGGAGGACTAGGGGGAGGCATGGCAGCAGAGCAGTGGGGCTGGCACGCTCCTTTCTGGCTGGGCCTGGGAGCAGCAGTGCTTTCAATGCTTCTGCTATTGCCGGTCAAAGAAGAGACGCGCATTGCCTATTCCTTTCAAAAGAGGCGGCTGTTCTCGCAATTCAAGAACGCCCGCCTCATGGTGGTATCTCTCCTTGCCGCCCTGCTCTTTTACCTGGGCACTTCCACGGTGTGGGGGTTCACGCCCAACTTTGCCTTTCAGGAATTCGGGGCTTCCCGTTTTGAGCTTGGCGTCATTGCCTTTGCCATGCTGGGACCGTATGCGGCGAGCATTCGCTTTGCGTATCTGCCGCGCGGCCTCCTGGGGGCAAAAGGCGCCGTACTCTCGGGTCTTGCGCTGGCCGGTCTTGCAACCTTTCTCATCCCTTTCACCGGCAACATTACGCAGGTCTTGTTCCTCCATGCTTTTGTGGGAGCGGGCTTGGGGGTTGTCTTTTCCACTACCATGTCCTTGAGTATTGAGGACCTGCCCCTTGAACAAAGGGGGGAGGCCATGGGCATTTTCCAGAGCGTGTACGCCACGGGGTTTCTTCTGGGGCCTTTCCTGGGCGGAATCATTTCAGACGCGTTCTCCCTGCAGTTCATCTTTTTTATCAACGGCGCCGTCACTCTTCTTGCGGTCCTTTTGCTTCTTTATTCTTCTGTTCTCACGGTTTCAAGAACAGCTGACCCCGGCGAAATGGCAGCATATCAAAAGGAGCCCTGACGAATCATGTCCGGGCTCTTCCCTCCTCTGCAGACATTATGTTTTAGAACATAATGTCGTCTTCTGCTCTTTTGTAGTCGTGGACTTCCTCTGGGGCAAACCAGAATTGTATCTCGTGCTCTGCTTCCTGGGGGGTTTCGGAAGCATGCACAATGTTGTGAATGGCCCGTTTGTCCCGGTTGGCAGCCGAAGCGTCATCTACGGAAAAGTCCCCCCGGATGGTTCCCATTTCAGCTGCAGCCGGCATGGTGGGGCCTGAAATCTTTCTCACCATGTCCACTGCATGAATCCCCTTCACAATCATTTTTACCAAGGGAGCTGAAGTCATGTAGTCAAGGAGCCAGCCCCGCACCATCAATCCAATCTCCTTTTTATCGTCCGTGCCCAGTTCCGCTTTGGCGTCAATACCATACTGTGTGTAGTTCGCAAGCGTTTTCTCCCCAAGGCGCAAAATCCACTTCTCATCTTTGGGATAGTGGTCGTCAATCTGCTGTTTGGTTGCAGAAAACAGCTCCAGGGCAATAATCTTCAGCCCCCGCCTCTCAAAGCGGTTCACAATCTCCCCAATCAAACCCCGCCTCACGCCGTCGGGCTTCACAATAACCACTGTCCTCTCTTCTTTTGGATGCATGCTATTTCAAATAAAAGAATATAGTTCCTTCTCGGTCTGTCCTGCGTATCTTTATACCATATTCCGCCAAATTCACAAGAACGTCCTGGGTGGGATGCCCAAACTTGTTGTCCCTGCCAACGGAAATGACGGCAACCTTGGAGGCCACCGCCTCCAGAAACTCTCTTGAACTTGAGGTGTCAGAACCGTGGTGGGCAATCTTGAGAATGTCGGCTTTCATGTCTTTTTCCGCTTCCAGCAGCAGCTCCTCAATCTTTTTCGTGGTGTCTCCGGGCAGCAGCACCTTGCGGTCTCCGTACGCCAAACGCGCAACGATAGAGGTTTCATTGCTCTTTCCTTGCTGCACATCACTGCTCTCTTGCGGATACAGAATCTCAAGAACGGCCCCAGACTCGCCGAGCACAACCTGCTGCCCTGCTTGAGCTAAGAACACGTTTGCTCCTTCTTTTTTGAGCACCGCCTCAAAAGCAGCAAAAACACGCGTGTCTTTCCTTCTTCCAGTCCAAAGAACATTCTCAACCTCATAGCGCTCAAAGACCGCAACCAATCCTGTAATATGGTCTGCGTCAGGATGAGTCAAAACAACAAGGTCCAGGGTCTTGTCCCAAAAAGGCATGACCTCTCCCAGGCGCGAGAGCACCTTGGTGTCGGGCCCTCCGTCTATGAGCACCTGATGGCCGTGGGGCGTCTCAAAAAACACGGCATCTCCCTGCCCTACGTCAAAGAAGGCAAGCTCTAAGGCAGGGCTGGAAGCCGTCTCGCTCCAGAGAACCGCAGCAAGGAGGCCTGCTCCCAGAAGGAGCGCGACAAGGAAGCTGCTTTTCATGAAAGCACAAATCCCGCCCTCTCATTCCTCATGGCTGCGTGAAAACCATACGAAATGCGAAGACGGGATTGCAAGATAAAAAATGTCTTATTATTTAGAGCCGAGTATCCGGAACATCTTGGTGCCGCACTTCGGGCAGGTCCCGGTAAGGGCCCTTCTGCTCTTTCCGCCCTTTCCCTTCATTGCGACTTCCTTTTCTCCCTGGATGTCCCTCTTTGCCTTGCACTTTACGCAATATCCTTGAGTAGCCATGTATTTCTATGACCTATGACCTATGACCATTGACCTTTGACTTATGACTAATAAGTCCGTGCGCTTATCATTGGTCAGTAATCAGAAAGGGTCAATTGTCACTTATCATTAGTCATTGGTTAAGTTGTGCGACCTTTTCCGCCTGTAATCTTCGCTTATTCTACCCTAAAGAAACCAAAAAAGCTAGTCAAGCCTCTTTATTCCATTCCTTGGCGATGCTTTGTATCTTTAATCGGATTAAGGACTGACTGCTCCTCCTGCTCAAGAACGTTAGAACCGAATTGGTGCAAAGATAAAGGCCCCGCATGGTAAGTGCTACCAGGGGCCTTTTGACAAGCATCGGCGACTACTCTATTGGCTGGCACGCCATAAGCTATAGGCACACCATTCTTGCAGGGTAGCAACATCTCCTTCTCCTTGGTACCGGGATATTTTTTCCATCTCCTCATCCCACTCTTTGCTTCCAGAAACCGCCGGACCTTCAGGATGCCAGGTCGGCAATATGGAGATGACTCTTTTTGTCCCGGACACGAGCATTGCCCGCACCAAGGTAAGGACGCAGCGGGGCACATGATAGGCCGCAGTGCATATGGCGATGTGATTTACCTCTGAGCTTTTCTTAAGTAGTTCAACCGCCCACCTCATTTGATCTGGGGTATGGTTCGCCCACCCGCCGTTCTCAAGATAAGCGTCTCCCTCTTTTGCTGTTATCCTCCCAATTATCTCGAGAATTTCTCTTCTGGTGTAGAAGGGATCTCCTCTGGTACCAGCAACCCAGAGCCGTTGCGCCTTCTCTGGCCAATACTTTACCCCCTCGGCAATTCGATACTCTTGAATCCCAGGGAGAATAAGCAGGACGCTCCGTTTTGGCTCTGTCTTTGGCCAAAAAGGCAGGGCCAGGACCGCCAGAGCTAATCGCTCGCTCAACTTTTACCTCCTCTCCTCTGCTCGGCATGCTAGTCGAGAATGATGACGGACGAGAACTGTTCTCGGCCGATTTGGTCGCCGAGCGAAGCGCCGACTGGAAAAGTTTAATTTCCTCTCAAGAGAAGCAGTTCGTATCTAGTTTTATGGCTCCGCGGGCGGGATTCGCCCCGTCATTCGACGGGGCGCCCAGTCGCATGACTGGGCGAACCTCTGAAAAAAATCTATCGAATCTATCGTAGAAAGCGACCGAGAAGAGGAACTTTGCCTTCCAGTCCCCAGATTCTCCCTGCCTTACTAAAGGCCAGCACAAGAAGGGAGAACGCATACACAATATGTTCGTCAACGATATATGAATGCTCGCCAACGTACGGAAACTCCAAGACCGGGAAATAATACAGAAACATAAGCAGGGCTCCAAGAATGCCGCTTAAGCGAACACCCACGCCCACAAGAAGGGAAAGCCCTATGAGGGTTAAGCCCCATTCGTTAAGAAGGTCAGTAAGGGGCAGTATCTCAAGAGAAGCAAACCACTGGTATAATCCAGAAAAGGTTTTTGCTCCTTTCAGGTATCCTGCCGCTGACCATTCCGGGTTCAGCACCTTGGTGATGCCAGCGTAAAGAAACAGCCATCCTAAAGAGATACGTAGGAAAAACAGGGAAAAATATTTCATATTTATGCGAAAACCATTATATTATTTATGTGGCAAGCCATCCTCCGTCAACATAGAAGGTAGCTCCCGTGACATAGCTGGATTCCTCTGAAGCCAGGAACACGACCATTGCAGAAACCTCTTCTGGCTTTCCGATACGCTGTAAGGGAACTGCGGCAAGCATGGCTTCCATTGCGGCTTTTGGTATCTGCGAGGCGGCAACCATGGGAGTGTCAATCGCTCCCGGAGCAACCGCATTCACCGTAATGCCAAAAGGCGCCCATTCCACAGCCAGGGTCTCGGTCATGCCAATGACCCCTCCCTTGGAAGCAGTATAGTGGGCGCCGCCCGCAATCCCTATTCCGGTTTGCCCTGAAGCAACAGAGGAGATGTTGATGATTCTTCCCCACTTTTGTTTTTGCATTTCTTTGGCTGCGCGCTGTGCGCACAGGAACTGCCCTTTGAGGTTAATGTGAATGGTTTTTTCCCATTCCTCCTCGCTCATTTCAAGGGCCGGCTTTGGAGAAAAGATCCCAGCATTGTTCACTAAGATGTCTACCTTCCCCCATTGGGAAACCGCCGCATCAAAGACGGCATTAATTTCTTTTTGGTTGGTGACATCCATGGCAAATGCCAGGGCCTCACCCCCGTTCTTTCGTATTTCCTCTGCCACGTTCTCGCATTCCTCTTGGTTTATATCCGTTACAACAACCTTTGCTCCTTGGGAAGCTAGAACTACTGCATGGGATTTCCCCATGCCCTGTTTTGCCCCGGTGACCAGGGCAACCCTGCTTTGTAAGTTAAACATATTATTCGTAGGTTTTACCCGTGCTCTGCGGCACGTACTCTGGACCTTTATTTAGATAACGGGAGATAAAGTTAGAGATGCGTTTTGTGTCAAGCGTTCCATCCTTTGGCAAGTCAAAGGCATCCAAGCGCGTCCAGGCAGCCAGCGCAATATCGGTTTCGTTGGCAGAGCGCGGGGTGAGGATGACGCCAAACCGGCCTGCCAGGAGTTTCTCAAGGGCCTGCACTATCTCGCTGTTCAGGTCAGACCGGTAGGAAACCCATACTCTGCCATGCTCCAAACTGTGCACAATCGCCTCGTCTGGCTTTTCTTCGTCATAGATGCCGTCTCGCAAAGGGTCTGGCCAGTGGTTCCCGGAGGTCGGAGGATTGGATTGGTATTCCACCCGCGTTCCTTGTGCAACATGGGTAGCTCCCGCATAGGGTATTTCCATAGAATAGTCCTGTCCCAAGGGCTTTGGGGTTAAGGCCTGCATGCCGAGCCACCCGGCTCCTGCAACCGCTGCAATGCCAATCGCCCAGCCCACCAGCTTCTTGGTTGCGCGGAGCCTTCGCGTTCTTCCTATCCCCTCGCGCTTTTCCTGTCGCCGCAACTCCTTTCTTTCTTTTTTGGAAAGTTCCTGCCCTTCCATTAGAGTTGAGAGTCAATAATGGATTTCAGCTGGGAATACGGTACCGCTCCCCGTACAAGCACGCCGTTCACGTAGCTTCCCGGGGTTCCGCTGACCCCGGCCTGAATGCCCTGCTGGTAGTCCTGTTCAACTTTGTTTTGGTACTTTCTGGTGGAGACGCAGTCGTCAAATTGGGCAAGGTTTACCTCAATCTGCTCGGCCGCTTCACGGTAGAAAGCAGAACCCAAACGCTCCTGTTCTTCAAACATGGCGTCTACAAACTGCCAAAAGCCATCATTGCCTTTTTGCTCCCACACACATTCAGACGCTTCAGCGGCAGGGCGCGCCTGCGGGTGAAGACCGTCTAAGGGAAAGTGCTTGTACACCCATCGGACGTCATCGCCATACTCTTGCAACGCCTGCAGAATCGTTGGATGGAACTGCCTGCAAAAAGGGCACTCCAGGTCAGAAAACTCAACCAGCGTCATTGCGGCTTCCGGATTCCCCCGAATGTGGTCGTCTTTTGTGATGGTGAAGTCCACGGTGGAACCGTTGCTTTGCACCGCGTCCCTCGCGGTTCCCGCCGGCAGGGCGGCCGCTGTACGCTCTGGCGTGATATCAAAGCCGCCCGTATACAGAATCGTTCCTCCAATGAAGATTCCTGCCAATAGAATAGCGGCTGGAATGTAGAAATCTTTATATGTTTCCATATCGTTCTCTTGTTATCCGTTATCTGCAACCCTACCTTGGCTCTGAAGGTATTCATAAGCAGAGGTTGCGGCCACCGACCCTAAAGCGGCGGCGGTAATGTCTTGCTTGAACCTGCCAAAGTACGAGGTAGCGTCCCCCGCGGCAAACACCCCAGGAATATTCGTCTTCATCATGCTGTCCACTTTAATATAGTTCTTCTCATCTAATGCAAGCCCCAGCTGATTTGCAAGCTTTGTGTCGGGGTCAAACCCTATTTCAACAAACACTCCGTCCACCGCAAGGTCTTTTGACCCTTGGTACTCTTTGGAAAGAACCAGCTTCCCCAGAAACTTTTCGCCTACAATCTCGGCAACTTCCGTCTCGGTTAAAACCTCAACCTTGTCTCCAAGTGCCTTCATGCGCTCTAGATTCACGGGTTCAGCTTGCACCTCCTTTCCTCTCACGATAAGATAGATTTTCTTTGCATACTCGGCCAGAAAGTTCACTCCTTTTACCGAGGAATCCCCTCCTCCAACTATGGCAACAGTTTTCTTTCCATACAGAGGACCGTCGCACGTCCAGCAGTAGTGCACACCTTTTCCGGTAAGTTCTTTCTCGTTGGGGAGATTCAGGTGGCGGCGCTGGGAGCCAGTGGCAAGGATAAGCGTGCTGCCTTGAAACTCTTTGTTTGCCGCCTTTACCACAAAACATCCTCTATCAGAAGAAATCTTCTCTGCCTTTCCCTTCTCAAACACTACTCCTAAGTTCTGTCCCTGTTCTTTCATTGCTTTCATCAAATCGTATCCGTCAATGGACAAAATGCCAGGATAGTTCTCAATGATTCCTGCCGTTGCCGTCTCGCCCCCAAACTCCCCTTCCATAACCAGGGTCTCCATTTTATAGCGCTTGGCGTAGATTGCGGCTGACAGGCCAGCGGCCCCCGAACCTATAATGATGAGGTCATACTTCATATCTGTTCCATTATACATCGCCTCTTTTACCGTTTGCAAGATAAAAGGCGCTGTTGATCAACCCGATGGGATACCCCTGTCCCGCACCCCGCACTGCCTCTCTCAACCCGACGAGCGCGGTATCGTTCTCCACGCGCACGGGAGCCCGGAACACGTACTCCAGCTCGCGCTTGAGGGGCTTTCCCACCCAGCTCGTAATGTGCAAGGAGGCGACCAGCATAAAGAAGATACATGCATTACTCCAAAAGATTATTCCAATCGGTAGAAAACTTCTCCATTCCCTTGTCGGTCAGCTCGTGGAAGATGTCAAAACTCTTCCAGTCCTGTTCAAGGTTGATTTCTTTGTAGGGAATCTCATGCAAGCCGCTCTTTCCCTCTCCAGACAAAGGCATGCCCTTTTCCGCCCATTCTTTCAGAACCTTTGCGGGGGAAGTGATGATATCAGAACCCAGCTGAATCGCATAAAGGAAATGGTCCAGGTGGCGCACGGAAGCCGTCAGCACCTGAACGTGGCCGTCCCCTCTCTTGTACATTTTAATAATATTCGCAATCAAATCCATGCCATTCTCTCCCCTGTCATCGAGACGGCCGACAAAAGGAGAAACAAACACATCACCCTTCCTCACCCCTTTAGTGGCAGCATACACGGCAGCTGCCTGCTCTTGCGTAAAGCACAGGGTCATGTTCACCCGCATGCCTTCCCGAACCGCCCTTGCTGCCGCCTGCAATCCTCCCCTGGTTAGAGGAAACTTAATGTGGGCGTTTGGAATCCAAGAAAACATCATTCTCCCTTGCTCAAGCATTTCTTCTGCCGCGGTATCCTTGTCTGCGTATACCTCAATGGAGACCGATCCTTGGGGAATCAGGCCTGAAATCTCACGGACCACGTTGTGATAAAACGAGAGAAGTTCCACCTTGGTAAATTTCCTTCCTGCGGTTTCGGGATTCTTGGAAATCAATGAGGGGTTTGTGGTTTGGCCGTCTAAAAACCCAAGAAGGTTTATTGCTTCTCTTGTTTCCTGTGGGTCTCCGCTGTCCAAAAAGATTTTGGTGTTGATGTTTTCGGGTTTCATGTTGGAATGTCGGTAAAAACATGGACTTCTTTCATTTCCCGCACAATGCGAGCGGGCGTCTCCCATAACGTTCCTTCCTTTACCAACATACGAGAGAGCGCCTGCCCTTTCTCTTTTCCTGCCATATACACCACAGAAAAGTCAACCTCCTGTAAAAACGGTATCGTTATGGTCGCCCGCAAGGGATGCTCGTTCCTGGAACCCGCATCATACCCCACTACCCAGTTCTTTCCCTCAAAAAGCTCAGAGAAGGCCTGCCTATCTTTGGGATAAGGCATGATGCCAAAGGTATGGCCGTCTACCCCCACACCCTGCGTAATCACAACCGTTCCTCCCGGGTGTTCTTCTTTCCAGGCGCGAATCGCATCTTCAAAGCGCTTGCTAAAAACCTGGATATCTTCTCCTGGTTGCACCCTGGTGTCAATGAAGTATGCCCCGCTTTCCTGCGCTTTCTGAAAAAAGGATGTTTCAGCTAACTGCGCAAAGTTGTTCGCCTTAGGGTTTTCAGAAAACCGCTCGTCGGTGACACCAACGGTGAGCTTTGGCGGGAAAATCGTAATTCGTTCAAGCAATGCCAAGGAAGAGCCGCCGGACAACAAAAACAGCGTCGGCATGCGGGAATGCGCGTCTAATAATTGATTGAGTTTTTGCGCAGCTGCCTCCCCTGCTTTCTGCTTTGTTGAATATCGTTTCACCTCCATATGTATACCCTAATTTTCACGATCGTAAAAATCACGTTATACCGGAATTTCTTTGATGATAAATAAACGGGCATATTCCCACAAATTGTACTCGCGAATCGCTTCTTCCGTTTCACGCTCTACCTTCTTTTTGCAAACCCATATACTCTTTTGAAACTCCTGGTATCCAAGAGATGCGAGAACGCTGCGAAAAATATCTCTCATCTGCCGCTGTTTTTCCGGCAAATCATACATTACCATCACCATTTTTCCATCGTTCCGTTTTTGGCTTTCCGCAAGCTTCCAGCGAATACGGAGCGCCTCTTCCCTGCCCTTTGAAGTAAGCATAACGCCCTCTCCTTGGACTTTTATCACTCCTCTTCGCTTCAAATCGTACACCAGCTTGCTGAATTGTTGAGCTGATCGGCGCTTCTCATATTCGCGGCGGAACTGCCGCAACTCCGGATTTACTGCCTCTTGCATTCCTCTAGGCGCAAGAACCCGATGGAAATCGTTTAATCCTTCCACCGCGCGATATACGTCCCACAAAAATTGTTCAGTAAAAGGAATCCTCATTTTAGACACGTTTATACGCAACCTTCCCATCTATTCTAATTTCTACGATCGTAAGAATTAGGGTATATCACAATCCTCCTTCGCTTCCCGTGGAACTTTTTATTCTTTTATTTCCTAGTCCGCAGGAATTCTTTTAGCCTGGTTACTGCGATCTTTCTCATGCTTATTTTATTCTTCTTTCTCTGATTCATCTCGGCGAATGTTTCTGAGTGTCCGTCGGGCAAAAAGATGGCATCCCACCCAAAACCCGAAGTACCTTTTTGTTGAACAATTTTCCCTGCTATTGCTCCCTCAAAAAAGTAGATTTCTTCGTGGCTTTTCGCATAACCGATAAAAGTTTTAGCCACAACTTTATCATTTCCCAACTTTTCAGCTATCCTGGTCAACCCCTCATTGCCAATTGACTTCAAAAACCATTTGATAAGGGGTCCCGGCAACCCATTAAGGCATTCTAGATAGAGCGAAGTATCTTCAACTATGAATTCTCCTTTTTGATGGTTCAATGCTTCTTGAAGTTTCGTTTTAATAATTGCCTTAGCATCAATCTCTTGAATTTCAGGCAAATCAATATCCAACTGCTCAACTTCTGGCAGAATCGCCTTCACTTCCGCAAGCTTATTTTTATTTCCCGTAATGAAGTAAATCATACTATCCCCTACTGCCTTCCTATATTATCCCAGATTGGAACACTCTATTCTAATTTCTACGATCGTAAGAATTAGAATAGAAACTTTCTAGCAGGAGCATGCGCTTATTATATCGTATTTTCTACGATCGTAGAAATCAAGGTATAGAACTACCTTTTTTCGTTTGGGTTGACGGAATGACCGCCAAACACTGCCCTCAACGTAGAAAGAATCTTGCCCGTAAAGCTGGGGCTTTTCTTTGACTTTATCCTGAAATCAAGCGCTTCCTTGATGACAGGGGTCGCAATTCCAAGCTCCCGCGCCGTCTTGAGGGTCCATTCCCCTTCTCCGGTATGGGCTACCGTTCCTGAAACCCTTGCAAGGTCTTCTCCGTATCGCTCGAATCCCTCCTGGAGCCAGTTGGTCAAACGGGAAGTGATGATGCTATTTTGGTTGTACGCCTTAGCAACATCTTTCAAAGAAAACCGGAAGGGAGCTTTTTTCAAGAGTGCAAATCCCTCTGCGAGCGATTGGAGCATGCCGTATTCAATGCCGTTGTGCACCATCTTGGCAAAGTGCCCGGCTCCCGATTTGCCCATGTATCCAGAACGCGTGTCTGAAAGCGCCCGGAACAAAGGTCTTGTTTTCTCATATATCCTCTTTTCACCTCCCACCATGACAGCAAAGCGCCCCTGCTTTATAGAAATGGGGCCGCCTGAAATCCCGACATCCAGATAGAAGATGCCTTTCCTTTTGAGTACTGCCGCACGCTTCGCGGAATCCTTGAAAAAGGAATTTCCTCCGTCAATCACCACATCTCCTTTGTTAAGAAGCGGCGTGAGTGAGCGCAGAACCTGATCCACAAGCTTGCCTGCTGGAATCATGAGCCAGATAATGCGAGGAGGGACCGTCTTTTTGACAAGCTCCGGGAGGGAACCTGCGTTGCCTCGCACCTTTGTGTCAAACGTAAACACGTTCCATCGCTTACGTCTGAGTCGCCAAACCATTGGTTTCCCCATCTTCCCCAAACCTATGAATCCAATCTCTTTTTTCATACTTTTCTCTTTCTAATCTTGATTCTGCCCTTTAGCCGGGCTAAGTTTCTATCACCGACGCTCCCCTAGGATATTGTACCAAAGGAACTCCTGTCTTGTCCCATCCGCGCAAGACGGCATCAACGAACTTCCAGCTTGCCATGATTTCTTCCGTGCTCACAAACAGGGTCTGGTCGCCCTGGATAATATTTAACAACAGCCGTTCATAGGGATCTGCAAATTCCTCTCCTTGAAAGGCCTGCTTGTAGTCAAACAAGAAGGCCCGCTCCTCAATAATCATCTCTGGACCAGGTTTTTTTACCCACAAACTCATCTCAATTCCTTCTTGCGGTTGAATATAGTAGTGCAGAATGTTACGGTAGTGCTTGTTTTCACCAGAGGGACACAGACAGGGGGTTGGATGCCGAAACACCACCTCAACTTCTACCAAATTTTCTTTCATGCCTTTTCCGCTTTCTAAAATAATAGGGACTCCTTTCCAGGCATCGTTGTCAAGAGAAGTTTGCAAGCGAAAATAGGTTTCTGTTTGTGAATGAGGGTCCACATTTTTTTCTCTGGTGTATCCTTGGTACTGGGCTCTTCTCGTGAACTTGCTTATTTCCTTTGACTTCATGGCAGGGAGGGCTTTGAAAACTTTTACGCGTTCTCTTCTCAAGGAGTCCCCATCGAACGCTCCAGGGACTTCCATGCAAAAGAGGGCAAGCAGTTGAAGGACATGATTTTGCCCCACATCCCGCAGCGCGCCTATCCCGTCATAGAAAGCGCCTCGCTCCCCTACTCCTTCTTTTTCAAAAAGACGAATGCTCATACCCTCAATTCCTCTTGCATTCCAAGAGTCCTGCAAAAATGAGTTGGAAAACCGAAACGCCAAAATATTCTGCACCGTTTCCTTGCCCAAGTAGTGGTCAACCCGGTAAATCTGCTCTTCCCGAAACAGTTTTCCTAGCAATTGGTCTAATTCCTGCGCGGTTTTAAGATCCTTGCCAAATGGTTTTTCCACAATGATTCTTGTCCACCCTTCTTGTGGACTGCAAGGTTTTGTTAAACCAGAAACAGCAAGGTTTCTCAAAATGATGTGATAGCGCTGAGGGGAAGCTGCGATGTAAAAAAGTTTGTTGGAACAGATTTTCCATTCATTATCCTTCATGCCCAAAAACTCAGCCAGGTTTCGATACCCTTCTTTTTCTTCAAACACTCCTTGCTGATACACAAAAAACCTTGAAAAGGATTGGATGTTCTCAAGGGAATTGCGAACCTTTACCTCTGCCATCTCTCGGACCAGCTGCTGGAACTGTTCCGTGCTCAAGCTGTCTTTGGAGAAACCGACCACCTGAAACAACGAAGAGAGGTTTCCCTCTTCATAGAGATGAAAGAGCGCGGGAACGAGCTTCCTGCGCATCAAGTCCCCCGTGGCCCCCAGGATGACAAATACGGTTGGAAGGGTATCCTTGGTGTTCATTCTGCCATTCTATGATGATCTTCGCGCCGCATCAATCCGTGCTGCCGCCAACCGCAGGGCAACCGCTCTCGGATTTTCCCCTTTCTTCATGCTTTCTTCAAGCACCTTTCGCGTACTGTCTTGTATCCTTCGCTCCACCGTACGGAACATATCTCTTGGGTTATACCCGCGGTATTCGGCATACGAGCTGATGACCCCTCCCGCGTTCGCCACGAAGTCCGGAACGATAAGGATGCCCCGCTTGTGAAGCTCGTCTTCCACGGATTCTGGCATGGGGATATTGGCCCCCTCCACGATGACCTTCGCTTTGATGTTGTCTTTGTTCTTCTCGTGAATGACATCTGTGACCGAGGCCGGGATAAGGATGTCCACATCAAGGCCCCAGAAGTCCTCTGGAGAAATTTTCCTGCCCCCCTTGTATTCGGTGATGGGGGCCTTTTTACTCATTAACTGGCGCATCTGCTTTTTCTCAAAGCCGTTAGGCGAATATACCGCGCCCTTGGCGTCCGCTATGGCAACCACCCTGGCCCCCATGTCGGACAGCACACTCCAGGTAAAACTTCCCACGTTTCCGAACCCATGAATGGCAACCGTGCTTTCTCGAAGATCCAGTCCTTTTAACTCAGCGGCAATTCTGGTTGCGTGCGCCACTCCAAACCCGGTGCTCCCGAACTCATGGGGAATGCCGCACTGCTCAACCGACCCTCCTTTACCGAACATGAGCATGCAGAGCTTTGCGGGTTTTCCCGTAGCTGACCTCCAGTTTCCCGTAGCCTCCACGAACCACTGCATCTCCCGGTCTCCCGTGTTGACGTCCGGGCCCGCGATGTATTTTTTCGGGGTAAGCTCCGCAATTGCCTTGGCGTACGCTTGCACGTACTGCTTTTTTAAAAAATCGGGGCCTCCCTTTTTACCCGCCGAAGCCTCGGCGGAGGCGGGCCACACAATGCCTCCTTTTGCTCCCCCGAACGGGAGCCCGGCCAGGGAATTCTTAAACGTCATGGCCCGCGCCAGGCGCCGGACCTCTTGCTCCGTCACGTCGGGGGTCATCCTGATGCCTCCCTTCCCCGGCCCCAGAACCATGCTGTCAATCACTAAAAATCCGGTCATCCCCAAAGCCGGGTCATACACCCTTATTACAAGCTCGGGTCCCCACTTGTCATATGCTTTTTCTTCCATAATCACAGATAATTGAGCAACGCCTCGTAATTAATGAAATCAAACAGCCGATAGGCGGCTCCCAGCCACCAGGCAAACTTGTTCGTGAACATGACGATACCAAGGAATATCAGGAACGCGCCGCCTGCGACCCCGACCCAGTTCAAATACTTTCCCAGTTTGGTGAGATGTGCGGAAGCCCACCCGATTCCCAGGGCAACCGCCAAGAAAGGAACGGCTAATCCCAAAGAAAACACCATGAGCAAGAGGGCCCCTTGCCCCACTGTGGCAGAGGAAGCCGCCAGGGTAAGAACGGAGCCCAAGATGGGCCCCACGCACGGGCTCCAGCCCAAGGCAAAAGTACCCCCAAACAAAAAGGAGGTGCCGGGAGTCCCCGGCTTTAATCCCCGTGCAAGAGACACCTGTCGCTCATTTAACAGCAAGCTGAATGGAAAAATTCTATAGAGATTCAGCCTCCCTTGCGTAAGGGAGGATATTGCTGGAACCAGAAGAAACAACCCGAATAAAATAACAAAAACGCCGCCGATTTGCGCAATCACTCCCCGGTACTGGAAGAATAATCCTCCTCCCAATCCAAATAAACTCCCCAGGATAATGAATATGGCGCTAAATCCAAGAACATAGAACAGGCCGTTTAAAAAAATCCTAAGCCGAGCTCCTTTCGCCCTCGCAGGGTCTTGTAAATCCCTGGCTGAAGTTCCAGAAATAAAGCTCAAGTATCCCGGCACCAGGGGCAGGATGCAGGGAGCCAAAAAAGTAAGGATGCCAGCAATAAATGCGGGGATAATAAGACCAAGAGGGTCCATAGATTACACTATAACGTCTACGGTAAAGCCAAAACAGCATTCATATGTTTTCTGGGGCTTGCCCGTGTGAGGTAATCTCCAGGTTGCAGCTGTGGTGCGCCACGCACCATGCCTCGCACTTCTCGGCCAGTTCTCTTGTCTCGTATCGGTACCCGCACGCCTCGCATATATACTCTTTTTTACCCTCTTTTTCGGCCTCTTTGACCATAGTAATCGTGCTACTTTATCCTCAAAAGCTCTAAAAGCTTCTTTTCGTCAAAGCCAACCACGATGCTGCCTCTCACATCAATGACGGGAACACCGAGCTGTCCAGACTTTTCCACCATAGCGTCTCTGGCCTGCTCGTCTTTCGCAACGTCCTTTTCTTCGTACTCAATGTTGTTTTCCCTGAAGAACTCCTTTGCTGCCTTGCAGTACACGCACGTTGGCGTGGTATAGATGGTTACGTCTGCCATATGTTTTTTGCTTATTGAATAATACTCATGACCTTTTTCACCAAGGGATCATCTTTACGCAGCTCATAGCAAATCATCTTTCCCATGCGTTCCCTGTGCGCCAGCTCCACGAACTCCAGCAGGCGCAGCTGGTGGGAGGCGGCTGCAACCGACATGCCGCATACTTTTGCTACGTCGGTCACGCACAGGTCCTTTTTTTCGGAAAGCAGGCGGAAAATCTTGAGCCGGGTTGGGTCTCCCAGCGCGGCAAACACCAAAGGTAGGCGGTCTTTGTCTCCCCGAAACGATTTTTGTATTCTCACGAGCTCTTTTTGCGCCAGCATCCCATTATTTGCTCACTATGTTATCTCTCCCCCATCGAAGGGTTTGGGCCATCCATTCTAACTCATCAAGGAATCCATTGATCCCTTCCAGATATGCTTCATCTTTCAATTCCCCCTTTGGGCCAAACGTGTTTTGCACGCTTGGGAAATTGAGATCGGCGGAAATAACCACAAGCCCCAGCTCTCGCATCACGGGAATCATATTTTCAATGACTCTGGCGCCGCCCCAGGGACCCGCTGAAACCCCTACCAGACCAACTGCCTTGTGTCTGTACTCTGGCAAGAGAAGGTCAAGCGCCGCTTTCAAAGGACCGGGATAGCCGTGATTGTATTCCGGGGTCACAATCACAAGTCCATCTGCCTTGCTCATGGCATCCCGCCACTCCGGGAACAGACCTTTTACTGCCTGTCCGTAGTCATCTTGGGGAAACTTGAAATCCCCAACATTAAAAAGCTGTATTTCCAAGTCCTTTCGACTCTTCATTTTCTTCACCAAGAGCTTGGCAACATTCTCTGATTGTCTTCCTTCTCGGTTTGTTCCCAGAATAATGGGTATAAAAAGCTTTCTCTGCATACTTATTGATTAAACGTTTTTATAACTATCTAAACCATATCACGGACCAAAGAACCTTGTCAAATCCCTAAAACAAAACTGCCCCGTCATCTGACATGGCAGCTTTGCGTTAAGTTTGTGTGGACTAAGAGCAAGCGCACGGGTCCTGGCCACACTTGGGGCATTTGTCTTTCATGAATGTTATTGTATGCCTCTCAAATCTTCTTGTCAACAAGGGTCGCCTCGGGCTACATGGAGACAAGTTCTCCGGAGAGACCGATAAAATAGGTCTCAATCTGATGTTGGGAAAAATGTTCCTTGAGAAGAACAGATGCTTTCTGGAGTTCCTGCCCCTGGTGTTCAAGTTCTTCCTCGGGCGTTCTAAAGGCCCCGCTCCCTCCGTATGCGCCGCAGTCCTCATGTTGGACCAGGGCAATGGTTTTGGGATGGTGAAGACGACTGGAGATCTGAAACTGCTCTAACAAAAGCTTCCTATGATCTTCATCGCTCAAGAGCCCCATGCAGCTTCCAGCCAAAGAAATGAGGTCGTATCCCTTGGGGAAACGCTGATTAAGGTAGGTATCAAGTTCTTTCTTGAAGCGAAAATCAATGCAATGGAGCACCACTGCCTGGCAGGAATGCGACGATGGTTCCTCTGGCGCCATAGGGTTAAAAGTTTACCAATACCACGACTTCCTTGTCTTTCACCTCAACCACTCCTCCCGCAATGGGGAGCTTTGTTTCTTTTCCGTCTTCTCCCCGAATAATCACATCTCCCTCTCTGAGTTGGGAAATTAAAGGGGTGTGGCCAGCTAAAATCTGAAGCTCCCCGTCTTTTCCTGGCACGGTTAAAGACTTTGCATTCCCTGCAAATATTTCCCTGTCTATTGCAAATACCAAAAGCGGGAATGTCATATTCTATGTATTACCATCTAAGAATGACTTCTTCTCCAAAAATGTTCTGATCAGTCCTCTGTGACCGATAAAAATATGGTCTGGCAATTTATCTAAAGAGAACCATCTCCATTCTTTGCATCGGTCAGGCTCTTTTACTTGAGGGTCGCCCTCAATGCCATGACCGAGAAATCCTATATGGATATAATGAACATAATTTCGGTCATTATTATTATTATGGAAAGCAATAAACTCTAGATCGTTTACATGCAACCCTGTTTCTTCTTCTAGTTCTGTTCTTGCTCTGTCTTTCATTAACTCCCCTTTTTCAAGATGTCCTCCCGGAAGCCCCCAGCCGTTGCCATCAGGCCATGTGTCTCCAATCCTTTCTCCAAGCAAAAGCTTCCCGTCTCTCACGCAGAATATATTAACCCCTATCCGAAATGAATCTCGTTCTTGTTCCATACCTATACCTCGTCAATACTTCCTTTGAGGTAGAAGGCGCCTTCATCTTTGGCATCGTGCTTGCCCTCAATAATTTCCTTAAATCCCCGAATGGTCTCTTCCCTTGGCACATATTTTCCTTCCCTGCCCGTGAACTGGGCTGCAACCGAAAAGGGCTGGGAAAGAAATCTCTGAATCTTTCTTGCCCGGGCCACCGTAATTTTGTCCTCCTCGGAAAGCTCTTCCATGCCCAGAATGGCAATGATGTCTTGCAGTTCCTTGTAGCGCTGAAAAATCTTTTGCACCTCGCGTGCAACCTGGTAGTGTTCCTCCCCGACGATTCTGGGGTCTAAAGCAGAAGACCTGGAATCTAAGGGGTCTACGGCAGGATAAATGCCCAGGGAGGCCAGCTCGCGAGACAACACCACCGTGGAGTCCAGGTGAGAAAAGGTGGTGGCGGGGGCAGGGTCCGTAATGTCGTCTGCGGGCACATAGATTGCCTGCACTGAAGTAATAGACCCGTTCTTTGTGGAAGTAATCCTTTCTTGCAGGTTTCCCATGTCCGTGGCAAGCGTGGGCTGATACCCAACCGCAGAAGGCATTCTTCCCAAGAGAACGGAAACTTCGGAACCCGCCTGCACAAAGCGAAAGATGTTGTCTATGAACAAGAGAACGTCCTTGCCCTTCTCGTCTCTAAAGTACTCTGCCATGCGAAGTCCCGTCAAAGCGGTACGGAATCTTGCTCCCGGCACCTCGTTCATCTGGCCGAACACCAAGGCAGTGTTCTTTAATACCCCGGATTTCTCCATTTCGCGGTACAAATCGTTCCCCTCCCGTGTTCGTTCCCCAACCCCGGCAAACACCGAATACCCCCCATGCTCTTTTGCAGTGTTGTGAATTAATTCCTGCAACAGAACGGTCTTGCCAACCCCAGCTCCCCCAAACAACCCAACTTTTCCTCCTTTCAAGAAAGGAGCCAGCAGGTCCACCACCTTAATCCCAGTTTCAAACACCTCGGGTTCTGTTTTTTGTTCTTCCAATTTTGGAGGAAGCTGGTAAATGGAAGAGGTCTGTGCCTTTATTTCTCCTTTCCCATCAATGGGCCGGCCCAAAACATTAAACATCCTGCCCAGAACCTCCTCTCCCACGGGAACCGAGATGGGTTTGCCGGTATCTTGCACCTCTGTCTTTCGCTGTAAGCCATTGGTAGAATCCAGAGCCATGGTCCTCACCCTGTTTCCTCCCAGGTGCTGGGCTACCTCTAAAACAAGGTCTCCTTGTTCCCTCTCAACCAAAAGAGCATTCCGTAAAGCTGGGAGTTCTCCGCCTGCGGCGGATCCGCCTTTGGCGGAAAACTCCACATCAACCACCGGACCCATGATTTGTATGATATGTCCTGTATTCATGTTTGATTGTTACATCGCTGCGCTTTGTTAGAATGTACATTCCAACATTCTAACAATCCAACATTTATTCAGCAGTTAACGCTTCCTTTGCTGTTGAAATCTCAGTCAATTCTTGGGTGATGCTTGCCTGCCTTGCTTTGTTTAACGCAAGCTGCAGCTTCTCTTCAATGGCGAGCGCATTCTCGGTTGCGTTTTTCATGGCAACCATCCTAGAAGAATGTTCAGACGCATTTGCCTCAAGGATAAAGTGCAGGATTTCCACTTGGAGCAAGTCCCTCACCAAGGTTTCAAAAATGGCTTCAGCGGTCGGCTCTAAAAGATACGGCAAGGCCTTTTCTTTTTTACCCGCTAAAGCCTCGGCGAAGGCGGGCCACTCAGAATATTTCCCGGTCTTTGGCACAATGTGCTTTATCATTTCTTCCAACTCATCCAGCTCCAAGGGCAGAATCTGATGGATTCCCGGCTTCTGGTTCAAAGCAGAGAGAAAATGGGTGGAAGCTATCATTATTTCGCTGTACCGTTCCTGCTCAAATGCCTGCAGAATCCATTCAGACAAGGGAGCTACATCATACAAGGTAACAATGTCTGAAAACTGCAGAAATTCTGAAACCGGAGTCACTCCCCTTCTCTTGAAAAAATCCCTTCCCTTTCTGCCCACCGCGACAATGTCTGCGCCGGGATTCTCCTGACACCATTGCAACGCTAAGCGCAGAACCTGGCTGTTGTAGCTGGCGCACAGCCCTTTGTCTGATGTCACAACGACCACGCACGCTTTCCCTTCTTTGTGCTGAAAGAACATGTTCTGCTCTTTGTCCTCCTCTTGATATGCAGAAACTGCGTACAGAAGTTCCAGGGCTTTCTTTGCAAAAGGACGCGCCCGGAGGGCCACCTCTTGGGACTTTCTCATCTTGGTGGCAGACACCATTTCCATTGCCTTGGTTATCTGTTTGATGTTCTCCACCGTGCGGAGCTTTGATTTTAATTGCCTATGTGAAGCCATGGAAAAGCTGTTGTAGCTGTTCTTGCGTTTCCTCAGACAAATCTTTGCTTTCGCGGATGGTTTTTAAAACCTTCTTGCCGTTGTTTCTTAGGTACTCCAGCAGTCTCTTTTCAAAATCCCGCACTTTCTCTACCGGGGTCTCATCTAAAACCCCCTGATTTGCCGCGAACAGCACACAGACCTGTTCCTCCATGGGAAGCACTCCAAACTGCCCTTGCTTTAAGAGTTCGGTAATCCTGGATCCTCTCTCAATCCTTTTCTTGGTTGCGGGGTCTAAATCCTGGGCAAACTGCACAAAGGCAGCAAGTTCCTGGTATTGCGCCAGGTCAAGCTTTAGCTGAGAGGCAACCTTTTTCATTGCTTTACTCTGGGCGGCGCTTCCCACCCGAGATACTGACAAACCAATGTTTACCGCCGGCCGTTGCCCTTTGGAGAACAAATCGCTCTCCAGGTAGATCTGCCCGTCGGTAATGGAGATAACGTTGGTAGGAATATACGATGAAACGTCTCCCAGCTGGGTTTCCACGATAGGCAGGGCCGTGAGGGAGCCGCCTCCCTTCTCGCGAGAAAGCTTTGCTGCCCGTTCCAGCAGACGGGAGTGCAGATAGAATACATCTCCCGGGTAGGCCTCTCTTCCAGGGGGCCTCCTTAGCAGAAGGGCGAGCTGGCGCCACGCCCAAGCATGCTTTGAAAGGTCGTCATAGACAATAAGAACGTCTTTGCCCTTGTCCCTAAAATACTCTGCCATGCTGCACCCCGCAAAGGGGGCGACAAACCACAAGGAGGCAGGGTCAGAAGCCGAAGCCATAACCACAATGGTGTATGTCATAGCTCCCCGTTCCTCAAGTTCCCCCACCAGCTGGGCAACCTTGGAGGCCCTTTGCCCAATGGCAACATACACACAGATGGGCCTCGTTTCCGCAGGTTCATTCAATTGATTGAGAATGATATCTTCCACCAAAGCGGTCTTCCCAATCTGGCGGTCTCCAATAATAAGCTCGCGCTGTCCTCTTCCAATGGGAATGGCGGCGTCAATAACCTTTATGCCTGTTGCCAATGAGGTGTTCACCGACTGGCGGTCCAACACCCCGGGGGCAGGTCTCTCAATGGGAAGGGTTTCTTTGCCAGCAATGCTTCCTTTTCCATCTAAAGGAACGCCCAAAGGGTTCACCGCCCTCCCCAGCAAACTCTCTCCCACTGGAACCGAAAGCACTTTACCTGTTCTCCTTACCAAATCTCCCTCCTGAATCTTGCTGTCCTCTCCCAGCACAACCGCCCCCACCGTGTATTCTTCCAGGTTCAAGACCAAAGCTCTGGTGGCAGAGGTATTGAGATCTCCTGGCCAGCGCGTTATTTCCACCATTTCAGAAAATACCGCATTGGGCAGACCCTCAATCTGAACCACGCCGTCTCCCACCGAGATTATTCTTCCTACCTCTTCTCCCTTCGGGCTCAGTTCCTTTCCTTCCAGTTCTTTTTGCAATATGTCAAAAATATGATCTTGCGCCATATATATTACAAGGACTGCACAAGTTTCTGAATTCTTTGCAGTTTCCCCCGAATGCTGTTATCCACAAGGTAGCTCTTTCCTAAAAACACCGCTGTCCCCCCAATCAGCTCCTTATCATACTCTTTCCTTGGCCGATATCCTCTTCTTTTGAGTTCTTGCTCCAAGGCGCTTCCCAAGGGCAGTTCTTTTGCGCTCACCACACTCGCAACTTTCCCCTTCCTTTCTTCCCACAGCCTCTGGAATTCCCGCACCACAGCGCTCAAAATCCTGACATCTCCTCTTTTTTGCAGCAGGAACTTGAATCTCCTTGCGATACCCGCCGCTTCTTTCTCTGAAGCATGAGAAAGCGCTCCCAGGAGAACCCGCGCATATGTTCTTGTTTTCTTAGACATTCTCCCTAAGATAGTTTGTGAGTTCTTTCGCCATGCGTTTTTCATCAGCTTCACTCAGTGTTCGCTCCAGAATCTTTTCTGCAACCAAAAGAGCCCTCCTTTGTATTTCCTCTTTTGCCTTGTCCACGGCATCTTCCTTTGCTCTCTCTGCTTCAATCTGGGCTTTCTCCAAGAGATCCTGGGCATTTTCTCTTGCGCCTGCCAACACTTCGCGCTCTTTTACTGAAGCTTCCGTGCGAGCCACAGCAGTTATCTCTTCTGCCTTTTTCCTTGCGTTCTCCAGCTCGCGTTTTCGCGCCTCCCCGATTCGCTCCATCTCCATCTGTGCCTTATGGGTCAGCTCCACCCCTTTTTCAATGCCCTGCTTTCTCTCGTCTAAAAACTTCAGGATTTTCTTGAACACAAAGCGATTGAGAAGCCACAACACCAGCAAAAAGTTCACTGCCTGAGCCAACAGAAGCTTTGGGTCAATCCCTAAATTGCTGAATAATTCTGACATCTCCTACAAATGACAAATGAATACAAATATACGAATAAAGCTACACTTGCCACGCCCTAAACAAACTTAATAATGAGCGCCACCACCAAGGCGTAGATGGCAATGGCTTCCGCAAACGCGATTGCCAGAATCATTGAGGTCTGCACCTTTTGGGAGGCCTCCGGGTTCCTGCCGATTGCCTCCATTGCCTTGCCCGCCAGAATGCCAATGCCAATGCCCGGCCCCAGGGCGCCGAGGCCAATGGCCAAAGCAGCTCCAATTGACTTTAATACTTCCAATTCCATAATCTAGCTTATTAGCTTATTAGCTTTTTAGCTTACTAGACCTTTTAGTGCTCAATTTCGCTTGTTGCTATCTTCAGAAAAATCATGGTCAGCATAGCAAATACCAGGGCTTGGATAAAGCCCACAAAGAATTCCAGCAAAAGAAAAGGGAAGGGGGCAAACAAAGGAACCAAACCCATGACGATGACCAGCAGAACCTCTCCCGCAAAGACGTTGCCAAAGAGACGAAAGGAGAAGGAAAGCACCCTGGCAAATTCCCCCACCGCCTCCAGCAGCCCCACAAAAAAATGAATGGGGCCCCTGTTGAACACCAAAAACCTTTTCGCGTGGCCCCAGAGTCCGAGTTTCTTTACGGCAAAAGAATGAATTGCAACCATGGCAACCAAGGCCAAAGCAAGGGTGGTATTCAGGTCGCTGTTGGCGGAGCGAAAGAGGGGCACGAACACTTTTTCTCCGTGGTCTGTCTCATAAAATCCAATGGAGCCGGTGCCCGGCAGCACCCCAATCCAGTTATTGAACAGGATAAAGAGAAAAATGGTCGCAATCAAAGGGAAAAACTTCTTGGCCTGTTCCATGCTTCCCAGGGTTTGCGTCATGAAACCCAGAATGCCGTCTAACACCACTTCAACGGTTCCCTGGGCCCGATTTGGGATCACTTTCAAGGAAAAAGCGACGAAAACACCGCTTCCCACCAAGAGGAGGCCCGTCAGCAAAGAGAGTATCAAACTATTGGTAACGGGGATGCCAAATAATGTGCCTAGGGTTTCAGCTTGTAAAGATATATGCATAAAGCAAAAAAGGCCAATCAAAATAGAATACCATCAAGGGACGCTTTTGTAAATACGCTCAAAATCTTATCCTCGCTGATGAATTATGATGGGTTTCTGGCTTAAAGGGTTGGAGACGCAAAAGAGTTATGTCTTTCCCTTTTTGAGACATCCACGTGCGAAGATCGCGCTCTAAAGCATTCTGGTCGTACCCAAGGCAGATGACGTCCGGGTTCAACTCCTCGAGTACGAGGTATGCTGACTGCTGCTCGTCTCCCAACACCGCATGGTCCACCTGCTTCTCTTTTGAAACGAGGTCTTGCCTCATTTCTTCAGAATGTTTGGGTTTCTTTCCTTTCCATTTTTTCGAGGCGGAATCCCGGCCCACAATGACTATCAATTCGTCTCCGTGTTTCCTTGCCTGGGCAAATAAACTTCGGTGTCCCTCATGCACACCGTCAAAAATTCCAAATACCACCACCCGCTTCATAAGAGAATTTACAATTTTCAATTCTCAATTTTCATTGAATTTTCGGTTTTCAATAATTCAATGATTGAAAATTATGTACCGCCGCCTTTGCGCCACTTCACGGCCTTGAGCAACGGGGCGTAGAGGTCGTCTTTCAAAGGCATCTTGAGTTTCTCCAGTTCTTTCTTGGTCGGGTTTCTCTGCTGGAAACGCACAAAAGGAATATCTTCAATGACCGCCAAAGGTGTTTGCTCGACCCCTTCTCCCATTACCAGCACGGCAGCGGTGCCCAGGGCGTCAGCTACCGCAGCAGACGTCATCTTGAAAGGCCTGCCGAACAGATCGGGCTTTCCAATGTAAGAGTTCAAAGCAGAGAACCCGCTGTGCGCCAAGACAAACACGCCCCGTTGGCCCCATCTCAAGGGAACGGATGTGGTGTCGGTAATAATAACGCCGATGTTCCTTTTCCTGTGCTTTTTTACTAAGTGTTCCCTGATTTTGTTTGCAGATTTTTGGGGATCTTTGGGCCACAAGACAAAATATCCCCCAGCGTTGGACTCATCCACTCCAGAAGAAAAGTTGATGGCGTTTCCCTTTACGGTGAGCAACACATTATATTTGCTGCTGGAACGGGGCAAGTACAATTCCGCTTCCCTGACAATCAGCTGGTCCTTGAGTTTGTTCTTTTCCTTCTCGTCCTTGGGGATGAGAATCGCCCTTCCTTGACACAAAGCTACTATCTTTGAGGTTACTGCCACCACGCTCCTGTCTTGGAGCCGGGGAAGATACCGGTCCACAATCTCCAGGATGCTGGCATATTGGGGAGTTATCTTTCTTGTCTTCACGCCCGTAACCTTCATACGAAAGGATTATAGCAGAGAAACAAAGAATATAGTAGAATAACGGCATAATTCCAGAACCCGTAAACCAATGGCTGTTTTTCTTATTCCTTTTCTCATTATTCTTGGAATCTTTGCCTTTGAAGCTAGAGACGAGCTCGTAGGCCGGCTTGATTTTCTGTTGCCAGATTTTCGCTTGCCTGTGCGGGAAAGCGAGCCCTCTGCGGCCGCGCCTCCCCAGCAAAGCATCCTGCGGCAGGGGCCTCCGGAGGCCCCTTCTCCCCCTTTGCAGGAACAAGGAGCGAACGTGTATGCTGACTGGATTGAGATTTCCAGCGTGCGCAGGCAAGACCCCTACCTTATCACCCTGCGCACCGACATCCCAAAAGGAAGCGAGCTCATCCTCACGGGCTGGTCGTTGGAAAGCAGGGTGCAAACCTTCAAGGTCCCCCAGGGAGTAAAGCTGGTCCCAGCTGGCCTGGATGGGGCGGTTTTTGCCCCCATAGTCCTGGAATGGGGCGACAGCGTAAAGATTTCAGGGGCGCAAAACCCTTTCAAGCCAAAGTTCAGCTTCAGACCCAATGCGTGCTTCGGCTATCTCAAAGAAACCACGGAGTTTCCGGTTTCGGTTCCCTCTTCCTGCCCCAGTGACATTCCGAAAATAGAAGGCGTAAGCCACCTGTCCCCTGCCTGCCAGGACTTCATTCTGGATTTTGACCGGTGCAAAGAGCCGCCCCCGTATCCTGCAACCTCGTCTTTCGCGAATGACTTGCAGTGCAAGAACTTCTATGAAAATCTGAAGTTCCAGCTTTCCTACGCAGGGTGCGTCAAAACCCACAAAACAGAGGATGACTTCTTTGACAACGAATGGCACATCTACGTTAACGAGGAAGAGCGCCTCATTCGCTCCACGCACGACCGCATCCTGCTCAAAGACCCAGATGGGGTGATTATTGACGAGTACGTTTATTAGATAAAAAGAAGGGGGTGACCGCAAAGGTCATCCCCTGTATCTCTTCTTGCCGAGTCCAAAGGCAGTAGGAATAGAGGCCGGGCGCTCCAGGGAAAGCTTCATGTACTGTTTTGAACGGGGGAGTTTAGCCAATAATGCGTCTACATCCTCCTCCCGAGCCAAGATGTGAAGCCCTCCCCTGTTTATCCGAAAACAAACAGGGAAGCCAAATCGAAATATCGCATCCCGCACATTTCTGCGAGTAAGTCTTCCTTCCACAACGGCTTTCGGAAGTTTTCCGTTGTTGAAGAGCTCTTCTGGCACGATCCCCTTGCGGAGATCTTCTAAGGGCCATTTCATGGTCTGATCTCCTTCAAGAAGATTAGGGTACTAGTTTTTAGTATAGGGCAAAGTGAACATAATGAAAAGCGGCGTATCCACAGCTACGCCGCTTTGTTGAGGGATGAACTTCCCGCACCCGACATGGAAGCGCCTTCCAGCTCTTCCTGTCGCGATGATTCCCCTCCATTTACAATTGCAAACGGAGTTCTCGGGAGTGATGGGGCTCCCACAGGTTATCTTCCCCTCTCCCTCTAGCATTTCTACACTTCTCACCTCTCTTAAAACTATCTTTGCTTATACTGCCAAACCAAGAATAAGTCAAGTTCACCCATGTTTTATCTCAATCACGTCGCCATCCTGCGCCGCGTACTCTTTTCCTTCCGTGCGCACCCAGCCCTCTGCTGCGGCTTGAGTGTATCCTCCGGCCTCCAACAGTTTGTCCCAGGAAATGACTTGGGCTTTTATGAAGCGCTCTTGAAAGTCGCTATGGATGACACCTCCAGCTTGAGGAGCAAGGGCTCCTCTTTTCACGGTCCAAGCCCTGGTTTCTTTCTCTCCTGCGGTAAAAAAGGTAATAAGGTCAAGGAGCTCGTAGCACTTCCTGATGAATTCTGGGAGGTTGGATACAAAACCAACTTCTTTTTTTTCTTCTTCTGAAAGCTGCTGCATTTCCAGTTCGTCTTTGAGATTTGCAATGACGTAAGGGCTGCCTAACTTCTTGAGCTGTTCTTGGAGCTCTTTTGAAACATCTTTCGGGTCGCAGTTCAAAAGATAGAGCGTGGGCTTTCTGCTTAACAGCTGGGACTCTGGAATGGAACTCCTTTTTTCATCTGCTTCCATATCCTTCAGCTCCAGTTCTATGTTAATGGTGTCAATATCCCGCATAGGGTCCACGGTTTTCTCAACATGGACAATATCGGCATTGGAAAAACAACGGGCAACCTGGCATATGGCGTCAACCTCCCTGATGCGGGCTAAAAACTGATTTCCCAGCCCTTCTCCTTTGTTTGCTCCCTTTACCAGCCCTGCAATGTCCACAAACTCTATAACCGTCGGAATGGTCTTTGCAGAATGAAAAAGCTGCGAGAGCCTCTCCAGGCGTTCGTCTGGAACCTGAACCACCCCTACGTTGGGGTCAATGGTAGCAAAGGGGTAGTTTGAAATATTTACTTCTTTTTTGGTCAGGGCCTGAAACAAGGTGGACTTCCCCACGTTGGGCAGCCCCACAATCCCAATGGATAAACTCATGCCCCAACTCTACCACTTCAACAGGCTTAGTGTAAACAAAAAATCGCTTTTCTGGCGATTCCTTGGGCTTTTGAGTTTATGCTTTGTAGGTAGAGTTGGATCGATCGCGCACTATGCCCTCTGCGATATACTCTTTCATGAGAGACTGATAAGGCACGTTGATTTCGTTGGCGCGCTCCTTTAATCGAGTGAGAATGTGGTCTGGAATGCGAAGGGAGATGGCGCGGGAAGTGGGTTTGAGGTTTGGGAAAGACGCCTTCTCAAAATCAGAGGATTCAAAGTAGTCGGCAAGATTTACTTTTGCCCAAAAATCTCTTTCCCGATCTTCGCTCTTGACTTTTGGAACTTTAAGATTCTTTTTCATGGTATAAGTGTAATTCTTTTTTGTTGAGGTCTCGGGCTGATATAACCCGTATCTTCTTTCTTCTTGTTGTAAAAGCGATAAATAATATCCGCTGCTTCTTTGTCTTTCCGAGAACGATATGCCGTTTCTCTTTGCCTGAATGTAGGGGGTCACGCAGTACGCGCTTTTGAGGGTCAAAGAATACTTCCTCGCATTCTTCGTTTCGTACTCTGTGCCTTGTAAAGTTCTTATCTAAGTTCCCTTTATCCCAGTCAAACTCAATCGGCTCTCGAAAAACTCTCATACTCTATTGTATAACCTGGTATATACACTTGTCAAGAGGTTTAGAAAGCTGGAGCTTAAACTCAAAAGGTATCAACCCCCCATTCTCATTATGTCGAATTGTGTTCGTGCCGTGCCGACTAATAAGGCCATCCTCAAACTCTACCAAAAAATCACCTGTTTGGCGATTCCTTGATTCTTTAGAAGTTTTTGTATGTACCCTCGGATCTTCGTTCAACCGCAAGGATGCTAACCGCTCCATTCTTTCGTTGAAAGATTACTCTCAAATCTCCCCTGCGAACTCGAAAGATATCTCCTCTGCCTTTGAGTTTTTTTACGTCGAGTCCTGCAAGTTCCCCGCTCTCAATCTTCAAAAGAAGTTCTTTTACCTGACCGCGCTCTTTAGGACTCAATCTCTTGAGGGCTTTTGAGATTTTGTCCATGAATCTCTAAAGGCGCGACAGAAGATCTTTGATATTCACTCCCCCTTTCTTGATCTTTGTGAAGTCAACAAGGGTTTCCCAGTTCTCGTCTTCCAAGGGAGCGACCATGCGAAACAAGGGCTTTGAGCGCCGCACCACGACATAATCGGTTCCCCTCCCAACATCGCGCACATATTTATCCATATTCTCGCGCAGGTCTTTCAAACCAACAATCTTTGCCATATATGCTAAGTTTATCTAAAGATAATCTTTTGTCAAGGGCTCCTCGTTTCGGTTGGATGTGCAGTGAGAACTTATTTACTTTAATAAATCCGTAAACTCACTCGCGGAAACCTCGGCATCTCGCAGTATTTTCCTCAGTAATCCTCTGCTAATCGTCCTGTAGTTCGGAATTGTTATAGGGCGTCTCTCTGGATGGTGTAAACGAAAATGACTACCTCGTTGTCGAACAACTTGGTAGCCGATCTTTTCAAACGTTTTTATAGCCACTCTGCAAGAAACTACTGGCAACTCTGCCATAAGAAAAAATTAGAGGGTAATGGTATGAAAACCCACCTCCCTTGGCCTATAGCTCTTGAGGGTCTGCTGGTTCTCTTTCTCCTCGAGTATAAGTTCAATAACTTCCCGAATGTTGCGTAGTGCTTCGTCAAGAGTTTTTCCTTGTGTATAACAACCACGAAACACTGGACATTCTACTACATAGAATCCATCCTCATCTTGCTCCACCACAATAGGAAGTTGCGTGTTTTTTACTTTAGCCGAGTATGCTTTCTTCATGTCTTCAAGTTTACCTCTTGCAGGAAAAGGAGTCAAACTGCTCCAATGGTTTATGTATCATACCGCATTTGCGCATATTTGTGCATATCCGAAATGAATTACGGGTGCCGAACTTGAAAGAACAGCACCCGTACTAAAAGACATTCCACGCTAAGCCGCCCACCGTGAGCAAAAACAGGTACTTACCTGTCCTTCCCACAAAACAAGCGAGAAGGAATTTCCACACGGGGTAGCGCATACCCCCTGCGATGATACCCGTCATGTCAAACGGAGGGATGGGGGTAATGGCGAGAAACACGATCCAGAGCCCGCTTTGTACAAGCAGGCGCTCGATCTTTCCCGGGGGTCTGGATTTCTGTTGTTTTCGGCGCCTTTGGATACCGAAAAAACCGAGTATGCGCAGAAGCTTTGAACTCTCCATGCCCACTGCGTACCCGCTCAGTTCCCCAATTGTCCCACCACAAGCATAGGCGCTTGCGACCAGAACAAGATTGAGCTGGTTCGTAAGCTCCAGAAGAGGCGGGAACGTGGCGCCAAAAAAGACAGGGGGCAAGAAGAGTGTGACATTCACCGAGAATCCCAACAAGAACGCCCCGGTGTAACCGTATTGGCCTAGCCCCTCCAGATTTAAGGCTCTAAAGATCATCATACTCCCTATCGCAATAGCAACCAGGAGCACAGCAAGAAAAGTAATCCGCCAGAAGTTCTTCTTTGCATCCTGGCAAACACCTCCAAGATAGGTTCCTGATGCAGCATTCAGCACGTCATGCTCCTTTCTTGAGTACGTTTTTTGAGTATAGCACGAATATCTCCAGGGAGAAACTATGGACGGATAAGGGTGCCGCGGAATTGTTTTCCTTCCACGGCGGCCCTCAAGCTCGCAAGGTCTTTGCCAGAAAGAATCTTTGCCTCAAGGCCCAGCTTTTCAGCAAGCTTGGTTGCCACAGGGTCAACGGGAACAGAAAGCCCGGGAGTCCATTTCTGCGGAATAATGTGCTTGTATGCTTCCCAGGATATCTTCTTAATCGGTTTTGCCTTTCCGTTCTTTTTTGGGTCTGAATTATAGACAAAAGGCATGTCCTTGGCAATGATTACCTCTTTTGAACCAAACTTTCGCGCAAGTTCCACTGCGATATAGTCCGTGGACCAGCCGGGCCTCCAGCCCGAAGCGAAAAAAAGACGCCTCTTT
>MHTT01000010.1:41057-51990 GCA_001823165.1 Candidatus Wildermuthbacteria bacterium RIFCSPHIGHO2_01_FULL_49_22b
TCTGATATGCTCTGGCGGTCTTTCCGCCTCCAATAACAATAATGAACTTCCTGCCTTTCTTTAACTGGGATAAAAGAAAGGCGCGCAGCTTTCTAAGATAGGGGGCGTTGATACCTCCCGTATCTGAAATATGGGGGACCACCAAGGACCCCCCGAGATGCATTATGGTATACGAATTGTTTTTCATCAATAATGATACTCCCCTACCAAAATACTACTATACTATTATGATAGCGTCTAACGCGGTGTGTACTTTGCCATGAACTTTTCTGAACCAAGCTTTTTTAACTCCTGGTGCAAGGTATAGTACCCACACCATTCTTTGGAACACAGCCAGGACTCTGCAGGATGCATGCAGTAAAAGATATTGTGTTCAATGGCATCCATGATGCTATTTATATTTCGAAGAACCGTGGCTTTATCCACAAAGGGACGGACAACCACAAATCTTACAATCTTGGAATTGTTCTTTGAAAGCACGATATAATCCTTGCTGATGGCTTTAGGATACTTCCCGGCAATACTATGATATCCCAGCTGGTACAGGGCAAGCTGGGGGTCAGAGCGTATGTCCTGCATGTTAGGAGAACGTCTGGTGGTTTTCAACTCGTAGATAACTCCTTTCTTATCTGTTAGGTCAATTCTTCCGATAACCTTTACATTCTTTGAAGCCGAGAACTCAAATGCCTCTTCCACCAAATCGGGCTTGATAAAAGGATTGAGTTTTTTGTAATACGTTTCAATGCCCCGCATCCCCGTATCCACCAGGTTATTCAAGGAAATCTGGCGCTCTTTTGAGAGATATTCCCTTGTCAGGTAGGGCCGCGCGGCAGCAAGCTCCTGCTTGTAGTCCTCCATGGCCTGCAGGAACACGTCCGCAAAGAACTCCTTTGCCTCCCCCGCGCTCAACCCTTTCCCGTCTTTCTTTTTTTGGTCAAGATGATAGGCAAACGTTTCGTGCAAAGCGAAACCGTGCTTAAACACTTTGCGGGGATTCCTTTTCAAGCCCAGCTTGTAATGAAACAGCCAGTGCTCGGGACACCTCACGTAGGTCATCAGTTGCGAGAAGCTCACCTGCTTCATATCTTTTATCTACCATAACAAAAAATCGCCTTCTTGGCGATTTTTTGAAACTTCTTTAGAGGAAGGATTCTATTCGTTTTTTTGGAAAGGGAGCAATACGTCTTGGATAGCTTTTCGATAGACGCAGAAATCGCAATCTGCAGAGGCCGAAGGCAGCTTGTCTGACTCCAAACAGGCCCTCGCATCCAGCAGGACCTGTTCCACCCAGGAATCGTCTCCCTCATAAGGGATAATCTTTATGTCAAACTCCAGTTTCCCGTCAAAGCCCTCAACGTCTGTCCTGCCGTTCACATACACAAAGTATCCAACGGGAGAAACCTTAAATCCCTGCTCTTGGCGGCGCAACAGCCATTGATAAATCTCCATTTGGTTCTTGTAGGACTTCTGCCATTCAGCGTCAATGTTCACCTCCCCGTTTTTGCTGGTTGCCTTGTAATCCGCCACATGCAGCTCGCCCTTGGAGTTTTGCCAAATGTCATCCACCGCTCCCGATACCATAAATCCTGAAGGTTCATGGAAGCTTTGAAGCCCTTTGAGTGTCTCCCGCCATTCATTCATCCTCTCATGCTGAAAAGGAACGGCGTCAATGCCGTATTCCGCAAACAGAGGATGGGATTCCTGCTTTGTTCTAAGAACGTCAAACTCCTTTTTCAGCAAGGTATCCACCGCGGCGTTCAAAGAAAAGGGGTAGCCGGGCGGCTGATCCACGCCAAGGCGACGGTCAAGATAAAAGCAGCGGGGGCACTTGAGAAAGTTTTCAATCTTGGAACGGCTCAATCGAAACTCCCGGGACCCTTTCTCATAGAGATTGCGGTTTCGTTTTCCAGAATAGTATTGGGACATATGTGTTCAAGAAACAAAGTTTACTGCAACGGTTCTCTCTCTGGGGCCTCCAAACTCAACCAATACAATCTTCTGCCAAGGTCCCGGCACCAACTCCTCTTTTCCCACCGGGACAGTCAAGGAAGGATCGAATAACCCCACCTTACCATTCCTTAAAGTTCCCGGCAACTCTCTCCTTCCCGGTTAGAGAAACAAGCTCTGCCTTTCTTGTTGCCCCAACGATTAAGTTTTTAACAAAAGAATGATAAGCAAAACAATCACTACGACAACAAGCAATTTGAAGGAAAACAGCTTTTCCACCACAACTTTTTGCACGTTTTCCTCCCAGTTGTGCATTGCGTCAATCTTGCTTGCCATGATAAAGTCGTTTTCAGAAAGCCCCGCAATAGCGTGCGTAGTAAGTTCCAGTGTCACCTTCTTGTACCTAATATGAATATCCGGGTGATGCTGTTCTTGTTCCGCGATGCCCGCAACCTGATTCACAAAATTAATCGCTTCCTTGAAACTCTTGAACGAAAAGGTCCGGGAAATAAGTTTTCCCTTTTTTGCCTCCCATCCTTCCACCTCCTTGAGATATTTCTCTATCTTCTCTTTTTTGAGGGGCGGGATTCCTTCTTTGCACGGCACGCATTTTTTCTCTGTCAGGTTCATGGCCATATGCTTGCGGCTTTTGGATAAATCCTGGTTAAAGGATGGCTTCCGCACTCGTGCTTTCTTGCAGGACAAATGTGTCTACCGTACTCAATGAGGCCGTAGGTAAGAAAAAACCAATCCTTCTTGGGGACCAGCTCCATTAAATCCCGCTCAATCTTTACGGGGTCTTTGTGCTGGGACAGTCCCAGCTTTTGGGAAAGGCGCATGACATGCGCGTCTACTGCGATGCCTTCCACTATCCCGTAGGCGTTTCCCAGCACCACATTTGCCGTCTTTCTCGCAACTCCGGGGAGCCGCAGCATTTCTTCCATGGTCCTTGGAACCTTGCCTCCAAACTTCTCTTTCACCATCTTTGCTGCAGCCAGGATATTCTTTGCCTTGTTTCGGTAAAACCCTGTCGGTTTAATGTCCTGTTCAAACTCTTTCTGGTCTGCTGTTATATAGTCATTCAAGGTTTGATACTTCTTGAAGAGCTTCTCTGTCACCTCGTTCACCTTCTTGTCGGTGCATTGAGCAGAAAGAATAACTGCAACCAAAAGCTCCCAGTTGTTGGAATATTTCAGCACAATCCCTGCCTCTGGGAACATCCTCCGCAACGAGCTGACAATCTTTGCGGCCCGTTTCTTTCGCTCCCAAAGGGAAGCCATGCTACTCTGCTGTCTCAGATTGTCCCGCAGGGACAAAGCCCTCGGGGACTATTTTTTTGAGTATATCTGTTTGGTTTATCCTTAGACGCAAATCTGCCTCATCTTCTTTCCCTTCCTCGGGGTCCCGCTCCTCGCACTTCCCTTCATGGGCAACTTTCATTTTGTTTTGCTGTTCTGCGACGCAGCGGTTGGAATAGGTTTTTCCGTTCTCTCCGCACACGGGTTTGTATTCTTGCGTGCAGAGCACATCGGTCGCGGGCCGCGTGGGCTCCGGGAGCAGAACCCGATCCTGCACCTTTTCTTGCACCCGTTCTAAAACCGCAGAAGAATCCTCTTTCCTCTCAAGAACTCGCAAGGCGTTGCGAGCTAAAACTTCGGCTGCCCGCGCCTGCCCAAAGGCCTCCCCGTACCGCTCTTCTTCAAACGCCTGCTTTGCTAAAGCCAAGTGGCTCTCTGCCTGCTCCAAAAGGGCCTTCACGCTTTCTCGCGTCTCCCCCGTTTCCCTTGCCTTCTCTTGTGTTTTGGCTAGAATTTCTCCAGCTCTTTGAATCTGCTCTGCTGCCGTTTCTTTTCGGTTTGCCGCATTGGAAATCTTTTCTTCCAGCGCGTCCTGCGCCTTATCTAGCGCATTGGCGGCCCGGTCTGAAACCTTGATGCGAAGCTCCTCCAATATTACTGCTCTCCTGCCGCTGTCGCCTGGAATGCGCTCTAAAATCGCCTTCAGCTTTTCTCCGTCCTCGAGTGCAAACTCCTCAATTCGCACCCGGGCCTTTTCCTTAAAGTCATCACGCACGGCCTCCAAACGCATCTTTACCTTCTCTGGCACGCTTTCTGTGATGCCGTCTAAAATCTCAACTGCGCGAACATCCTTCAAGACGCTCCCCTTTCCTGTTTCCAGGGCTTTTTGCAGCCGTTCTGTGAACTTTTCCAGGTCGTCTTTTTCAGCCGCCTTCTTTACCACTTCAGCTATCTTGAGGTTCACTTCCTGAAATTTTTCCGCAAGCGCTTGCTTGTCTTCGTTTTTCATTTTCACTTCCTGCAAAAGCTTTTCGTGGAGAACGCTACGCTCCGCCACCCCTTCCAGCAAGCGGTCAATGTTGGGATTTTGAGAGGTCTCCCGCAAGCTCTCCAGACGCGCGGCCAGGCGTTCCTGGGAGCCCTGGAAGTTGGAGAGCGCTCGGGCGATGCTCGTTTCGTCATCGGGGCGCTGTTCCTGAACAACTTTAAGTTCTGCTGCCTTTTCATTGGCAAACTTCACTTCCAACTCTGCCTTTGCAACACGGTTAAAGGCAAAGAAGCTTTGCACTCCTCTGCCCCATTCCTTGAAAAAGTAGAAGGGGGAGGTTGGCAGAAGACCAGGGTCTTCAATCTCCAGGTCGGCCAGCGTGACTGATTCTGCCTGTTCTACGGCCTCAAGCTCGGCTTCCTCGCCGTGGTCGGCTGAGGCAATGCCCGCTGCCAAGAGGCCAAAGACGATGAGTGATAAAAAAAGTATTTTCATGTGCCTTTGTTATTATTGTTTATTATTCTTCACTATACCATATACCATAATTACGGGACTATCCTGGGCTGAATCTCCAAGGAAAAACAGGTTCTTCCCGCCTCGTGCTGCCACACCTTAGGGGAAGGGGAAAAACGCAGAAATTCCCCGTTTTCTGCCGAACTCAAAGCAAACACCGCGCACAGCTCATAGGTTTTCTCTCCCGTGGCCCGGTATTCATAGGGTTCTTGGGTCTTGGGATCCGCCAAGGACTGCACAAAATAATAGCGGGAGTCCTGCAGGGTTTCCAAGTTATCAGGAAACGCTTTGTTCCTTGCCCAGTATTCGTCAATGGCATACGAGATCTGCTGCAGATCAGACAGTCTCCTTTGGTCAAATTGAAGGACGCGCTGTTGTGCTGGGGTGCCCGAAAGAAAAATCCCGTAGGCAGCCGAGGCAGCCACCGCTCCGACAATCATAAAAGCAAACGCGCGAGATTGGAAAAAATGAATAAAATCCACCTTCATGTAAATAGCGCCGCAGTAGATATTATGGTACTGTTTCTTTTTCTTCTTTTTGAAGCGAGGTTAGGTAAAACCCAAAGATTGCTCCCGCGACACCCAAAACCGTAAGGGCTTTCAGCAGAAAACGAACGGTAATTTCCCCACTCAGCAGGGAGGCAAGGATAGCAATAAGGTCGCCAATAAGCACCGCGGCGGCAACCACCAGAGTAAGATAGGTAAGCCACTTTCGCACGAGAGATTCCTTTCGTTCGGGATCTTGAGAGGCAGCCTGGCGCAATCTTCTGGTAACCAGGATAAAAATGGGAAAGGCAACAATTAAAGAAGCAATGGCGTTTGTTGATACCTCTCTTCCAAACGCAGGGTGCAAGACATCGGGGAACCAGATATCAATAAAAGAGAAAAGGAGAACGCCAAAACTCACCGCGGAGATGTACAGCGTGATAAAGGAAACAAGGTACAAAAAGGCCTCCCTGGCCGCAAGATAGGGTTTTTTCCTGGGAACGGGTAAGGGAAAATCAACTTCCGCAAAGGAATGCAGGGCTTTTGCAATCTCGGACTCTTGCCACCCGGCTGAAAGCAGGGCTTCCCTGATAGATGCCCTGCTCTGATTCTTCCCCAGCGATTCTCTTACAAACAAATTGAGTTCTTGATTCATTATTACTTTGGCAATAACGGCAACAGCAAATACAAGAAAGCGTCAATGACCGAGCCGCCTGCGGGAGCTTCCTGCTGTTGTTGCTGTTCTTGGAACTGACCCTCAAACTCTTGTTGGAATTGCTGCTCAAATTCTTGCTCAAACTGCTGGCGTATTCTCTGTTCTTCTTGTTCTTGGAACATCCGCTCTATATCTTCCGGGCTTTCCCCTTCAAACCCAGGAGGAAGCGCTCCTTCATGAAATTCTTCCGGCGAACCAAACTCCCCTGGGAATCCTTGGCTTTCCTGGGGTTGAAACTCTTGAACGCAGGACTCAATCTTTGCCTGAATAGCCTGTTCAAATCCTGAGGGCCCTCCAGGTCCTTCTCCCTCGCCAGGTCCTTCTCCCTTGCCAGGGCCTTCTCCGGGACCACCTCCTGTAGGCATATTCTCCAGACACGCAAACGCCTGTTCACAAGGCATTGCAAGGCATTCTTGCATCCTTTGTTCCATCATCTGTTGCTGTTTTTGCATAAACTCCTCAAAGCATTCCCTCATATGCTCTCCCAGTTCCCGGCTGGGCATCAAAGTTCCTGACTGAATCTTCTGCAAAACCTCTTCTCCAACTGTTTCTTTTAAGCATTGGGCAATCTCGGGTGGGGCTTGCTCTACGCCTTGCCTGAACTGCCTTGTTCCTTCCTCAATGTTGCGCAGTTCTTCTTCTGGAATTAAGCCGTGCTCTTTTGCAAACTCAAAACACACCTCCTGGTTCTGGGGACTGTTGCAGAATGCCTCGCATTCCTCTTTACTCCTGCAATCGCCAGGGCCCTTGCCGCCTGTTTTTCGAAACATTTCTGCTTCCTCTGCGGTCATGAACCCCGCTTCTACAAAGAACGTGGTGCATTCCTCAATATTCTCGTCTTGGCTGCAGTATGCTTCACACGCCTCTTTCCCTTTTTGACATTCTCCAGGCATCTTGCCTGCCTTCATTAATGGAAGAATCCTTCGAACCTGCTCTGCTTCTTCTGGAGGAATGAGACCTGCTGCAATACCAAAGTTCACGCATTCTTCCATATGCGATGGCTCCTGACAGTAAACATCGCATTGTGCTTTCCCTCTGCAATTTGGGGGAGGCACCCCAGCCTCAATAGCCTTGAGCACCTGCTTTGCTTCTTTGAGTTCCTCGGGAGGAATGAATCCTGCTGCTTCTGCAAAGGCAATGCATTCTCTCATGTTGCCTGGGTCTTCACAGTACGCCTCGCACGCATCCTTGCTGGTGCACCCGCCGGGAAGTTGGGCTCCGGCTCTCAGGGCCGCAGCAACCCGCTGTGCCTCCTGTAATTCCTCTTCCTCCATGAAGCCATGCTGTTCTGCAAAGGCAAGGCATTCTTCAATATTATTTACATTCTCGCAGTATGCCTCGCACTCCCGTTCCGTGGTGCACCCGCCAGGACCCTGCGCCCCAATGGACTGGAATCTCTTTGCTTTTTCAATTTCCTCTGCGGGCATCAAGTTATGCTGCTCTGCAAACGCAAGACAAGCATCAATATTCGCAGGGTCGTCGCAATACGCGCTGCATTCTGCCTCATCCTGACAGTTTCCGAGTTCAGCGACCGGAAACACAATGTCGTCTTTGCTTGTTGCAAGAACACTTCCCGCAACCCCGAAGACGACAACAAGAACAAAAAGGAGAATAAATCGTTGGGTATCACTCATAACAAGTTATTGAAATGGATTTCTATAACCTCCCTCAAACGGGTTAGTGCCCTGGAGGGGGTTGGTATCAACATCTTGAAACGGATTGACTTGGGGGACAAGGGTGCCTGGATTTTTGAGCAACTCACTTCCCAAGCCCTCTTCCTCTTTTTCCAAAGGAGTTATCTGGGGAGTGGGCTTTTGCAGTACCAAAAAATAGTACAGAGCTGCTGCAATGATGATAACGATGCCAGCTCCAATAAGGATATTCTTTGACATTATAGTATTCTACAAAGAGCAAAGGAAGTTGGCAAATCCATTTTTCCCCCACTCTTACTTTGCCCTTACTTTACCCTTACTCTTTGTATTAATACTGAGGCGATAGCATTAGTATTTATCCAATGAGTTTTTTGAACTCTTCTATCATAGGAACCTGTTCTGGTTCTGTCCCATATTCTTTTGCCGTATACCAGGCGGTCCAATCAGCCAAAAGCAAGGAAGAAAAGATGCGCTTCAAAGGCCTTTCCCCCCGCAGTAAAACTTCCTCTACCTGCACTCCCCTGTCTTGGTACAGCTTCCCCGTCACTTCCATTCTCTTTTGGATTCTGGGATGGTCTTGATTGTCTTTGAGCATGATAACGCAAAGTTTTTTAGAAAGGACTTTGGTAGAATCAATAACGTCAAACCCGGCCATTTCGTTGTGGTTCAATTCAGGAAAGACATTGTAAAAAGCGGGGATCTTGGAGGATTCGTTGAATTTAATCTTCCAGTTGTAAGCAATGGGCAGGTTCTTCCTGGAGCTGTAGATGACAGGAATCTTTCCGAACAATCGCTGCGCCAGTTCTTTTCCCTCTTGCTCAAAATCCTTGGGGAAAAACGTCTCTGCCAGCGCGCCGGCTTCCTTCAACAATCCCTCCTCGCCCACAAGCTTGAGCAAAGCTTTTGTAGTATAGCCCAGGGCAGAGCGCGGCTGTATGCCCGTATCGGGGATCTGAATATACGGGAGCCCGTGCTTCTTGGCAAGCTCAATGAGCTTTCCCCCAACAGAACTCACAGCTAGAGGAGAACTGTCCTCCTTTGCTGCTTGAAAAGCACTTAAGGTTTCCTCGGTGTTGCCAGAATACGAAGAAGCAATCACCAGACGGTCTGGAGTGATGTTTTCTGGCAGGCCGTAATCAGCGTGCACCAAAAGGTCCAGGCCGGGATTGAGCATCTGCAGGATATCCCCCTGCAAGTGAGAACCCCCCATACCGCAGAGCACGTACTTGCCTGTTCTCTTGAGGTTTTCTTCATTGGCAAGAATCGGTTCCCACAAAAACTGCTCTGCAAACTTTTCAATCGCTTCTTTCATCCTTTTTGCAGTATCCTTTCAACCTTTTTAGGGTCTTTGATAAAGGCCTGAATCTCAACTTCTACATTCTTCATGCCTCCATCCTATCAAAAAACCAGTTGAGAATAAAGCAATAGGTCTTGCCCAGCCCATTGGACCATATGTTAGGATGTTAGGATGTTAGGATGTTAGGATGTTAGGATGTTAGACCTCCGAGGTCTAACATCCTAACATCCTAACGAACGCCCCTACAAATTCTCTAGGACCTCGATAATATTCTTTGCGGCCAGCTTTGCCATGGCGTCTCTTGCTTCTTTGGAGGCTGAAGCAATATGCGGAGTAAGAACAATGTTGTCCAGCTTTGCCAGCCCGGGCGCAAGTCTTGGTTCATTCTCAAACACATCTAAGGCAGCTCCCGCAATCTCGTTTCTCTCTAAAGAAGCAACCAGGGCCTTCTCGTCTACCACGGGTCCCCGAGAAGTATTCACTAAGTAGGCGGTCTTTTTCATCGCTTTTAGCTCCTTTTTTGAAATGAGATGCCTGGTGGAAGAAAGCATGGGTACATGCAGGCTCACGGCATCCGATTGCTCCAAAAGCTCCTGCAACGAGATTTTCTTTGCCCCGCATGCCTCGTGAACTCCCGACCCTTTTATGTCGTGGTACACCACCTTCATGCCAAAGCCCTTCTGCAGAATCTCGGCTGTCCTGCACCCGATCCTGCCGTACCCCACAATTCCCAGGGTCTTTCCCCGCAGTTCCTGGCCCAGTAAGAGGTCTGGTTTCCATCCCTTGTACTTTCCCTTTCTTACAAACCAATCTCCTTCCACTATCCGCCGCGACAAAACAAGCAGCAGGCCAACGGCATGCTCTGCCACCGTTTCCGTCAAAACGTCGGGGGTATTGGCAACGCTCACGCCCCGTTTCTCTGCTGCAGCCACGTCAATGTTATCTGTTCCTGCTGCCATGTTGGAAATGACTTTCAGCTGAGGACCGATGGCATCCATGGTCTTGGCGTCAACCTTGTCAGTCAGCAAACACAATACTGCAGCAGCTCCCCTGCCTTCTCTTGCGGCGCTTGTTCCCCGCACCACGCGGTATCCTTGTTTTTTGAGGAGCTCTGCGGCTCTCTGCGGCACCCCCTTGCTCACGAACACCGTCTGTCTCATATCTTCTTTGCCTTAAAGGAAGGGTGCTCTTTCAGGATGCGCTCCATATCCTTTATTCTAAGGAGTCCTTCCCTCGCTCCAATGTACTGAATGACGGATGCGGAATTCACGGTCCCCCATCTCATGGCTTCCGCTAGGGGTTTGCCATACGCCAGAGCAGAAACAAATCCCGTGCCGTAAGCGTCGCCTGCTCCCGTGCGCTCCACCAGACGAGCCGGAAAGATGGGAAGGAAGCAGGAGTGGAGGCCGTTTGAGGCAAAAGAACCCTTGGGGCCGTCGGTGATGACCGCAATCTCCGGCCCCAGCTCCCTAAGTTTTACCAAAAGCTTCTTTATGTCCTTCTCTTTCCCCACCAGGGTCTGGGCCTCCTCTCGGTTCACAAACAGAACGGCGGTTGCTTTCAGTATCGGACGCAAGTTCCTCAATCCTTCGTTCAGTTGATGGGACCCGGGGTTGAACGCAAGCTTTGCCCCGTGCTTCTTTACGTACCGGGGAATCTGGGTGTGGAGCTTTTCATGTCCCTGTCCCAATGATGTAAAGTAGAGCCAACGAACCCCAGCCAATCTTGGCAGGTTGTAGTCGCGCTTTTCGTGATGAACCAAAATGGTGCGCTCTGCCTTGTAGTTGAGGACAATAGAGAGGTTGCTCTTCTTTTTCTTATCAAACATAATGTAGTCCTTAACCACCCCCTCCCTGACCAAGATCTTTGCCATCTGCTCGCCGGTGTCATCGTTCCCCAGTACCGTGTACAGGGCGGTCTTCAGGCCAAGGCGAGAAGACCCCACGGCAACGTTTGCCGCGTTTCCCACCGCAAGCACGTCCGTTACCTTTTCCACTGCGATCTTCTCTGCGTACAAAAGACCGAGGTACTCTACGCC
>MHTT01000011.1:0-1486 GCA_001823165.1 Candidatus Wildermuthbacteria bacterium RIFCSPHIGHO2_01_FULL_49_22b
AAGGGGCATAAGAAGCTCATTGAGACCGTACTCAAAAAAGGTAAGTCTGCCGTGGTAGCAATACGAGATACCGTGATTGATCAAAGTAATCCTTATACCGTTTATGAGCGATGGACTATGATACAACGTGCTCTTCAGAAATACGGAGACTTGGTAAAAATTGTAGTAATCCCCGACATTGATGAGATTTGTTACGGAAGGGATGTGGGTTACGCAATTCGGCGGATTGAGTTAAAACCGGGGATTGAAAAAATATCAGGAACTGCGATCAGAAGAAATCGCAAGTTGCAGAAACCAGTAATTTGGTTAACGGGCCAGACTGGCGCTGGCAAAACTAGTGTCGCGTATGCTCTCCAGAAGAAAATAGGCGGGGTAATCCTTGATGGCGATGAAATGAGAAAGTCTATATCAGCGGGACTCGGTTTTAGTAAACAGGACCGAGAAGAGCATAATCTTCGAGTTGCCCGCCTGGCAGTGGTGCTTTCTAAGAAGAACAGAGTGATAATATCAGTAATAGCGCCATTTGAAGAAACGAGAAGAAAAATCGACGAAATCGCAAAACCGGTATGGATATATATAAAGCGCGATGTAAGAATCACCAAAGAAAAACCCTATGAAATTCCCCAGAAATATCACATTAAAGTAGATTCAGATCATCAGAAGATTCGAGAACAAGTCGATATAATCCTCCAGTATCTAAAAAAGAAGCGAATTATACACCTATGAAAAAAAAGAAATTTCTTGCAGAATTAGAAGAGTATATCCCAGGGAAGTCCATTGAAGAAGTTGCTGATGAATTTAGGATTAATCCTCGAAAAATCATAAAACTTGCTTCGAACGAAAACCCGTTTGGCCCATCCCCTAAAGTAAAAAAAGTTATTCTAGAAAATTTAGATAAAGTGCCGCTGTTCCCAGACCCGCTTAGTATCCAAGAACTTAAAGAAACAATTTCAGAAACCATTGGAATATCGGTAAGAAGTATCGTATTGGGAGCGGGGAGCGACGGAGTTTTCGATACCTTAAGTAAAATTTTAATTGATAAAGGAGACAATACAATTATTCCCACCCCCACATTTTCAATGTACGAGTTCGTTACGAGAGTTGCTGGCGGGAACCCCATCTTTGTGCAGAGAGACAGGAATTTCAATATCTCCACTGCAAAGCTCCTCTCTTCTGTTAATAAGAGGACAAAACTTATTTTTCTTTGTTCTCCGAATAATCCATCTGGAGGGCTGGTTCCCAAGGAAGACATCGAGAAAATCTTACGGCGGGTAACATGTTATGTGCTTGCTGACGAAGCGTATATCGAATACGCAGAACCAGGATCTTCAGCGGTCAATCTCTTCAAAAAGCATAGAAATCTCATTATTACAAGGACTTTCTCCAAAGTGTACGGCTTGGCAAATCTACGAGTAGGGTACGGAATTCTACCTGAGAATCTAGTGAAAGACTTTGAAAAAACAAATATGACCTTCTTTACGAGTTC
>MHTT01000011.1:1494-12631 GCA_001823165.1 Candidatus Wildermuthbacteria bacterium RIFCSPHIGHO2_01_FULL_49_22b
TTAAAGCAGCGAGGGTTGCACTAGAAGACAAAGAATACGCAAGAAACATCATCCGGTTAAATGCACAGGGAAGAGACTATATTACACGAAGTATAAAATTTAGAGTATACCCTTCACAGTCCAACTTTGTATTGGTTGATGTTTCTCCCCTGAAGGCAAAAAATGTAGTCCCCGAGCTTCAAAAAAAGGGAATCATCTTGCGAGACGCTAGTTCGTTTGGGCCCTACATGGATTCATACATCCGTGTTTCCGTTGGTACGATGGCACAAAATAAAAAAATGGTGCATGCCCTCAATAAGTTTTTCCCAAAATGAGAGGCAAAAGTAAGAGGCTTCAAAATTATAGTAAAACGAAAAAGACAGTTATAGTTTTAGGCAATGCGAAAAGCGGAACTTCTCTCGTAGCAGGAATACTCCGTCTTTTAGGGGTAGATATCGGAAAGAAATTCGTTGAGGCAGACGAATTTAACCCAAAGGGATATTTTGAAGACTATGATTTTGTGAACCTCACTGATGCAATTTTTAAAGCAGCGGGGAGTAACTACTGGGACTTCCCTTCCTATGAGGGGCTTCTAACCCAGAAAGATAACTTTGAGCAACAGATACAGCAACTTATTAGAAGAAAACAGAAGAACAAACGAATCTGGGGTTGGAAAGATCCCTGGACGAATATCCTTATTGAGCTATTTTTGCCATACCTCACAAATCCGTATTTTGTAGTTATTTTCAGAAACCCTCTAGCGGTTGCGAAATCTGCGGTTAAGTTCACGAGAGGAAAGCGAAATGAGTTTTGGGTAAAGCACCCAATTACGTTCTTTCACGGGCTTCAGATCGCAAATTTCTATGATAGGATAATCTTAGAGTTCTTTGGGAAATATCCAACACTCCCTCATTTTTTTATATCCTTTGAGGATATTATTGATAACCCGACAAGAGAAACAATCAAGATGGCAAAATTTTTAGGACTCACCCTCACGAAGCAGCAAATGAATAAAATACTTGGTTTCGTTACTCCACGAAGTAAAATGGCTGAAGAAAGGCGAGGATTCAAAGATAGATCATGAAACGAGAATTTATATCTCGGGCCATGGGTTGGAGTTGACAAAACGGCAAGCAGGCGTACACTGGGAAGGGTCTGCGTATCCTCTATGGACAAGGAAACGATACAACATATTCTCATTGAGTATCTCCAGAAAACCATCGAAAAGGTGCATACGGTTGCGGCGGCAGGAGGAGGACGAAAGATTTTAGGGCCTGTGATTGAGCGCCCAGACGATGTAGAGATCGAGATTGACCGGGTTGGGGAGGAGGTCTTGCAGCACCTCTTGGAAAAATCCGGCCAGAGCGCCACGGTATTTTCAGAGCCGGAGAACGGAAACATTGTAGTGGGGGACCACCCTGATTTCTACGGCGCCCTTGACCCTTTTGACAACTCTGTTCTGTTCTTGTGGGGATTTCGGCACGCGTGGTACACGGTACTGAGTTTTTTTGACGAATCGGGGACCCTGCTATGCGGCGGGGTCGGGGACATATTAAACAGGAAGGCCTATGTGTACGACGGAAGAAGCGTGTTCCTGCTGGACCTTCGGGACGGCAGAAAGACCCCCCTCCAGCCCTCCTCGAGAAAAAGCTTTGCAGAACCCCTTGTTCTCGCAAGCTATGTTATGAGTTCCCAGTACTCCTCAAAGTTCTTTGACGTTTTTGGCGAATTTGTCCGGGGCATGCATCCCAGGGCGCTGCTGTATCCCTACGGGGGAGCGCATATTTACGGCTATCTTGCGTCCGGCCAAGTGGACGCCTACGTCATGCTTGACGAGCCGCGTTCAGAAATTGATCCTGGCTTTGGGGTAGCAAAGGCGGCGGGGTGCCTCATAGGGGAGGTTGACAAAGAAGGCAATTGGAAAGACTATGAATTTATCCCGGGCAAGCAGCACGAGAAGATACCCCTGTTTGTCGCTGCAGCCAGCCTGGAATTAAGAGACGAAATCATTTCCCATTACAAGCACTATCGTTCCTCATGAGCAATCTCTTGGCGCTCGAACCCATTAAAAAGTTTATTGAGGCAACCGGAGGAAAGATTGCAAGCTACTTTGGCAAAGATGATGCCTGCATTATCTATCTTCGCCCGGATGGCGCCTTTTACGGTGCGGCCCTGTATGATTGGCTGAAAGAGAAAAAAAAGAAAAAGAACATTACCCTAACGACTATGGAAGATGACGGAGAAGGCCTGGAGGAAGAAAAGGTAAAAAAGCGCAAGGTTCTTGTTGTAGACAACGACATTATCACGGGCAAAGGGTATAAGAGATCCCTGGAGGCGCTTCGTGTGCGGAAAAGCCGTCTTGCGATTAAAGACATTAAGTTTGCCGTATATTCTGACCGCATCGGGCTGGCGGATTTTTCCGTAGGGAAGTACGCCGCAGAGACAATCTGGCGCCTGGACATTATTGATGCCCTTGACCTGAAAATCATGAGGCATCTTATTCAGAACGGGAGAGCATCTTTTGCAGACATTGGAAAAAAAGTGAACTTGAGTGCGGTGGCAGTAAGCAACAGGGTAGAAAAATTACTGCAAGAAAAAGCATTTAAGATTCAAGGAGGATTGGTGATTGACCAGTTCTATACCATGTCTGCCCATGTTGAGATTGAGGCGGAGCCCGAGATATTAGAGAAGCTTATTGAGGTTTTGGAATGCTCTCCAGAAGTGTGCCGTTTGGTGAAAATGTCTGGCAAACAAACCTTAAATATTGATATTTTGGTTCGGAGTCTTCATCATATTGAGGACTTTATCGCAAACAGAATTCATGCGGTTCCGGGCTCCAAAAGAGTAAATATCACAATAGGGGAGCTGCCCATTGTGCCAAAGATATATTTTCCCTCGTTATAGAACCTGTGGATAAAATGGGGAAAACCATTGCGGGACTCTTGACAGAATACTGGAGTTCGCCCTATAGTAAAGAATGGCATAAAAGCATATAGTAGAAACAAAAGAGTATCCCCTTATTCTCTTTGGTTTTCAACGCATAATGCCAAAAATACCTTAGAAAACTAAGCAGTACCCTTGACAAAGTTATTGGGTGGGCATACAATAAAAAAGTCCCCAGAAAGAAGGGATTTAAAAATACAATGAGATTCAATTATCACTATCAAGGAAATTTTACAGGATTGATTTTTGCCAAGAAAGTACGTGGCCGGATTTATTGACCCACAAAAGGTATTGAAAAAAGGAGTGTCAATAAATCTGGTCCCCCAAAAGGACCAGTTTTCGTATCAAGAGCTAATACATCTATCATGACAGAAACCAAATACTACGTTACCAAGCAGGGGCTCTCCAAGCTTGAAAAGGAATACCGGCAGCTTGTGGAGTTCAAGAAGAAAAAAACCACCGGAGAAGAGGTGCCGAGTATTTGGCATTCAGAAGAGGTGAATCCCGACTATCTTGCTTTTCAGGAAGATATGAGCTTGCTGGAGGCAAAGCTGGCAGAGCTTGAGCTTATCTTGAGGAACATTGAAATCATTATAGCTCCCCCTAAGAAGGATCGTAGCACGGTGTCTCTTGGAGCCCGCGTTACCGTGGAAGTTGACGATGGGCAGGTTGATGAATTTGAAATTGTGGGGACTATTGAAGCTAACCCTTCCCTGGGAAGGATTTCCAATGAATCGCCAGTAGGAAGCGCATTTTTGGGGAAGAAGACAGGGGAAGAAGTGGTTGTGTCTTCTCCTAAAAAGACCGTGTATCGCATTGTAAAAATTCAATATGTTTCTGTGTAGAGACAGCGGGGCGTTTTGTTTGCCTCTCTGTCTCATGATAGGATCCAAGGACTTAGTCCTTGGTTTTTTTCTCTTCGTATGACACTGAAAGTGGGCATTATAGGCCCGACCAATATGAAGAAGTTAAGCAAGCTGACAGGCAAGTCAGAAGAATTTTTATTGGGAAAAGCAGAGGAAGTTGGCAGGATCCTTGCGTCCCGCGGATACGAAATCTGGGTGAATAGTGACGGAGGCATGGTGAGCGGCGTTGCCCATGCATACAAGAAGGCGGGGGGCAAGAAACTCCTTATGCTTTACCCCAAGAAAGGGGAGCCATGGCCAAACAAGCATGCAAAGCTCTATATCCAGCATGCAGATAAGTTGAGTAAGCAGCCAAACTGGTTCTGGGCGAATTATCAGGTGGTAACCGCTCCAGATATCTGCATTTGTGTAGGGTTGAGCTCTGGTACATTGAGCGAGCTGGCGTACATTAAATGGAATCGTCAGTTCAACCGGGGCCGCTTAAAACACTTAGTGGTATTGCAAGAATTGGTGCGGGGCAAGAAGATCCCGCCAGAGATTGAGGTTGAACTATGGGATATTCTCTTGTATTGTAAAAGGACCGGAGAGCTGTCCGCCCTTCTGAACACTTTCTCCGCAGGATAAGCTTTCTATGCGGTATTTCCTCCAATTTCTAAAGACAATTCGCGGTCTCCGCAATATTAGACGACAAGGTGTTTTGTATTACGGCGTGAAGGAAAAAGACGTAGACAGCGCAAGCGACCATACGTTTCGCTTGACCCTCATGGTATGGCTGTTGGGCCAGAGGAGAAAGCTGGATTTGGCGCGGGCAATGAAGTTGGCCTTGGTGCATGACCTGTGCAAGGTGTATACGGGTGACATCACCCCCTATCAAGGGCTTTTTGACAAAAACGACAAAAAGTATAAACTAGCATGGCGATGGCGTCGTCTTTCCTTGAAAGAAAAACAGCGAAGACACAAGACGAAACTTCGAAAGGAGCAGGCGGCATTGCAGAAACTTACTGCAAAGCTCCCGCCACATATGAAGAAGGATATTCTGGATGCTTGGGCAGAGTGCCTCAAGATGGAGAGTCCGGAAGCAAAGTTCGTGCTTCAGCTTGACCGAATTGAGAATTTACTTGAAGCATTTGAGCAGTTTGAGAAAAATCGCAAGTTTCCAACGCAACCCTGGTGGGAGCATGCAGACGAGGTAGTTTCCGATAAAGAACTTCTTGAATTGCTTGAAACTATATCCAAGGAAGAGTCGCATATCTTAAAAAAGAGGCGGGGAATAAGGATGAAGAAAAAGAAGAGGTAGTTCTTTCTTATAAGAAAAGGCGCCCCCAAGGGTGCTAAAGCGGCGCATCTTGATTCTGACCCAGAAAGGAGGTGAGAGCATGGCCTGCAACATGGTTGGGGTTATCGGACCTACGGACATAAGCCAATTGGCGCAGTTTCTTGGGCGGTCCCAGGAGATCCTTGGAGAGCGTGGAGCTCTGGTGGGGCAGATACTTGCAGAGACAGGGAAAGAGCTTTTGGTGACTGCTGACGGCGGAATGCTTCAAGCGGTTGCTGAGAGCTACAAAGACCATGGAGGCGAGAAGCTCGTAATGCTCTTGCCTCTGCCGGGTGATCTCTGGTCTATTGAGCATGCAGAGCCCTACGCTGTCATTGCAGATGAAGTGCGGCGTCCGGCTGACTGGATCAGGGCAAACCTGGAAGTGGTCTCCACACCAGAGCTTTGCGTGTGTGTAGGACTTAGTGCCGGTACGATGGCTGAGCTGTCCTACATCCGATGGAACATTGAGCTTGGAGGAGGGAATCTACAAACCCTCATTGCGATTCGCGAGCTTCTGCGGGGCGGAGAGGTTCCCCCAGAGTACAAGAGCGCCCTCGCTCCAGTGCTCCGCTACACTCAGGCAGTAGAAGGCCTTCGCGAGGTCCTCAAGGAGTATCAGCTAAGCTGTGCGGGGATGCCGTTATGAGCCGCCTTCCATAAGAAGGCGGCTTTCTTCTTTCTTGGGGATAGAAAAAACAAGGAACGGGAGGTATAATACCAGATTATGAAACGCCTCCTGGCATTCGTTGCTCTTCTTGTTTTGGGCATCATCCTTTTTTCCAGCGTGCTGCGGTTTGTGGGATGGGATGAGATTTGGAGCGCCATTCAGGGCTTCTGGGGGGGGAAGGGTGTCCTGCTCATTTTGCTTACCTTCCTTATGCTGTTTGTGGGAGCTATCAGGTGGAGTGAAATCCTTCGCCACCAGGGATATCGGGTCTCCTTTTGGTCCTTGCTCAAACAGTACTTTGGAGGGTTTGCTCTCTCTTTTTTCTTTCCCATGGCCTTTTTCGGTTCAGAGCTGTTCCGGGCCTACGCCCTGCGGGAATTTCATGAGGTTCCCCTGCAGCGGGGAATCGTGTCCACCGTGGTGGAGCGTTTCCTGGAGCTCACCGCCTATCTCCTGGTTTTGGGAGCCGGCATCTTTGTTCTTCTTTTTTTTCATTACGCCCTCATTCCCCCCCTGCTTTGGTGGATTCTGCTGGCATCGGGCATGCTGGCTTTAGCCCTTCTCTTCTTCTATCTCAAATCGCACCGCAAAGAAAGCATTCTCCGCATGTTCTTTCCCCGGCTGAACGATAACAACGGGTTTTTGGAAATGGAGCAGGAGGTGCTGCGGTTTTTCAGGATGCGAAACAGGGCATTCTGGGAAGGATTGTTTCTCTCCTTTGCGAAGGCGGCAGCAGCTCTTTTACGCACCTTTGTGCTCGTGGCGTTTCTGGGAGGGGCGCTGGGATTTTTTCCCGCCCTCACCATCACCGGCTTTACCTTTCTCTCTTTGCTTATTCCTATTCCAGGACAGCTGGGTTCGCACGAGGCCCTGCAGGTTTTGTCCTTTCAGGCACTGGGCCTGGAAGGACACGCGGGAGCAGCGTTTGCGTTCCTGGTGAGGGCAGCAGAACTGGTTGTTGCCCTCTTTGCGCTGGTTCTGCTTTTGCGCATGGGCGCTGTCTTGGTGCGCCGCCTCCTTGTCAGCAGAGTTGAGCGCGTATTCCAAAAACTCTTTTAATTATGGCAAACCGAGAACTTAGCCGCATCTTTTCTGAGCTTGCCCTCTATCTTGAGATGGACAGCATCCCCTTTAAGCCGCGCTCGTATGAGAAGGCGGCAGAAGCGCTGAACGTTTTGTCAGACGAGGCAGAGGAAATCTATCAGAAAGAAGGGCCCAAAGGATTAGAGGGAATTCCAGGCGTTGGGAAAGGCATAGCAGAAAAAATCGCAGAGTACCTGGAAACCGGCAAGATTCACGAGCTGGAGCAATACAGAAAAAAGATGCCCACAGACATTGAGAAGCTGACCCTGGTGGAAGGAATCGGCCCAAAAATGGTAAAGGAGCTGTGGGGATACTTGAAGATAAAGAACCTCAAGGACCTGGAAAAGGCGGCAAGAGCAGGAAGGGTGGCGGGGATTCCCGGGTTTGGGCCAAAGAAGGAGCAAAACATTTTGCAGGGGATTGGCTTCCTGAAAAGGTCTGAGGGAAGGTGGCTGCTTCATGAAATCTATCCCGTTGCGCAAAGATATGCAGAGGAATTAAAGGCCTCCGGATTAGTGCGGCAGGCAGTTCCGGCCGGTTCCCTGCGCCGCATGAAAGAAACTATTGGTGATATAGATATTCTGGTGAGCACGAAACAGCCGGGAAAGGCCATGGACTTTTTCTTGAACATGGTTCCTCATGAGAAGGTATGGGGAAAGGGAAGGACTAAGACATCGGTTCGGAGCACACAAGGGTTTGACGTGGATGTTCGTGTTGTGCCAGAGAATGTGTTTGGCGCCGCCCTCCAGTATTTTACCGGTTCCAAAGAGCACAATGTGCGTTTGAGAACCTTGGCGGCAAAAAAAGGATTCAAGCTGTCTGAATACGGATTGTTCTCCGCCAAAGGCGGATCCGCCGTAGGCGGAAAAGGCAAGAAACTGGTTGCCTGCAAAACAGAGAAGTCGGTATACCGGATCCTTGGCATACAGGAACCGGAACCCGAACTCAGAGAAGACCGGGGAGAAGTGCAGGCAGCTCTTTTGGGAAAACTCCCGAAGCTCATCCCCTATGGTTCTCTGAAGGGAGATTTGCAGGTGCAGACCGACTGGACCGACGGCAGACATTCCATTGAAGAGATGGCAAGGGAGTCGAAAAAACAAGGGCTCTCCTACATTGCCATCACCGACCACACCAGAGACCTTGCCATGACCGGCGGACTGGATGAAAAGAAGCTGCGGCTCCAGATGGCAGAGATAGATAGGATAAATTCGAAATCCGAATTTCGGAATTCGAGATTTAGAGTATTGAAGGGAGCCGAGGTGAATATTAGAAAGGACGGAAGCTTGGATATTGAAGATGAGTTGTTGGCAAAGCTGGATGTGGTAGGAGCTTCTGTTCACTCAAACTTCAGGATGTCAAAGAATGACATGACAAAAAGGATTGTGCGGGCAATGAAAAGCCCTCATGTGGATATTCTTTTTCATCCGACAGGGAGATGGCTCCTTAAGCGCGAGGCCTATGAGGCGGATATGGAAGAGATTATCAGGGAAGCTCAAAAAACAGGGACCGCGCTGGAAGTAAACGCTTCTGTAAGGATGGACTTGAAGGACGCGGACATTCGAAAGGCCGTGGAGGCAGGAGTGAAACTTGCGATTGATTCTGACGCCCACGACAAGTCCCATTTCAGGTTCTTGAGGTTTGGTATCGCGCAAGCGAGAAGAGGATGGGCCAAGGCATCGGACGTTATGAATACCAGAGATGTTGTGGGATTTTTAGGGTTGCTGAAAAAGAAATAGAGAAATTAACAGCAGAGTATTTAGTATTTTGTATGTAGTATACTAACTGCTAACTACTAGATACAAGATACTAGCATTATGCCAAAGGAACAATCAGCAGGAGCCGTCATATTCCGCATGGAACAAGGAGAGCCCCGCTACCTTCTGCTTCACTATCCAACTTCAAAAAGAGCAAAGAAAGAGTACTGGGATTTTCCCAAGGGGCATCTGGAAAATGGGGAAACGGAACAGCAGGCCGCAGCCAGGGAGGTGGCAGAAGAAACCGGGTTGCGCGACATTGCGTTTGCCCCCGGCTTCAAAGAGCGCATTCAGTACTATTTTCGAGCATCGCGAGAAAACAAGGTTCTGCCCGAAGGGCACGATTCTTATTTTCGGGTGCAGAGGAAAACCGTATTCAAAACCGTGGTGTTCTTTCTGGCCTCCACCAAGAAAAAAGAGGTGAAGATTTCCTTTGAACACAAAGGGTTTGTATGGCTGTCCTTCAAAGAGGCAACAGCCAAGCTGAAGTTTGCCAATGCCAGAAGAATCTTGCACCGAGCCCATAGGTTTTTGCAAAGACAAAAACAGAGCTCTTGAGCCCTGTTTTTGCTTCTATTGCTTTACTTGCTCTATTAATTTTTTAAAGGTTGCGGGATGCTTTTCTCTAAGTTTTGCCAAAATCTTTCTGTCCAAGACAATGTTCTGCTTTTTGAGCAGAGGGAGGAATCTGCTGTAGCTCAAACCCTGTTCTCTTACGCCTCCTGAAATCTTGGTTTCCCAGAGCTTGCGGAAACTGCGCTTCTTGCCTTTCCGGTCACGGTATGAATACTCCCATGCGTGGCGCAGAGCGTCTTTTGCCAGGCGGTACTTTTTGTTTCTGCCCCATCTGAAGCCCTTGGCCTTTTTCAAGACATTCCTTCTGCGTTTTTTCGCGATAGTTCCTCGTTTAACCCGCGCCATATACTAGCTTCTTAGCTTCGTTAGCTTTTTAGCAGTTTCTTTATTTTCTTTGCGTCAGGGGAGCTAAGCTTGGTCCAACCCCTCATGGCTCTCCGCTGTTTTCCTGTTCTCTTGGTTCGGTAGTGGTCCTGGCCAGCTGAACGGTGCAAAATCTTGCCGCTTTTAGTGAACTTAAAGCGTTTTATTATGGACTTTCTCGTTTTTGCTTTTCTTTTTTGCATAAGTAGCTGTTGTTCCTTGCTTTATTTCTTGGTGATGACCATGGTGAGGCCCCGCGGCTCCAGCTTCATGTCCCGTTCCGTTCGAATAGGGACAAGGGCATTGAGTTGTTCCATGAACTTTAGGATCTTTTCCCGTGCGTGGGCCAGCAATGCTTTTTGTCGTCCCCTAAGGCGCAGGTTGATTCTAATGTTGTCTCCTCGCTTTAGAAACTTTTCTGCCTGCCTTACCCTTGTCGCAAGGTCGTGGTCTGAAATGTTGAAAGTGAGACGAACTTCTTTTAAATCCCCGCCCGTGTGCTTTTTGGCCTCGCGCTCCTTCTTTCCTTGCTGGTAAAGATATTTTCCATAGTCGGCAATCTTTGCAACGGGAGGGTTCACTTTCTCGGTTACCTGAATGAGATCTAGGCCTGCTTGCTGCGCTTTCTCTAACGCCTCTCTTAGGGGGATTACGCCCACCTGATTTCCCGTTTCGTCAATCAGCCGAACTTCGCTGGCCCGTATCTGGTTATTGATGAAAGTTTGTTTTGGCAAAGTTGGTGAATGGTTATACGTAAGGTTGGTGCCCTGCACCCCGCAGGGTGCAGGGCACCAACCTTACGCGGTTTAGGGTGGAGGTGGGGGCGGTGAAGCCCCGTCTAGATAGCTTCTGTCTGACATATCTCCGAGCGCAGTCCCGTTTTTGCGGGAAGGAGAGTTAGAACGGGACCAAAGCTTCCTTCCTTTTGATCCTGTTTATGTCGCTGTTCCCCCGGATCACGGGAAACAGCCCTTTCTCGATGATTGACACCTGTTTTGCCTATCGAGAATCAGCAAACAGATGGTCTACGGTGTTATGCGTAGGCGAACGCCGGCTGTGCCGGCTTAAAAGCGTTGGCATTTTTGGTGCCCCAGGTTTTTTTGTGAGTACCCTGGAACCTCAGCTCGCATGACAGCTTCCGCTACCCATCGAATCGCGTCACCCCCGTTTTAAAGCCCGCTCCATCTCTCTTTGGGCCTCCCGTTTTTTCAAGAGCTCTCGCTTGTCTCCTTTTTTCTTTCCCCTGGCAATTCCAAAGGCAAGCTTGATTCTTGTCTTGCTAGTATATACCCGTAACGGCACAAAAGTCAATCCCTCTTGTTTTGCTCTTCCGAGGAGTGTTCGGAGTTCCGCCTTGTTCAAGAGGAGCTTTCGGGGCCTTGCGGGGCCATAGTCAGAAGGGGCGTTCTTTGGCTGGTACGGGGGTATGGTTGCCCCCGCCAAAAACAGTTCTTGGCCCCGAAAGGAAACGTATGAGCCAGCTAACTGCATGCTTCCTGCTCTCACGGACTTCACCTCTTGGCCCTGCAACACCAAACCCGCCTCGAAGGTCTCCAGGATGCTGTAGTCGTGGTACGCCTTTCTGTTT
>MHTT01000012.1 GCA_001823165.1 Candidatus Wildermuthbacteria bacterium RIFCSPHIGHO2_01_FULL_49_22b
AAGCAATTTCTACAACGGAGTTGAGAACGTAAAGGCGCGGGCCACGCTTCCTGCGGAAGTCGTCCTGACCGGCAAGGTGTTTCCGGAAAACAGCTCCCTTACTTTTGACCAGGTTTCAAGGGAGGTGGTGTGGGACGCGGGAGACCTTGCAGCCGGGACTGGGTCTCTTGAGCCGGCTTCTTCGGTTGCATTCCAGGTTCAATTTACCCCAACAGCGTCCCAGAAAGGGACAACTCCCCAGGTTATAGGGGAGGCGCGCATTACGGGGGATGATGCGTTCACGGAGCGTTCCCTGGCTGCAACAGACACCCCCGTAGACACCACCCTTCCGGATGATGACTCCGTAACTCCGGCAATGGGTGTAGTGCAGTAAGAGTTATTGGTAGAGCCGAAAGCCAGCTTTGCGAAAATCTTCGTCAAAAGCAAAGGCAGCAGCAACACCCTTTTCTCTCATTGCAAGGAAACTCACCCAATCCACAAAGCTCAGTTTGCGTTGTGAGCTCTGGTGAAAGCTTTGTACGCTTTTTTCATGGAGGGAAGCATCTATCCATAGAACCGTGAACTTTGAGGAATCTTTCAGGAATGTTTTTGCCAGATGAAGTCCGAGGCGGCGCTGAATGAGGGCGGTCGCCTCAATAAGAATATAGTTATGCAAGAACAGCTCCTCTCCTTCTTTGGAGGCCTTTGTGAACAGACGCACTGCCTTGTCGTGGTTTTGGTCTGTTGTGTCTGCGAGCGCGTAGATTGCAGACGTGTCAAGGAATATCATGGGATGCTGTCTGCGAACTCTTCATCGTGCCGCTCAGAAACAGCACCGGCTCCCTTTCCCCTGGATGCGCCAGCACCGATAAAGGAAAAATCCCGTATGGAGTATGGTTTTCTCGCCTTCCGTTTTTCCATTTGACTGCGCACCATTTCACGGATAATTTCTGCAATGGAACGCCGCTCCTGAAAAGAGCGCGCACGCAATGCTTCCCATACCAGTTCTTCTAATTGTATTTGAGTTCGTTTCATAGCCATATCATAACAGCATGATGTAATGCTGTCAATAGACGCAAGATTAACCTGCCTTTTGTTTTCTCATAAATCTGATACAGTACGTTGTATGGAAGACCTCATGCAAAAAATCATATCCCTGGCAAAAAGAAGGGGATTTGTGTTCCCTTCCTCTGAAATCTACGGGGGCGTGGAGGCACTGTATGATTACGGCCCCTTGGGCGCATTGATGAAACAGAACATCAAAACCCAGTGGTTTAAGAGATTCGTGCAGCAGCGGGAAGAAGTAGTCCCCATTGAAACCTCTATTCTTATGAGTCCAAAGGTGTGGCAGGCCTCGGGCCATGAGGCAAATTTCACCGACCCTTTGATTGAATGCAAGAGCTGCCATGCGAGATTCAGGGCAGACCACATGATGGACGGCAGGTTCAAGGGGCAGGGGGAGGCAAGAGAAGCTAACCAATGCCCTTCCTGCGGAGACCGGGATTTTACGGAGACAAAACAGTTCAACTTAATGTTTCAGACGTTCCTTGGTCCGGTCCAAGACAAGGCGAATGCGACCTATCTGCGTCCGGAAACCGCCCAGGGCATGTTTATGGATTTTGCAATGGTGCAAGAAACCATGCGCAAAAAGCTTCCCTTTGGGATAGCCCAGGCGGGAAAGTCCTTTCGCAACGAGATTACCACTGGCAATTTCCTTTTTCGCACAAGGGAGTTTGATATCGCAGAGATTGAGTTCTTTGTAAAACCCGGGGAAGACGAGAAGTGGTTTAAGTATTGGCTCAAGGAATGGTGGCGGTTTTTCCTGGACATGGGACTCAAAGAAAAGAATATGCGGTGGTACGAACACCCCAAAGAATCTTTAGCTCATTATTCTAAGCGCACCGTGGACATTGAATACAGGTTTCCCTTTGGATGGGGTGAGCTTGCCGGCATTGCCAACCGAACCGACTTTGATGTAAAAGCGCACGCAGAATATTCAGGCCAGGACCTTAGGTACACGGACCCGGAAACAAAAGAGAAATATTATCCTTTTGTCATTGAGCCCACCATGGGCGTGGACCGCTTGTTCCTGGCTTTACTGCTGGACGCCTATGAGGAAATAAAAGGAGCAAGAACAAAAACCACAGAGGCAAGCAAGGAGGTAGAGACGGTTTTAAAGCTCAAGCTGTTCTTGGCCCCAGTACAGGTTGCAGTACTTCCTTTAGTAAAGAACAAACCAGAGCTGGTGCAGAAGGCAAGAGAAGTATTTGAGATGCTTAAAAAAGAGTTTGTATGCCAGTATGATGAAGTTGGGGCAATTGGAAGAAGATACCGCAGGCAGGACGAGATAGGAACCTTTTTTGCCGCAACGATTGACTTTGATACCCTCAAAGACGATACGGTCACCCTCCGAGACCGAGACACCATGGAGCAAGAGCGCATTGCGACACCCAACCTTGTTGATACCATAAGGGAAACCCTCCATGCCAAAGACAACTAAGCTTAGGTCAGGATTGCGGGTCCTCACCATTCCCCAGAAAAGCACCAGGACCGTGACGGTGCTGGTGCTGGTGGGAACCGGCTCCAAGTATGAAGAAAAAAGGGTGAATGGCATCTCCCATTTTTTAGAGCATATGTTTTTTAAGGGCACCAAAAAGCGTCCCGCACCCCTGGAAATTGCAGGCCCCATTGAAAATGTTGGCGGCGTATTTAATGCCTTTACTACTCAAGACCTTACCGGATATTTCATAAAGGTTGATGCTTTCCACCTGAACTTGGCTTTGGACATGGTGGCAGACATATTTTTGAACTCTTTGCTTCCTGCCAGGGAAATTGCAAAGGAGAAGAGGGTGGTGACAGAAGAAATCAACATGAGGAAAGATGCCCCCGCCATACGAGTGCGGGACCTGTGGGAGCAGTTTTTGTACGGGGACCAGCCAGCCGGCTGGGACGTGGCGGGAACTAAAGAGACTGTTTCTGGGCTTTCTCGCAGCGACCTGATCTCCTACGTGAAAAGCCAGTATGTTGCGGCGAACACGCTGGTGTGTGTTGCGGGAAACATGCAGGAGCGCTCCACGGTAAAAAATGTCAAAAAACTATTCTTTGCAGTTTCGCCCAAGGACTTTAGGCAGAAAGTTCCCGTCAGGGAATTCCAAAGGTCTCCCGAGGTGTTTTTGGAGACCAGGGCAACGGACCAGACCCATATTGCCTTTGGCGTGCGAGGATACAATCTTTTTCACAAAGACAGGTTTGCGCAGGATGTTTTGGCCACCATCCTGGGCGGAGGCATGAGTTCGCGCCTCTTTACGCACGTGCGAGAAAAACTGGGCCTTGCCTACTACATTTCAAGCACCAGTGAATCAAACCCTGACACGGGATTTTTGGCGACGTTTGCGGGAGTGAAGAATGAAAACGCAGAAAAGGCGGTGCGTGTTATTTTGGCGGAATATCGAAAACTAAAAAACAGGAAGGTTCCCCCTGGGGAGCTTCGCAACGCCAAAGACCGCATCAAAGGGTCCACGGCGCTTTCTCTGGAGTCCTCGGATGCCAAGGCGGAGTTCTACGCTACGCAGGAGATTCTGGAGAACCGCTTTTTTACGCCCGAGCAACTATATGATAAAATAGAAGCAGTGAAGGTTTCGGATGTTCAGCGGGCGGCGCAAGATATCTTCCAGCAGAAAAATCTCAACCTTGTCGTGCTGGGGCCCGCGAAAGACAAGGACAGATTCCTCAAATTGTTATCATGAACCCCGTTAGAAGTCCTGGGAAGAAAAATTTTAGGGAAAATTTTTCTTGTGCAGGGCTCTCCGGGGAAAACGCAATAACAAACAATAAAAAGACGTCTGAACATATAAAGACGGACTTCTAACGGGGTGAACAGCCAAGAAAAACTCCTGGACATTTCCTGGGGAACCATTTTAAAGCTTGCGGTGGCAGGACTCGTCGTGTACATTTTGTTTTTGACCAAAGACATTTTTGTGTGGGTTCTTTTTGGACTGATTATTTCCGTTCTCTTTGACCCCGCCATTGATTTTCTCCAGCGACGAAGGATTCCCAGGGCGCTGGGAACCATTGGCGTGTACTCTGTTGTCTTTGGCATTCTTGCTTTTATCATCTGGGGCACGGCCCCCTTCTTTGTCAACGAGATACAGCGCTTCTCTGCGCTCTTTCCCCAATACTTTGAGACCTTGTCTCCTTCTCTGCGGGGTCTTGGCATCGTGGCCTTTTCTGACGCCCAGACCTTTTTTGAAACCTTGAGTCAAGCGGTGCAAAACGTTGCGGGCAATATCTTTTCTGCGCTCTTTGCAGTATTCGGGGGCATTTTCTCCACGGTATTTGTCCTCTCCATTGCGATATTTTTGTCCATTGAAGAGAAATCCGTAGAGCGGGCCATCGGCCTTTTGTTCCCCAAAAAGTATGAGGCGTTTGCCTTAAACTTGTGGGCCCGCTCCCAGCTGAAGGTTTCTGGTTGGTTTGCCTCCCGCCTGATTACTTCTATTTTCGTGGGCGTAGCAACCTATCTCACCCTGCTGCTTTTTTCCGTGCAGTACCCCTTTTCTTTGGGATTGCTGGCAACCGTTCTCAATTTTATTCCCATCATCGGTCCCTTGCTGACCGGCCTCCTGGTCGCCGTGGTTGTCGCCCTGGACTCGGCTCTCAAAGCCGTGTTCATTGTTCTTGCCTTTACTCTTATCCAGCAGATTGAGGGGAATATCCTCACTCCTTTGCTTACCAAGAAGTTCCTGGGCATTCCCCCGGTCCTGGTGTTAATAGCCCTGGCAGTGGGGGCCGAACTCTGGGGCATTATGGGAGCAATACTGGCCATTCCCTTGGCTGGCATCCTGTTTGAGTTTCTGCGGGACTTTCTCAAAAAGCGCAAGGAAGAAAACACTATTGTCCTCTAACGTAATTGTTAAATTGTCAAATGGTTAAATTGTTGAAAATGCTTCACAGGGTAGCAATATAACAATTTAACAATGGGTATTTTATATATCGTTGCCACCCCGATTGGCAATCTCAAAGATATTACATTTCGAGCTGTGGAAACCTTGCAAGAGGTTGATTTTATTTTTGCAGAAGACACCAGGATAACAAAAAAGCTCCTCTCCCGTTACGACATCCACACCCCTTTATTGAGTTATCACCAGCACAGCAAGAAGGGAAAGACGCAGAAGATTCTTGACCTGCTCGCACAGGGAAAGAATCTTGCCTTGGTAACGGACGCTGGAACCCCGGGCATTTCAGACCCCGGCAACGAGCTTATCTCCTTTTTAGTAGGGTCTGACCCTACTATTCGCATTCTGCCTATTCCGGGTGCTTCAGCGCTTACCGCGCTTGCAAGCGTTGCGGGACTCCCCATGGACAAGTTCTTGTTTTTGGGGTATCCGCCTCACAAGAAGGGAAGAAAAAAGTTTTTTCAAGAAGTTGCCCAGAGCAGGCATCCCGTTCTGTTCTATGAATCTCCCCATCGGATTATGAAATCTTTAGCAGAGTTAAGCGGTGCACTGGATGCCGGGGGCAAAACACAAAATACTTGTATCGTAGTGGGAAGAGAACTTACCAAGCAGTTTGAAACCATTTACCGGGGGGGCATTGAAAACATACAAAAGGAGCTTGGAAAGAATCCTGCGAAGGGAGAGTTTGTCGTGCTCGTGCATTCAGATTATATCCGGGCAAGAGTTTGGTGATATGGGAAGAAAGCATTTTTTCTGGTATAATCTGAAAAAATAGTCGGGAAGGGAGGCACTGCATGGAAATGGTAGCTCTTTCTCGGGAAGATGCTGGTAAGGCGTGGTCGCAAGGGCTTCCCGTCTTTCTCCAGGAAAAAGGCGGGGATGTTTTGGAAGGAAGAATCGTCATGGAAGCAGTACCAGGTGAGTCGGTCTTTTTTGCGACAGCCGGCCGCTTTATTGAAGTTGCCCTAGGACTAGGACAACTTTTCGTATCGCCCAAGGACCTGCCGCGTTTCAGGAAGGTAGGAATATCTTCCTTCTAGCACCAGCACCCCTTGTCGCAGCTCTAAAGGTCTTGGGAAACCCATTGTGCTCCCAGACCTTTTTTATTGGAAAAGCAGGGATTTTGTGCTACAAGAACAGCATGACAAAGTTTTATATCACAACCGCCATACCATATGTGAACGCAAAGCCCCACATTGGGCATGTCTTAGAGTTTGTACAGACAGATGTTGTTGCTCGGTATCACCGCCAGAAGGGCCAGGAGGTTTTGCTGTTGTCCGGAAGTGATGAGAACGCCTTAAAAAACGTGCAGGCAGCAGAGCAGGCAGGGGTTCCTGTACAGCAATTTATCGATGAGAATGCTGACTTCTTTAAGAAGCTTGCAGATGCCCTGGGAGTTCACTTTGATGTGTTCCAAAAAGGAAGCGACAAGAAGCATCACGAATCCAGCAAGAGACTCTGGGAGCTGTGCAGCAAGGCAGGCGATATCTACAAGAAGGCGTACGAAGGGTTGTATTGCGTAGGATGTGAAGCCTTCTATACGCCGGAAGAACTTAATGAGAACCAAGAATGCCTTGAGCATCCTGGGAAAAAACTGGAAAAAATTTCTGAAGAAAACTATTTTTTCAGACTTTCAAAGTATCAGCCAGAGCTTATTCGTCTTTTAGAGAAAGACGAGCTAAAAATTATTCCTACTTCCAGAAGGAATGAAGTTCTGGCATTCTTAAAACAGCCCCTGCAGGACATCAGTATCTCTCGTTCCAGCGAAAGGGCGAAGAACTGGGGAGTTCCTGTTCCAGGAGATGATTCTCAGAGAATGTATGTGTGGTTTGACGCACTCAATATCTATCAATCAGGGATAGGGTTTGGAATTGACAAAGAGCGATACAAGAAATGGTGGCCGGCCGATGTTCATGTGATTGGGAAAGGGATTACCCGCTTTCATGCGGTATATTGGCCAGCGTTTTTACTGTCTGCAAAACTTCCCCTGCTAAAGAGCATTTTTGTTCATGGTTATATTACCATGGAAGGGCAAAAGATGTCTAAATCCTTGGGCAACGTCATTGACCCCTTTGAGCTGGTTGAAAAATACGGAACAGATGCCGTGAGGTACTTTTTCCTGCGAGAGATTCCTCCTACCGAGGATGGCGACTTTAGCTATGAGAAATTTGAGGCAAGATACAATGCCGATCTTGCAAGCGGTTTGGGGAACTTGGTGGCAAGAGTGATAACGCTCGCCACCAGAATTTCCAATTTCCAATTTCCAATTTCCAATGAATTTTCAAACCCACAATTTTCAAAACTCCTGCAAGAGATAAGACAGAAAGTGGATGACGCCTTAGGAAAGTTTGAGTTTACTATTGCGTTGGAAGATATCTGGCGAGTAATTCAGTTCTGCGACAAGTACATTGAGATAAACAAGCCGTGGGAACAGCCGGAAACCAAGAAAGAGGTGATTGAGGACTTGTTGCTTGCCGTGTCCCGCATAGCTGGGTTTCTTCAGCCGTTTTTACCCGAGACATCAGAAAAAATTGCGCAACAGCTTAAACAGGGCAATGGACAATCCCTTTTTCCCCGTCTTCGTGGGATATAGCCCGCTTCGGCGGGCGACGGCCCGCATGCAAACTTAGCCCTCATTTTTGTACAGGTGTACAAAAATGAGGGCTATCAGAGAAAGGAATCTTTAATCTTGCTAAGCATGCATGGGTTGACAATATTCTTAGGTTTGTGTATATACTTAATGCAGACATCATGAATGGCGCATCCAAATACTTTTTCTTTACGTTTACCAGCCCTGGCGAAGAGACAGGTTCTTGTTCGTGCTAAGATAGCGTATTGAACATAGACAAACCAGCCCTTCGCCAAGAGGGGCTTGTTTTTTGCGATATTCCATGACGAGGGGTCCAGCCAAAGGGGTTCCTCGCCAGGGAACATCCGCAAGCCCGTTCTCTGGGATTGTACCTTACATATCCATACCTAGAGCTAGAGGAGGATACACATGCAGATTATCATGAATTCAGGACTGGATACGGAAGAGAACGTGCGGCGCATCTGCGATCATCTACAAGAGGTGGGCTCCCCTATGTCCATCATAAAGAATGGGACGGGGCCGGTTGTTATCCACACGGGAGACATGAGATGGGGAACCATCATTTTCATCGACGCCATGCCGGGCATCGCACGAATCGAGTCCGGATCCAAGAAAATTGATGATATGAACATCGCCGCGATCACTCGTCTGGATTCCCCGCGGTCGTACCGGAACAAGTTTCGGGCCGGCCCGATGGAACAGAACATGGTCCTCTGTTCGCGGGCCGCGATTCGGGCCATCCTGAACGGGACCGATCCCCGGTTCATGGTTGTGGTGGGGCCCTGCTCCATTCACGACGACCAGGCCGGCTTAGAATACGCCAAGAGGTTGGCCGAGCTGGCCGAGAAGGTGCGCGACAGGATTTTCGTTGTCATGCGCGTGTACTTTGAGAAGCCCAGGACCACTATAGGGTGGGAAGGGTTAATTCAGGACCCGCACCTGGACAAAAGCTTTGATATGGCCTCTGGCCTTGCCAAGGCCAGAAAATTTCTACTCCAGGTCTTGTGTCTTGAACTGCCGACCGCGACCGAGTTCGTGGACCCCATAACTCCCCAGTATATTTCAGACCTCGTTTCCCTGGGTGCCATCGGCGCCCGAAGTGCCGAGGCCCAGGCCTACCGGCGCATGGCGAGCGGCCTTTCCATGCCTATTGCCTTCAAGAATGGAACCGGAGGCAGTGTGCAGCTTGCCGTGAACGGCGTGGTTGCCGCTCGTACTCTCCATTCATTTATGGGCGTGGACCTGGACGGCAGAGTCGCCCAGATAAAGACGCTGGGCAACCACGACTGCTTCATCGTTTTACGGGGGAGTAGCCGCGGGACCAACTACGATAAGGAATCCATTAGGGCCGCGATATCACGCCTAGAGGAGGCCGGCGTCTGCCCAATCCTTATGGTTGATTGTTCACATGACAATTCAGTAAATGACCTCGGGGTCAAGGACCACTCGCGCCAGGGAGTCGTGTTCAAGGACATCGTCGACCAGCGGGCATTCGGGAACCGGAACATCCTCGGAGCCATGCTTGAGAGCAACCTCTTTGAGGGAAGTCAGCGTCCCGAAGATCCCAAGGATCTCAAGTACGGCGTTTCCATCACCGATGGCTGTATTGGCTGGGAGGAAACGGAAAAGCTTCTCATAGGGGCCCATAGTGCTCTTGGAGCTTGCGCAGCAGCACCAGTTCCTTAAGTTACAGGGGGGCGGAAACGACACAGAATCTTTTGTGTACGCCCGCCCCGCTTTTTTTCTTGACACGAGTTGTTGGGGATGATAAGAACTAATTATATGAAAAGTCCCAACATGGCGCCGCAGAGTTTAGTATTGGTCTTGAACCTCATTTTGCCTATGAGGAGCGATTTGCGTTGCAAGACATCCTAGCTTTCTTTACAGGTTTTTACGCAAGGAGCTCCTCTAAACAAATGAGGAGTTTTTGTTTAAAGAGCGTATCATTGGGCCCACACACTTACAAATCTATTGTGTAGGGAATGTGGGTCCAAAGCTGCGCTTGCCGAAAGTTCATTTTATAGGAGAGGGGATATGCCTTACAGGGTTATACAAGTTCAGTATTCTGGAGGGAGCGAGAGTGCCCCTACCGCGGCAGTCAAGCTAGTGAAGCTAGATGGAAAAGAGGTTACTGATGCGACCACAGGAAACGGGCCGGTAGATGCGGTTTTTAAAGCAATCCAGCGAGCCCTTGGGTTTAAACTGGAGCTTGTAGATTTTACCGTGTCGGCCAGCAGCTTGGGCTCTGAAGCATCAGGGCAAGTGGTTGTGTGCATACAAAAGAATGGTCAGGCGCACGAGGGCACAGGCCTTGGCACAGACATCATTGTTGCCAGCGCCGAGGCCTTTGTAGAGGCCCTGAAT
>MHTT01000013.1 GCA_001823165.1 Candidatus Wildermuthbacteria bacterium RIFCSPHIGHO2_01_FULL_49_22b
CGAAACGGAAATGAAGTATCGCAAACTCAAAATCGAGGATGCCGTGCAAGCCACTAAGGCGGCAATGGAAGAGGGCATTGTGGCCGGAGGAGGCGCCGCGCTCATTCACGCCGGTTCGATAGTTTCGAAAAAGACAATTAAATCACCCTCTAAAGATATCGAGCACGAGTTCCAAGTGGGCGTGCAAGTGTTGCTCGCCGCTCTCTCGTCGCCTCTCAAACAAATTGCTATCAACGCTGGTAAGGATGACGGTGCTGTGATTGTGGAGCGTGTCCGCGAAGGTGGCCCAACCAGTGGTTACGACGCCGGAGCCGACGAAGTGGTCAAAGATATGTTTGCCCGCGGCATCATCGATCCAGTAAAAGTAACCCGTGCCGGTCTCCAACACGCCGCCAGTGCCGCCGCCGTCCTCCTAACCACCGAAGTAGCTATCGCCGAAGAGCCCAAGAAGGATGTCCCCCCAGCCCCACCCCACGGTGGAGGCGAAATGGATTACTAACGGCGCCTGGCACCAAAGAAGCAAAAAGCGGCGTAAAGCCGTTTTTTGCTTATATTGCTACCTTATTGATTCTTAACAGTTATCTGATTCAGTGGCTATAAATAAGGCTGATGTAGTAAACGATACCAGTTATAAGAACTGTATGCTTGCAATCTAAATCTGGATATGCTAAACTGCCCGTATTACAAGGTTAAATTAGAGTAATATGAATGATATAACTTCTTTATACGAATTTGTAGACAGTGCACAAAAAAGCAGAAAGTATCCACCTAGCACGGCACACAGCTACAAGGTGGCACTTAGACTTTTTGACGAGCAATTAAATGCAGAAGAGAAAAAGTCTGTAGAATTGTTCAAAGAGAATCTAGACCAGTTGGCCCAACTAGTTTTTACAAAAAATAAGACAAGGTTGAGCGCAGGTTCGCTTGCTGCTTACAAGTGGAGGGTAAACAAGCTCATTAGTGATTATGAAAAGTATGGTACAGATCCGGCTAAAATGAATAGCTGGAGCAGAAAGATTGTAACAAGAATGCCTAAAATTAAGACAGAACAGAATGTCAAGCAGCAACCTAATGAGGTTTCTCCAGACGACAACTTCTCAATCCAACAAACAGGAAACCTCCATAAATTCGAGTTAGCCCTGAGAGCTGATAAAAGCGTAAAGTTTGTAGTTGTTGTTCCAAACGACATAACTAAACAGGAGGCGGCAACTATAACCAGCATACTTAATTCTGTCAGCATTGGTGATTAGTAGTTCAATGATGAATAGAGCTGAGTATAAAAAGTTTGTGGTGAGTAAATTGGTTGACCTGATTAAATTTTGCTTTACGTTGGGATTATTATGCTTTCTGGTGGTCAAGGCACCGAGTGAGTTGTCCCAGATAGTTAGCGCCGCAGCAGCCTTTGTACTAGGAGGCTCAAAACTTAAATCAAAATTGGGTTTTGATTAGTTTTAGCCAACTCCTACTTTAGCTAACCAAATGGGGAGAGATATGCTAATAGGCCTGAATAATTTGCAATTATTGGGGGGAGGAGTAAAGTACTCTTATGCCCAAGATTTTCCAGCCCGAAAAAGTAAGCCTAGTCAATAATCCTCACATAAACGAGGCTACTATCCAACAGAAAATAGCCGACAATCCGGCCATTCTTGGTTTGGGCGACTTGATACTCAAGGATAAGGAGAGAGTACAGCCTTCTGCTGGTCGCCTCGATCTCCTTCTTCAAGACCCAGAATCAAAGCGCAGATATGAGGTAGAGATACAACTTGGCAAAACAAACGAGAGCCACATTATCCGTACAATTGAGTACTGGGATACCGAACGCAAAAGATATCCCCAGTATGATCATTGTGCGGTTATAGTAGCCGAGGAAATAACAACACGTTTCCACAATGTCATAAGCTTATTCAATGGGAGTATTCCATTAATTGCAATTCAGATGGGCGCTTTCAACTTCGGGGAAGATATCGGTTTGATATTTACAACAGTACTAGATGAATTGAAACTGGGTCTAGTCGACGAGGATGAGGAAGTTAAGGAGGTTAGCGATCGCAACTATTGGATTAACAGAGGCACGGGGGAAACTGTAAAAATGGCTGACCACTTGCTGGATGTTATTAACAGTTTTGTTCCCGGTTATGAGTTTAAGTACAACAAGTTTTATATCGGACTGGCGCAGGACGGACAAGTAAACAATTTTTCAACTTTTACACCACGAAAAGGCGGTTTAAACATAGAAATTAAACTCCCATTTTCTGATGAAATACAAAAACAGATCGATGACGACGGTTTGGACATGCTCGGGTATGACCGCCAGTGGGGTACCTACCGCATAAGGTTGCACAAGAACGACATAACCACGAAGGAAGCACTGCTGAAAGAACTATTACAAAAAGCCTACGAAAACTCAAAGTAATACTTCCTAGGGCAGGATGGGTGGCCTTTGACAATCCACTGGGCCTTTCCTTTTTCGTGCTATAATGGGCTTGTTACAAGTTATACGTTACTAGTTATTTAAAACATATGGGATACATTATATTTGCGGTTTTGGTGGTTGTTGCTTTGTGGGTGGTCTTTGCCTACAACTCGCTCATCCGTCTATCAAACAGGGTGGCGGAGGCTTGGAGTGACATTGAGGTACAACTTAAGAGGCGCTATGACTTAATTCCTAACTTGGTGAGCACAGTCAAAGGTTATGCAGCTCACGAGGCGAGCACGTTTGAGAAGGTGACTGATGCCAGGGCCAAGGCTATCTCGGCGGGTTCAGGCACAATGGCCGACAAAGCCGCGGCAGAGAATATGCTCTCTGGCGCGCTCAAGAGTTTGTTCGCCGTGTCAGAGGCGTATCCTGATTTGAAAGCTAACCAAAACTTCCTTGAGCTTCAGCGTGAGCTTACAGACACTGAAGACAAGATCCAGGCCGCCCGTCGCTTCTACAACACAATGGTGCGCGATATGAACACCCGCATCCAGTCATTCCCATCCAGTATTATCGCCAGTCTTTTCCACTTTGCCGCCAAAGAATTCTTTGACCTCCCCGACGCAGACGTGGCGCAGAATCCAATTCAAGTTAAGTTCTAGTCTCGCAGGCAAATGGGTACGTACATTCCGATCAGTCGTGTGTTGTTGAATAAATCACGCGGCCGCTCGAGACTTTCAACTAGTAAAATAGACAGGTTGGCGAAGAATTCAAGGATTGCTCATAAGATTATTTACTTACTGGGCAAATCAGGACAAATTGCTCTGGATGTATTGTTCCCTAGGGTGCCGCTGGCCAATACGATTGACAATAGAAATAGACTTAACTATGCGAAGCGAAAACTGGGCGATCTTGAAAAGAGGGGTTTTGTGAAGGTGGCCAATCACAAAGCAGTGCTTACGGGTAAGGGTAGGTTGTATTACTCACAACTTTTAGCTCGAGAAAATAAGCCCGTAAAACAAAAATGGGACGGCAAATGGCGGTTTGTTATGTTTGATATATGGGAAAGACGCAAACGAGTGCGCGATCATCTGCGAGAGGAGCTCAAAGAATATGGATTCGAAAAAGTGCAGCATAGCGTGTGGGCCTACCCGTATGACTGTGAGGAATTTGTAGCACTACTGAAGACTGACATAAATGTAGGTAGGGGGCTACTCTTCCTGGTGGTTGAGAGGTTAGAAGATGACAACAAATTAAGGAAGTTGTTTAAGGTTTAAGCTGTTTAAAGAAACAAGCGGCCGCTTGGGAAATTAAACAAGATGAATAATCAAATATTTAGGAAAGTTTATAAAAATGTCGGGCCCCGTCTTGCGACGGGACCCGATTAGGCGAAGAGCCTACCTCGGCCGACGAAACTCGAGCTTCTCCGTCGCGGTAAGTGGACCATCCATTAAGCTAACCGTTGCCCAGTGGACGTGGCCTTGGTTCTGCCACCACTGATTGATGGCTCGTCGGATGCGTCCCTGGACGTCGTCGAGTAGACCGGGCACCTCGGCCCATTTCTCGCTCTTGTCGAGGATGCCGATGAGGTCGACGTGTTCCAGATTCCGCGCGAGTACCCAGGTGAACTTGGCTGGCACGAACTCACTCTTACCGATCTTGTGCCAATCCCAGTGTCCACTTGTCATCATGTTGACGAGAGCGGAGATGAGATGGTCGGCCAAAGCAAGTTCCTGAACGTAGATGCGCAGGGTATCCATTGCCCCATCGCTCACGTCCCGAGCACCCTCCTTGCCCTTGTAGATCTGAGCGAGCAACTCCTCGCGCTCAACGGTGGCAAGGACGGAAGTACCTTCTTGCGAAATGGCCCGTGCTTTGGCGAGCTCGAGTAGCACCTTCTCGGGCAGTCTGGGCTGTCTGATCCAGAAGTCCCAATCCCAGTGTCCACCGTCACTACCGTAGACTTTACTACTTGTCCGGGCAGTGAGGGCGGACCAGATGGCCTCTCCCACTTCTCGGGACATTTCGTGGTAGTCGTCCGGGCATTCCCAAGGGAGTTCGGGTAGACCAGTCTTGCGACTGTAGTCACCAGCGAGGCGAACGAAGAAGTTGAAGGCCGAGAGGCTCGCTCCCTCGTGCACCTTGGGTTGCCACTCGAATCCGATCGAGCGTCCGATCTGGCACTTGAGCTCGACTAGGGTTTCGACGTATTCTGGCACTTCTTTTCTGCCATCCCATACGGTGCTACCAGTTGCTCTTGACTTCGGCAGAGTGAAGAACTGCGCGGCGAGGTAACTGATGAAGCATCTCTCGGCAAACTTACGAGCTCTCTCCTTTCTCGTCCACTCCTCTCCTTCCACCTGCTCGCTGAAGAAGAAGTTTTCGAAGGCTTTCTTCAAGAGCCCGAGGATGGCCACAGCGGCTTTGTCGTCGTGTTGCCTAGCAGCCTCAAGGAAAAGTTCCTTGACCGTTCCGAGTCTCTCCGCTGGTTCCAAACTCTGGAGCCACATGTCGCAGGCGATAGTGCCCACATTGGTGGATCCAGGGGTTGCCCACTCGAATGTTTTCGTTCCCATCTGGTTGTCCTTCCGTCCACAGCCACGACCATGGATTTTGAGGGTTCACTGGCCAGACCCGGTATGAGCCTAGCATCTGCCGCTAAACTAGCACTATCTGTTATAATTGCAAGGTGGTTAATTTATATACGCACCAAAGTGAGAATGTCAGGAGGACCTTCCTCCTGATGGGTGGGTTCTTCGCCCTGCTCATTACGCTTGGATGGATCTTTGGGCAGGCACTCGAAAATCCGGCCACATTATATGTAGCAGTGGTGCTAGCTCTGGTGATGAATGTGGTTGGTTACTGGCACTCTGATAAGATCGCTCTTGCTCTCTCGCGAGCCAAGTCCGTGACGCGCGAGGAGCAGACCGAGCTTTATCGCGCGGTTGAGAACTTGAGTATTACGGCTGGCTTACCTACGCCGAAGGTTTATGTGATCTCCGCATCGCAGATCAACGCCTTCGCCACGGGTCGCGACAAGGAGCACGCGGCGGTGGCGGTGACCACGGGCGCACTCGAGCGTTTGAGTAAGGTTGAACTGGAGGGTGTGCTTGCCCATGAACTCGCGCACGTCGGCAACCGCGACATCCTTGTTTCAACGGTAGTGGTGGTGCTTGCTGGCATTATCGCCCTCATTTCAGATTTTTTTATAAGAGCAATGTGGTCGGGTGGCGGACGCCGGCGCGAGGGTGATGGACGCATCTTCCTCATCCTTGGCATAGTGGCCGCCATCGCGGCACCCATAGCCGCCTCACTTATACGTCTGGCCATCTCAAGACAGCGCGAGTATTTGGCCGATGCGTCCGGGGCCATGCTCACGCGTTACCCCGAAGGTTTGGCCAGTGCTCTTGAGAAGATTGCCGCAGACGGGGAGCCGATGCCTCACGCTCACACAGGCACAGCCCACCTGTTTATAAGTAACCCATTTAAGGGCGGTGGCAAAATGCTTACCAAACTCTTTATGACCCACCCACCAGTCGAGGAGCGTATACAGCGCCTACGCGGAGGGGTATAATCAGGACATGAGCAGAGAGAATCTTGATTGGTATTTTGACAACACACCGCACACCAATTACTTACCGGCAGGTCATCTAGCCGAGATGGCTGCGCAAGAAGCCCTCGCCCGAGATAGAGTAGAGGCCGAAAGTAAGGTAACTCCAGAAGTTGAAGCGAAGCGCTTACCGAAGCTTAAGTTGCTGAAGTTGAAACATAGTCAGGCGGATGACGCGATTGCAATTTGATATGGACCTTGTAGAACTTGATACGAAAGTAAACGCACTATTGCTTGGGCTCCCGCCCGAGCTTTCGGCGGCTGTGCGCGAGCGAGTGACCTTCTATAAAACCAAGATGCCGGCGTTTAAGGTTGAGGAGATTTATCGTGAGGCTGGCAATCTAACTCGTTTAGAAATGCTTGCTTACCTCGATCGGCGCAAGTACTTGGGGATGTACAACCGCCGTTTCAGCGAGTATAAGATCGCCGAACACGTGCGTGCCATCGTGGCGCGCGAGACGCAGGAGGAGCGTGATCTCTATTCGCTTGCTCGGGTGAACTTTGACCTAAACGGCCTGAAGGCTCTCAATGATTTGGGCGGCCACGAGGCGGGCAATAGGGGGCTGAAACTTTTCGCAAACATCCTGAATTTTGGTGCCACCACACTCTGGCTACGCGATGAACTTAAACTTAATGTTGTAACTAGTGCCGAAGGAGGGGATGAGTTTGGTATTGTCCTCTCCGGGCCAATTGATTTGCGCGAGAAGGTGCAAGAGATAGGCGAGCGTTATGCCCACGAGGTTTACAACACCGACGCCTCGCACATGCTCGATTTTGGCAAGCCTGAAGTACTTGAGAATCTTAAGTTGCTGGGTATTGCCGAAAGTATCCCAGCCGATTTTCGTTTTCGCCTCTCCACCTCCGTGGGCATTTGCCTTTTGGGCGAAGCCTTCGATCGTGTAGATGTAAATCGAGCCGAGGCCGCGTTTGACGACATTGTGCAAGATATAAACAACGCAATGTTCGCCATCGCCGACGAGAGGAGCGCCAGACACAAAAGTGCCTTCAAAAAGGAACTCACCAAAACCGACCCCATCCTAGCCGGCCTCTACGCCCGCATGTCTAAAGAAGTCATCCACCTCGAAAAGCGGATTAAGGAATTGGAGAAGCAAATCAAGAGTTCTTAGGGGGCATGCCGATGTAAGCCTTGAGAGTTTTTGCGCCGCTGATTGTGAGAGCAATTGCGCGCATGTTACCATCGTCTATGTCAGCTTTCATTTTCGGTAGTCCTTTGCGTCCATTGGTACCAAGTCCGGATTTAAATAGTATTGGTAAGAGATATTTGTCTTTTTTAATGATATCTTTGAAGGCGATAATGCCTGGAATTGCGCGCTTGGAACGTTTGCGAATCTTTTTACTACCCTCGCGTAGCCCAACCTCAACAAGTTTGGCGGTTCTGGCAAGTGACCCACGGGTCCAGTCAAATGGTAACCCACCAGCTCGCTTCCATGCTCCAACCTCCTTTGTCGAAACCGTACCAATGTACCAGTCTAGTGTGTTGTATGCGTGCAAGCGCTTCTTGCTTGTCGCAAGACCTCTTGTTCTATCAAGTTTTGCCTCGCTTGTTTTCAAAACGTCGCGTTTTGCTTTATTGAGTCCAACTAGATATTTGGCCCGGGATGGTATTTTGTTTGAGCGTACACTAGCAATGCCATACTTTCGTATATATGGGGTAATAGCGAAGCACCTTTTTACCTCCAAGCGGCTAATCTTCTTAATGAGCTTCATATTTCGTTATGTAATCTAGCAGATCATTCAACTTACAGGTCGCCAGGCCGATGACAGTATCCGCACAGCCGTAATATACATAAAGATTGTCTCCAGCGACGACAGCCCCTTCGGGGAAGGTAACGTTAGGAACAAGACCCTCGCGCTTATACGTTGCGACAGGTTGAAGAATGCAACCGGGCGCTCTTGCTATAAGTTTATGCGGACTTTCTGCGTCAAGAAGAGCTGCGCCTATCGTCCAAGAAGCGGACATTGCTTCGGAAGAAAATATTATCAGCCAACCTAGTTTGGTTTTGACTGGCACGGCTCCCAGCTCGGGGCCTCGATAAAGCCAAGGTTGTGTTTTCATGACAATTTGTTCTTTTGTAAAATATTCGCCCCAACTTTCAGACGAAGCTCCAATTAATTGTTCTATATTGTCATAATAACGAATTGAAATATGGGATAAGCCCGTATCTGGAGATACTGTCAGCATCAGGCCGATTTTTCCATCGTCTACTAAATCAGGCAATATCGCCGCGGCTTTTGACTTTTCAGGTGGGCCAACAATGCCATGTTTTGTGACACTTTTGAAATCTTTTGTTGAGGCTAAAGCTATACGAACTTTTGGCTTTACGTCCCGATTGTATATCGGAGCATCAATGGCCGTGTAAGTAATGTAATAAGTATCACCTATTTTGGTCATACGCGGGTCCTCGCAACTAAAGCAATCGTAATCAGTATCGGGTGAGATGAATGGGAGATTGCGCCTCTCAAAATTGATACCATCGGTACTCTGTGCGTAACCGACGCAAGAAATGTTGTTTTCAAAATAATAGCCAGCTCTATTTAGCCGCGGCGTACTTTCCTTTAAGGTTGACGGATAAGTGCGGTACACCATGTGAAATATGCCTGAGTCGTAAACAACACTGGGATTAAAGACAGCGCGACCTTCCCATTCAACCTCTGGCCTAGGCTCAAGAATAGGTCTCGGATTTTCATTGCTCGGGTATCTTTCTAGCCAAAATTTCATATTTTGATTTTAACACAAAACGGAGTAGGCTTGGGGTGGGTCGTGGACCTGGGAAGGAGGAGGAATGGAAGACGAACGGCCAGTGGATGTCGAAGCGAAGATGCGCCTTTGCGCTTCACTTGGGCACGCGAATTTGTTTGTCGTGCCTATCGAGGTAAGGCCTCCCGCGCCTCGAGATGTGAACCGCTACCAGGTGCGTATAGTTTGCCAGGTTTGTGACGAGCGAGGTTGGATGGGCCTTACGCCCACCCAATGGGACGTTCTCAAGCAAGATTTCGCCAAGGGAAGAGTTGGTTAATAAGCCGGTTAGTGCGTAGGCACTCTCCGGCTTTGCTCGTCCGGTTAAAACTATAAGACTGGACATCTGATGTCCAGTCTTTGGGCTAATCACGGTCGCCAAATACTGTGTGTTGGCGCTTGTAGAAGTCTTGGCGCTTTTGCAGACTCGTCACTTGGTCACGACAACGTTCGCAACCTTTGATATGCGAGATGACATTTGCCAGATTTTCAGTCTCAACCTCATACAACCTCCAGGCATATTGTTCCAGAGCTACTGGAGTGAGATGTTGAACCGCTTCGTCACCATATGGGTTATCCATAGGTCCTCCCCGATGGAGTATAACCGATTTTCGCAGAAGAAAGTATCACGCTTGAATCACGGCCCAATACAAAGTAGAGTAGGGGAATTGGAGAGGTGCCAGAGCGGTCGAATGGGCCACCCTGGAAAGGTGGTAGGCTGGTAACGGTCTCGGGAGTTCGAATCTCCCCCTCTCCGTTTTTGGGTTTTGTGCTAAAATAGACCCTATGCAGTTTAGGCAGGGTTTGTACATATTGGCTATGTTTGTAATAGTTTTCGGGCTTTGGAATACAAGGGTTTTTGCCTTTTCACGGCCGATTACCTTCCCTGTGGATGGGGCGAGCACTTTCCGTGATGACTTTGGCGAGCCGCGGGGGGCAAACGGCGAGCGCAAACATTTGGGTGTGGATATCATTGCCGATAAACTTACGCCAGTGGTGGCCGCGGTAGATGGCGTAGTCAGTGATGTTGTGTCGCCCGAGGCCACGTGGGGCTACGCGGTTACAATCAAAGATAACGCAGGTTATAAATACATTTACTTGCATTTAAATAACGATACACCGGGCACAGACGATGGCTTGGGTGGTGAGGCTGGCGCCTACGCGCCGGGGATCAAAGTTGGAGCGAAGGTGAAAGCGGGAGATTTGATTGGTTGGGTCGGTGATAGTGGTGATGCCGAAGATACTGGTTCGCATTTGCATTTTGAGATTGAGACTCCGAAGAAGGTGAACATAAATCCGTATGAAAGTTTGGTCCTTGCCCTGAAGTCGGGTGGAAGCGAGGTTGGTCCAAGACTTGCTGTCGGCGACAAAGGAGAAGAGGTGAGACGATTGCAAATCAAACTTGCCAACGCTGGATTTTATAACGAAGAGATAACTGGCAACTTCGGACCAATTACTAAATCCGCGGTGACCCGTTTTCAAAAATCCAAAGGCCTCGAACCCGTCGGCCAAGTCGGCCCTAAAACCAGAGCCGCACTAAGTAAGGTGTAGCCCTGTGTTCGATAGATTGTTTCGTGCTATGATTTCTTATGATTGTAATTCTCAATTTTGGTAGTCAGTTTGCTCACCTTATAGCTAGGCGTGTTAGAGAGCTTGGGGTGCGGGCGGAGATCCTACCTTTTGATACTAAAGTAGCAGAGATTGAAAAACTCAAACCTGTTGGGATTATTTTGTCAGGTGGCCCTGCCAGTGTGCTCGAGAAGGGGAGCCCAAGGCTAGATAGAAGGATTTTCGAAATGGGGCTACCAATCTTGGGTATTTGCTACGGGCACCAAGTTATGGCCCACTTGCTCGGTGGCCGGGTTGCCAAAGGGGAGCATCGGGAGTTTGGCAAGGAAATTTTAGAAATAAAGGGAAAGAATACCTTGTTTAAAGGCCTTTCTGTCAAAGAAACAGTCTGGTTTTCTCACGGGGATAAGGTGGTTAGGTTGCCGGGTGGCTTTAGGGCTACGGCTTCTACTAAAGGCTGTAAATATGGGGCTTTTGAAGATACAAAGAGGAACTTTTTTGGCATACAATTTCACCCAGAGGTCACCCATACTCGAAATGGGAAAAAGATATTGAGTAACTTTGTATTTTCTATTTGTAGAGCAAAAAAAGATTGGCAAATCGTTTCTTTAACCAAAGAGATAATTGCAGAAACCAAGAGTGAAGTTGAGCAGAGGCACGTAGTTGTGGGCATTTCGGGTGGGGTTGATTCGCTTGTGGCAGCAACGCTCATTCACAGAGCTATCGGTAACCGCTTGCATGCTGTATTTGTAGATACTGGGCTACTACGCAAAGGAGAAGTAGAACAAGTTGCAGTGTATTTACGCAAGCACGGATTTAAGAAGCTCTATGTCATTGACGCAAGTAAGCCTTTCCTAACAAGATTAAAAGGCGTAAGTGATCCAGAAACAAAACGAAAAATAATTGGCCATACTTTTATCGAAGTGTTTGAGAAAGCGATTAAGAATGAACTTAAAAAATATCCAATAGCATATCTTGCTCAAGGTACAATTTATCCAGATCGAGTTGAGTCTGCGTCGACTTCGAAGACTTCAGCAAAAATTAAAAGCCATCACAACTTAACTTTGCCGGAAAAACTTGGTTTCAAAATTCTTGAACCGATAAAGGATTTGTATAAAGACGAAGTGCGTAAAGTTGGTCTTGTGCTCGGCTTGCCTAAAGATTTGCTTTGGAGACATCCCTTCCCTGGACCCGGGCTTGCCGTGCGCATTGTGGGTGAAGTGACAGAAGAACGTTTACGAATTCTTCGCGAAGCCGACGCAGTCTTCATAGAAGAATTAAAAAATGCAGGGGAGTATGAAAAGATTTGGCAAGCTTTCGCCGCGCTTCTACCAATCAAAGTAGTTGGCGTGATGGGAGACGCGCGTACCTATGAATATGTGATTGCACTTCGCGCAGTTGATTCGGTAGATGGCATGAGTGCTGATTGGCACAAAATCTCAAACGAACTTTTAGAAAAAATATCAAGTGCGATTGTTGGGAAGGTCTCGGGAGTTAACAGGGTGCTCTACGACATTACACAAAAACCTCCCGCAACTATTGAATATGAATAAGCCAATCAGTTTAGTTATCATTTTTGTTGTGGGGGTGGTTTTACTTATTACAAATAGGGCAAGCGAGATGAGGTATGAGCGGCAGGATAGCAATGTGAGTGAGAATATTTCTACAAGCACAAAAAGTTTTGAGACAGTAGCCTCGACAAGCACAGAAAAAGCAAAAA
>MHTT01000014.1 GCA_001823165.1 Candidatus Wildermuthbacteria bacterium RIFCSPHIGHO2_01_FULL_49_22b
AAAGTGGACGATCGCACCAAATTATAATGGAGCTTTGCTTACTCCGCTCTTGCGTGGTAACATAACGTGGCAGTATAACAATAAAATAGGTAAGCTGCGAGCGCCCGTAGCTCAACGGATAGAGTACCTGACTTCGGATCAGGGGGTTGAGGGTTCGAATCCTTCCGGGCGCACCAGTAAGGAATTTGCAAGCGATTTGGGTTCGCCTCGCTTCGCTCGGCGACTAATTCGTAATTGGATTTTCGGGGCAAAAACGAATTTGCGATTTTGAAAGAAGAAAAGAAAAATTTTTAATCTTAGAATTCATAATATTTGAAACAAGAAACAGCAGAAATGCTGATTTTTTGTTTTCGCTCGCACCCTTGACTTTTACTTGGTTTCGTGTATTATAGTAGTCGGCACCTAAGAAAACGGGTGGCTAGAAAGGAGGATCGCTATGGACCATAGCAACCTTGCAGGCCAGAAGTGTCATCACGGCATGTGCCTTGATCACGGGCCGGAGTGGGAGAACGTCGGCGAGAAGCGGCGCGAGCCCAATCCAGGAATCTTCGGCAAGAAGACCTACTGGAAAAGGCGCCACTGTAGACAGCCGATGGCGCGGTACAAGGAAGTGCAGACGCAACGGTGTCGGAGGTGCGGCAGAACCGAGGATAACGTCACAAACCGCTACCTCGCACTCTGCCTCTGTTGCGGCTACCACTTCAACGACATCCCGCGCTACACATAAGCGAGATGTCTCAACTGGGGTCGTGGGAGAAATCTCACGACCCCTTTCTCTTTTTATATTTTTTTGATAAATTGAATTCATACTTGAATTGCCGCCAAAGAAAAACTTGAAATTGTCCGGCTCGCGGTGAAGCCGCTCAAATTTTGGTGGGCTTGCCGTCGCCGCCGCAGGCGGCGAAAACCGTTCGAACTATCTTTAAAATACAGCACAATCCTTAACATGATAAAAGAAATGTGGCAAAATAGAACAATGAAAAAACTTTTGTCTGTTAGCTTACTACTCGCCTTGGCACTTTCCTTTGTGCCGGTGTTCTCTTATGCCCAAGAGGGGCTGGTTCCGTGTGGAGGAGAGACACAGCCTCCCTGCGACGCATGCCACGTATTTAAACTCATAAACAACATAGAAAGGTTTCTCTTGTTCCCTTCTCCCTTTAACAATGGTGTTCCTCCAGTGCCCGCTGTAGCCGCAATCTTTCTTTTGATTGGGGGCTTTTACCTCTTAACGGCGGCCGGCAGCCCAGAGAAGCTGCAAAAGGCAAAAACCATTCTTGCCGCAACCATAGTGGGGCTCATCATCGTGTACGGCGCACTGCTGCTTCTGGGAGCTGTGCTTTCCTCGGCTGGAGTTGCACAATGGGGGGACTTCAGGGACTGGGTAAAGGTTGAGTGCGATGTGCAGTTCGGCCCACCAAGCCCCTAGGCCTTGAAAAAAGTCCAGTCCAGTATAAGGTAGACTAAATTCCCAGGGCATTCCTTTGACGCAATTCGAGGACGAATTGCTAGAATGCCCGCCAGAGTCAAGCAGTTGACTCTGGCCCCAAGCAGTTTGTTAATGTATCCGCCTTCGGCGGACCCTGGGAACCCCTCGTTATGCCGTGCTTCGCACATGGCAATAAAGGTAGGGTTCCCGGCAAAAGTCACGCAGGTGACTTTTGCCCCCATAGCTCAATGGCAGAGCAGAGGACTCTTAATCCTTTGATGGAAGTTCGACTCTTCCTGGGGGCACTAGAAACGTACATTTGCGTTTTTTTGTTTTCTGGGCTATAAGGAAAGCAGTATGTTAACCCAAAAGGACAAGGGGAAACTCATTGAGAAATACAAGATTCACGATAAGGACTCCGGTTCCCCTGAAGTTCAGGTTGCCTTGATTACCGAGGAAATCAGGCATCTACTTTCTCATTTGAAAAAGCATCCCAAGGACTTTCATTCAAAAAGAGGTCTTTTGAAAACCGTTGCAAAGCGCAGGACGCTCCTCGGGTATCTCAAGCACGAGGACGAGAAACGCTACAACAGCTTCATTAAAAAGATTGGACTGAAAAAATAGCAGAATGACAATAAAGAATAAAGAACAAAGGGTAGCAATATTTATTGACGTTCAAAACCTGTACCATTCGGCAAAGAATCTGTATCAGGCGAGGGTAAACTTCCGGGAGATTTTAAAGACCGCCACGGCAGGCAGAAAGCTCATCCGCGCCTTCGCTTATGTGGTAAAGACCAAAACAGGGGAGGAGAAGCCCTTTTTTGACGCCCTGCTTGCCCTAGGCATTGAAACCAGGGTGAAGGACCTGCAAGAGTACTACGGCGGCCTCAAAAAAGCTGATTGGGACGTTGGCATTGCCGTGGACGCCATCAAAACCTCAAGCGGGGTGGACGTGGTTGTCTTAATTTCGGGGGACGGGGACTACGTGCCCCTGGTGGAATACCTAAACAACCATGGAAAGCGCGTGGAAGCCCTGGCCTTTGGAAAATCCACGTCCACGCGCCTGCGGGAAGCCGTGGACGAGTTCATTGACCTAAGCGAGGAACCTGGAAAATACCTGCTCAAAAAATCACGATGGCCGGCAATCAGGATTATAAAATAAAGCTCGGAGACAAAGAGGTCTCTTTTGAGTTAACTGACTTGGCCGAGCAGGCAAACGGCAGGGTTTTGATCAGAATGGGAGATACCGTGGCCTTGGTGACGGCCGTCATGTCCTCCCAGCCCCTAGGCAACCTTCCCTTTTTCCCTTTGACCGTTGAGTACGAGGAGCGCTTCTACGCTGCGGGAAAAATCCTGGGTTCAAGGTACATGAGGCGGGAAGGGAAACCGTCTGACGAAGCAGTGATTACGGCCCGTCTCATTGACCGCGCCATTCGTCCCTTGTTCCCTCAAGGATTCAACCGCGAAGTCCAGGTTATCTGCACCGTGCTTTCCTGGGACGGACAAAACGACCCAGACCTCATGGGACTCATGGGGGCCTCTCTTGCCCTTTCCACCTCTAATATTCCCTGGGCGGGACCGGTCGGAGTCGTTCGCGTTGGAAGAGTGGAAGGAAGCTTTGTGCTGAACCCAACCTATGAACAGCGCTCACAAAGCGAGCTTGACTTCGTGCTTGCTGCGGCCTCAAAAGAAAAGGAGGTTCTTTTTAACATGATTGAAGCTGAAGGACGGGAAGTGCCAGAGGACGTGTTCCAGCAGGCCCTAGAGTTTGCCGAGCCCCACCTGCGAAAACTCATTGAGTTCCAGCAAAAAATTGCGCAAGAACAGGATGTTCACAAGGTTCCCTTTGAGGCCCCGGGACAAGATAAAGAGCTGGTGCGCGAGTGCAGCGCGTTCCTGGAAGACAAACTCCGTCAAACCCTGTTTGAAGAAGACGGGGCAGGGCGCATGGAGCGGGTCAACGAGCTGAAAGCAGAGCTCGCCTACTACATTGAAGGAAAGTTTCCGGGACAAGAAAAAGCAAACCTCGCAAAGGACTATTTTGAATCCGAGATTGACCGGCTGGTGCACGAGGGGGCCCTGAAAGAGGGCAAAAGAGTGGACGGCAGAAGGGTGGATGAAATCCGGGAAATCTCGGGGCAGGCGGGCCTTTTGCCGCGCACCCACGGTTCCGGCCTCTTTGGGCGCGGGCAAACCAAGACCCTTTCCATTCTTACTTTGGGGGCTCCCGGCGACCAGCGGCTCTTGGAGGGCATGGAGTTTATCGGCAAGAAACGTTTCATGCACCACTATAATTTTCCACCCTACGCCCCCGGCGAGGTAAAGCCCATGCGGGGGCCCGGGAGAAGGGAAATCGGCCATGGCCTGCTTGCGGAAAAAGCTCTGCTCCCCGTGATTCCTTCCATTGAACAATTTCCTTACACCGTGCGCATTGTCACGGAAGTGGTTTCTTCCAACGGCTCTACCTCCATGGCTTCTGCCTGCTCTTCTTCCCTTGCCCTGCTGGATGCAGGAGTTCCCATTAAGCGGCCGGTGGCGGGAATCTCTCTCGGCTTGATGCAAGAAAAACAAGGAGAAAAGTACGTGCTATTAACAGACATTCAGGGCCCGGAAGACCACCATGGGGATATGGACTTTAAGGTGGCGGGCACCAGGGAAGGCATTACCGCCGTGCAGCTGGACGTGAAGGTGCGGGGAATCACCAGAAAAATATTCCGGGAAACCCTGGAGGCCGCAAAGAAGGCGCGCCTCCATATTTTAGAAGCCGTCATTGAGAAAATACTTCCCGAGCCAAGAAAGGAGCTTTCTCCGTACGCCCCGCGCATTATCATTCTGCTGATAAAGCCGGAAAAGATCGGCATGGTGATTGGGCCTGGAGGGAAGATGATTAACAAAATTATGGACGAGACCGGGGTAGAGATAGACGTTGAAGACACGGGCGAGGTTTATATTACCGCCAGCGACCCTGCTATGGCGCAAAAAGCCGCGGACATGGTTAGGGGCATCGTGAAAGAAGTGGCGGTGGGAGAGCTGTACGAGGGCAAGGTGAAACGCATCATGGACTTTGGCGCTTTTGTGGAAATCCTTCCCCACCAGGAAGGGCTGGTCCATATTTCCCAGCTTGCTGAAGGAAGAACCAATAAGGTAACCGACGTGGTAAAGCTGGGAGACGTCATCCCCGTAAAGGTTATTAAAATAGACGAGCTGGGAAGAATTGACCTTTCTTTGAAAGAAGCAAGAAGGCAAAATGGCTAAATTGTTATACGGTTAAATTGTTTGGCTGTAGCAGTGTAACAATGTAGCAATTGGTATGCCTCAAAAGTCGCCAGCGCCACAATCTCCCCAAGAGCCGAAAGAAGAAAAACTTGAATTCCTGAAAAGGGAAGAGGTTCGCACTATGGCAAAGGACATTGCCAAGGTCCGCGAGCAAGAATCGCACAAAGAACGGGAGCGCATCGCGGCCCTCAAACTCAAGAAAGACGCAGTACTTCTCCCGCGCCCATGGGCAAAGCAAGAACAACTCCCCAAGCGCCAGCTCATGCCCAAGCGCCCGCTTTCCCCTTTTGAAAAAGTATTTGTGCGCGTTGTCGTGGGAGGAATTCTTTTGTTCGTGTTTCTCAACGCTGCGGCTTTTGGATTCTGGTACCTTTCCAAGCGAGATGCGGGGAAACAAGAATCCCAAGGCGCACAGCAAAAAGCGCAAACCTTTCCAATATCCGAAGAGCAAACTCCCGGCCCAACCCCTGCGCCCGTTTCTTTCTTTGAAGCTCCCAAACAAGGGCTTTCTCTTGAGAGTCCGGAAGAATTGCTTTCTCAACTCCAAAATGTTCTCTCTGGCAACCAAGCTCCCGGGTTCTCGCATCTTCTTTTAAACATTCAGGGAAACGCTCTTTCTGCAGAGCAGTTTCTTGAGGGAGCCGGCATTGCCATGCCCCGTGAGCTCAAAGACAAGCTCATGGGAAATCCTATGCTCTTTGTGTACGTTGCGCGGGACGAAAAGCGTCTTGGGGTTCTTTTTGAACTCCAGGACGCCCAGGGGGCGTCTTTGCTGTTGAAGTCCTGGGAACAAACCATGGAGCAGGATACGGCTGCCTTCTTTGAGATTATGGGGAGGAAGGGGCCGGCGTACACCCCCTTCTTCCGCTCCTCTGCGTACCAGGGAACACAGGTTCGCTTCCAGACCTTTTCTACGCTCGACCTTGGTATTGTGTACAGCGTCGTAGAAGACAAATTGCTGCTCACTGGCTCGCTGGAAAGCTTTGAACGCGTTGTTGACCTGCTGACCAGCGCATAAAACAAAAAAATCATGGAACAAGCAAAACAAGCACTTCTCAAGAAAAAGGCGCGCCTGGAGCGGGAGCTTTCGAGTTTCGCAACAAAAGACCAGCAGGTTCAGGGGGACTGGGACACTACATATCCCAGGATTCCCGAAGGAGGGCTGGAAGAAGCAGCGGGAGAGGTAGAAGAATACTCTACCAAACTGCATATTGAGTTTAGCTTGGAAAAGCAGCTCAAAGAGGTGAATGAGGCGCTGAACCGCATTGCAAAGGGACAGTATGGAATATGCGGAAACTGCGGAAAGAACATTTCGCAAGAGCGCCTCGCAGTGTCTCCCGAAGCTCGCCTGTGCCTTGACTGCGCAGGAAAGCAATAACAAAAGAAAGGTTATCTAAAAGGATTGGCAGCTCCCCGCACCTCAAAGTGCAGGTGGCATCCTGTTGCGTACCCGGTGCGCCCGGTGTACCCGATAAGCTGTCCCTGGTACACTTTAGCTCCAGGCACGGTCAGAATGGCAGAAAGATGGCCGTAATAGGTAACCACCCCGTTGGGATGAATAATGCGAAGGTAGTTTCCTCCCAAAGAGGTGTATCCTGTCTTTTGCACGATTCCTCCGGCAGCGGCATATATTGACTCCCCGCACTGGCCGTTGGAAAAGTCAACTGCGTTAAAGGCGTGGAGCCCCTGGGTCACGCGGTACGGCGCTGGCACAGGATAGATAAAGTAGGAATTGGCAAGAGGAGTGAGGCGCCCCTGGGGGAGCACGGAGGGTTGGATGCCGTTGGGAATAATCAGGATGTCTCCTGCAAAGACAGCAGAAGAGGACTCCAACGCATTAAAGGAAACTATTTCCTCGGCGTCGGCCTGGTACCATTGGGCAATCTCGCTCAAGGTGTCGTTGGGCCGCACCAGGTGCAGGGCTCCCGTGGTAGGCAGGATGATGAGCTCTTGGCCGGGTTTGAGCGCCAAATTCGCAGAAAGGTCGTTTGCCCACAGCAAGGTGTTGAGGGAAATCCCAAACTGCTCGGCCACCTTTTCTGTTGTGTCCCCCTCCTCTACAATATACCTTACAACTTCGGGGCGAATGTCTGTTTCCAGCTGACCTACAATGGCTCCCAGCACCTGGGGAGTTACGGTCAAGGGAGGAGTGGCGGCCCAAAGGGTATTGCCCGCCACAAACATAAGCTCGGGAGTACCGGGGGCGGAAGCGCGCTCGGCAGAAAGTTCAGAGACAGAGAAACCGCCAGTTCCCAGACCGAGTCCTGCTGTCTGCTCTACGGTTCGGAAGCTAAACACAAGAAACAAAAAAACCGAGGTCAGGGCTACGTACAAAAGAGGATTAAACCCGGTCCGTTGAAGATTCAGAATCTCTTCTTGAGACGATTTCATACCTAATTATCCAATGTTACGCCTGCTGGCCTGAAAGTCAAGCTTCTTATCCACATGAATTTATACTCCCCGAAGACGATAAAACAGACGCTCAAAGAACACAACTCCTCACCAAAAGACCACTTGGGGCAGAACTTCCTGGTGGAAAAAAGGGTTGCCTCCGCCCTGCTTAGGGCAGCAGAACTCTCTGGCAGGGACACGGTTCTGGAGGTGGGCCCCGGCATGGGAACCCTGACTCAAGAACTTGCCGGGGCGGCAGGGCTGGTAATCGCGGTGGAAAAAGACCCCGTCATGGTAGAGATTCTCAAGGAAACCGTGGTTAAAGAGCATCCAAACGTAAAAGTTCTTCAGGGCGATATCCTCAAAATGAAATTTCAAGCCGCAAATTCCGAAGTGTCAATTGTCAATGGTCAATTGTCAAATGTCAGCTACAGGGTGGTGGCGAATTTGCCTTACTATATCACCTCTCCTGTCTTGCGCATGTTTTTGGAAGCAGAAAAGAAACCTGAACTCTTGGCGCTCATGGTGCAAAAAGAGGTTGCGCAAAGAATATGCGCCAAACCCCCGGACATGAGTATGCTTGCCGTGTCCACGCAATTCTACGCCGTTCCCAAGATTATCGCTTATGTCAGGAAAACCGCGTTCTGGCCTCGGCCCAAGGTGGATTCTGCCATTGTAAAGATTGTTCCGAACAAAGAAAAACCCGTAGTTGCCCCTGACACATTTTTCCGCGTTGTAAAGGCCGGGTTCAAGCAGCCGAGAAAACAGCTGGCAAACAACCTTGCAACAGAGCTGAACCTCTCAAGGCAGGAGACAGAAAGCTTGCTTAAGAAAGCTGACATTAAACCGGAACAAAGGGCAGAAACCCTTTCTTTGAAAGATTGGATAAACTTGGCCAAAGAATATACAATGGGAAAATGAAGCGCTCTCTTTTGGTTTTCTTCACAGCCGCGCTTTTTTCTGTTTTTCTT
>MHTT01000015.1 GCA_001823165.1 Candidatus Wildermuthbacteria bacterium RIFCSPHIGHO2_01_FULL_49_22b
AAGACCTCCTCCCCAACCCGGTCAATCTCGATCTCTACATCGTCTGGGCGCTCAATCACAGGCCCTAAAATCTTTCGTCCTCCCCCTGCCGCCGCAACCGTATGCACCTTTTCGATGGTTTTCTGGAGATACTCAATGAGAATATGTTGTATCGTTTCCTTGTCCATAGAGGATACACAGACCCTTCCCAGTGTACGCCTGCTTGCCGTTTTGTCAACTCCAACCCATGGCCCGGGAATAGGCAAGAATGAGCCGCTCCGTATCCTGCAGCGTGCCAATGCTTATCCGTACGGTCCCTGGGGGGTCTTCCCGGGGACGCACGAGGATCCCCTGCTCCTGCAAGTTCTTTATGAGCTTTTCGGGTTCTTTGGGCTCCACCAAAAGGAAGTTCGCAACCCCGGGGTAGAACTTCACGCCCTTTGCCCGAAAGAACTCCTCCACCTTTGGCTTTGCTTCTCTCATGACTTCTGCAATGTACCGCTCAAAGTAGGGAAGGTCTGCAAGGGCCGCGACAATCGCCGTTTTTGCAAACATATTCACATCATAGGGTCCCCGAATTTTCATAAACTCTTGAATATTCTGCGTCTGGCTTATAACATATCCGGCGCGCACGGAAGCCAAGCCGAATTGCTTGGAAAGGGTCCTCGTAATGCACAGATTGTCAAACTCTTTTATGAAATCCTTTGCCGTGATGCCAGAGAACTCAAAATATGCTTCGTCATGAAGCACGACAACATCTTTCTCCTTGGCTCTTTTTAAGATGCGTTGCACATCCTCCATAGAGATATCGCCTCCGGTAGGATTATTGGGGTTACAAAGAACAAAGAGTTTTGGCGAAGAATCAAGCAGCCCAAGCACTTCTTCAAGAGGAAAAGACAATGATGGCCCTTGGTATTCTGGTTTTATAATCTCCGCCCCTTGCACAAGAGCTGACTGATATTCCATAGCAAAGCTTGGGCTTGGGATGATAACCCGATCTCCTTTCTCCACAAAAGCCCTCATCACAACGTCAATGCCCTGGTCAGAACCGTTAACAACAAGAATCTCTTCAGGTTTTACTCCTGCGTAGGACGCAATAACCTCATTAAGATCGCCGTATTCCGGGTACACCTGCACCCTTTTGGAATCCACAAAGTCATGCAGGGCCTGCCTTACTTTTGGGGAGGTCTCAATGGTCATCTCGTTAAAATCCAGCAAAAGGTAGCCCTTGGCAGAACGACCCTCCAAAGGAGGGTTATATGGAGTCATCGCCTTAATGTTGTCTCGCACTCTTGCCATGCTAAATCTTTCCCTTTGTGCTTGGGAGTTTTTTCAAAAGGCGTTTATCTTGGCTGCATGCCATTTTCATTGCCTTGCCAAATGCCTTAAACATGGACTCTGCCTGGTGATGGACTTCACCGGGATAAATAATTCGTACGTGCAATGTTGTTTTTAACGCTCGGCAAAACGCTTCAAAAAAATGCTTGATAAGGTCAGGGCTCGTATGCCCTCCTATGTATGGCTTGAATTTCACATCATACGTGAGATGCGCCCTGCCCGAAATATCCACCGCAACCAGGGACAGCGCCTCATCCATGGGAAATACAAAATATCCTGCTCGGTTGATTCCTTTTTTGTCGCCGAGCGCTTTTCCAAACGCCTCACCCAAAGCAAGGCCAAGATCTTCAAATGTGTGGTGGTCATCAATTTCTATATCGCCCTTTGCTCGTACTTTCAGGTCAAAAGCTCCGTGCCTCGCAAAATTGTCAAGCATGTGGCTCAAAAATGGGATGGGGGTTTTAATGTCCCCGTGCCCCAATCCCTCAATAGCAAGATCAATGGCGATGTCTGTTTCTTTTGTTTTTCTACGACAATACGCTCTGCGCTTTTTCATATTTTCAGTATATCCTAGTTTGACGCCAAAAGGAAGTTGACATAAAGAAGAAAATGTGCTTGGGTAAACGCAGTACACAAGACACCGCGCATCTCGCGTAGAGGAGAGAACATTGTCAGCCAAGATCGGGTACATACTCGTCGATATCGATGACACCGTGGTCGCCACAGATGGGAGTGACCGTCGGGAATACGAGGAAGGAAGGAGGCAATTCACCCATCTCATTGGTCTGTCAAACCAAGGCATCATCCCCCCTATAGGGTTCTGCACGGGCAGGGAAGCCTCCTATGTGCTGGGATTTCTCCGGTGGATCGCGATACCGGACTGCTGGTCCATTGTGGAGAGCGGACTCATTCTCTACAACCCCCGCACGCAAGAACGTAAGGAACATCCTCTTTTTACCCCCGAACGCCAGGAGATGTTCAGAGAGGTAAAAGGAGCACACATTCCTCGCCTCCTTAAACGATTCCCATTTCTTGCCCCCTACAAAGGAAAGGAGTGGAACATAGCGTTGGAAAGAGGAGGGGGCGCTCCCCCAATCGCGGAATGTGAGCGCGTCGTCAAGGAAACCCTGGCAGGGATACCCGGCATCACCATCCACGCCTCCAGCATTGCCGTGGACATCAGTCCTGAGGGAATCGACAAGGGAGCTGGCGTCCTCTACCTGGCAGACACGACAGGAGTGGACCCTCGCACCATGCTGCTGATTGACGACTCCGTGGGAGGGAAGCCAGCCGCAGACCAAGTGGGCTTTCTCGCGTGTCCTGCAGATATTGAGAATAAAAGATTCCAGCAAGAAGTGGAGAGGCGGGAAGCTGAGGGAAAGGGACATGTCTCGCCTTGCAAACTCGTGGAAGGCATGGTGGAGACAATCTGTTTCTTCACGGGAGTCCCCCTCGCTGCCTAACACGTCCTTTCCAAGAGAGCCGGTAGTACTGGCTCTCTTTTTTCTTTGAGTTCATGTACCAGTCCAAGAAGGCCTTTCACTCCTCGCTGCACATATCTTAGAAAGTACGGCTGTTCCTTTTTGGGAACACTATAGTAGCGAAGCACTCCCCACCAGATACCCACCAACAGGGCCGCCACTATTGACCAATAGATCTGCTCGCGATCAAGTTTTCTTTTGTATGCCTTATCTGCTTGGTTGAGAAAGCTTTCAAATGTTTTCTTGCTTATCTGCGGAGGGTTAAAAAAGCTGTCGCGCAACGGATAGCCAATGTCGTAAAAAATCCCTCCCTTTTTGTTGAGGCCGGCATACTCAAAATCCAAAAGATATATCCTGCCCGCTCTCCCGACAAGAAAGTTCGAGAAGATAAAGTCGTTGTGCGTGGACACACCGCGCTTTAAAGAACGGAGGCGTTGTTGCGCTTTCAGCTCCAGTTTTTTCAGCTGGGCAATCGTCTCTTTCCCCAAGAGTTTTTTGAGAGTATGACGAAATGCCGCCACCCGATACTTATTAATCTCATTACGAAAGGGGTCATAAGGGTTTGAAAAACGCACTCCGCTTGCATGAAAAACGTGGAATGTCCTTGCCAGGGCGCGCTGATAGCGCACCTGCCTGAAATGGCGCATACTGAACTCCCGGCCCGGTATATATTCTGTCGCCATGGTGCCGTCTGGAACGCTGTATCTGTTTTTGTCTTTTGGGTCCAAGATATTCCTTTTTGAAAGAACGTAGACAAAATACCTCGGCAGAATGCGTTGAACCTTTTTATTGCGAGAAAGCGCGAGAATATTCTTCCCTTCTGTTTTCCTGTTTAACACGTTTTCCCAAGGAAGCCGCACAAAAAACTTCCTTGCCCTGAACTTGTTGCCCTTCAAATCCTTCAGGGCAACCCTGACTTTATGGAATGGGTTGAAGGGTTTCCTGAAACTTACCACATAGTTTCGGTTGGTCTGGCCTCCTGCTCTTTTCGCGTCAAAGGGCTCAGAAAAGAGTTTTTTGAGATAATGAATATCTTTGTTCATCTTCTTCAAAGATTTTGATTTTGCCGTATTCCCCGTCGTAGCCGGGCTCAATCTGCACCTTTCCCTCCCTGACCCTAACGATGCCCTCTGCTATTTCAGGAAGGGTTGCTTCCTGCAGTTCTTTTTCTGGCGCATCAAGCAATACTGCAAACTCGTTTTCAAATCGCCGAATAAGTTTTTCATATTCTTCCTTCCCTCGCTTTGTGCCTACTCCTTGGTGCAAGGCGTCTGCAATGATTTCCTGCAAAGGAATCAAGCTCTTGAAAGGAATTGCATTGTCTGGATGAAAACCTTCCGGCCTGTCTGCCAGCTCTGCCACGCGGTTTAAAACCCCAATGGTCAAGGGCCTCTTGCATACGGGACAGATATTGTTTTGCTTCTTTGACTCTTTTGGGCTTAAAGAAACATTGCACAGGCGGTGGCCGTCATAATGATACTTTCCTTCTTCGGGGAAAAACTCCACGGTATACAGAAAACGCTTTGGGTCTTTGCTTTTTATCGCCCCCGCTATCGCCCCAAAGCTCAAGTCCGTGTCAAACACGTTTGCCTCCCTGCCTATCTTTTCCAAAGAATGAGAATCAGAGTTGCTAATCAATGCAATCTTATCCAAAGCAGATAATCTCCAATTCATCGCAGGGTCACTGGAAAGCCCTGTCTCTCCTGCGTAGATATACTTAGTGTACTCGTCAAAACATTCTTGCATAGAGTTAAAGCCTGACTTCGAGCCAAAGACGCTGAACCACGGCGTCCACATATGACTAGGTACAACCAAAGAAGAAGGGTCTGCTCCCAAAACAATTTTAACCACTTCTTTTACATCAATGCCCAAGATGGGCCTGCCGTCTGACTTGAGGTTTCCTATCCACCCTAACTGCGTGTTGATTTTCTCCACCGCCGCCAGGGAGGGGGCCAACAGGATAAGGTGGATTTTTCTCACCTGCCCTTCCTTAGAATAGATGCAGCTGATTTCAGAGGTGAAAACAAATCTGGTGCCCTTGTTCTGCCCTTTGCCCTCCGTAGCTTTAGCGAAGGAGGGTTTCCTTTTGTACAAACCCTGCTCTGCCGGTTCCAGCTCTTCTTTGAGTTCCTGGAACCACATGGGGTGGGTAAAATCCCCTGCCCCCATGACCTGAATGCCTTTCTTTGAGGCCCACAGGTCTAGGTTTGCAAGATTCATATCTTTAGACGTTGCCCTTGCGAACCGAGAATGAATGTGAAAATCAGCTACAATTTTCATAAAGAAGTAAACTGCAACTCCAAAAGGATGTTTTCGAGATGACGATTGACTTCTTTCTTTGTGATATCATCTCTATCTCCCTTAAAGTATAAAGTCATTGGTACAACGTATCCCTCGGTCTCTCGCACAAGAACAAGCATGCGAAACGATTTACTCTTGCCCCGAGGGATATCTTTTGAGCGCAGCCGTACCTTGTAGACGTTATGGCCCACGTGCGCATGCTGTTCTTTGCGAAAATCATCTAACGCAATGGCGACAGCATCTTTAAGATGGCGATATTTGCTGGCGTGGGGTTCAAGCTGCCTTCTAAAGTAGGGCAGGACAAGCGGCTGATACATTCCTAGAGATTCGCAAGCTGCTCTTTTGCGGAGGGCAGCTTCCTGCCGCGATATCGATTTCTCAGTTCTCGCCCAATGGCGTTTGTGAGATATTCCATGCGCTCATCCTCATTTGCAAAGGGCTTGTTGACAACGTCAAGAAAATGAACTGCCGCAAAACGAAAGAACTCTGCCTTGCTCGCAAATCCTTTTTCTTTGATTGTTTGGACGATACGCTGCTCCAGGGTCTTTGGAAGAAAGAAATTAACAATGGCCACGGTATATGGATTATATATTGATTATATACAAATCATATCAACCTTCAGATACCTTGTCAACCCTATTTCACCAGCTTTACTCCAATGCCGGCTATCAAAGAGCCCCCGAACAAAAGAAGCCCTGCAAGCATAGACCAGGCTGCAAGGTTAAGCAGCTGGGAAATGGTTTCTGGGGGCAAAACCCCTTGAAGCTGCTGAGAAATCAGACCTGGAAGCTGGTTTTGCAAATCCTGCAGGGAACCAACGGAGAAAGAAGAGGTCCCTTGCTTTGCGGGCATTGGCGTTGAGAAAAGTTCTGGCGCCTCATTGCTTGCGGTGAAAATCAAATAGGAGGAAAAAAGCGCGTAGAGCATGATCATAATGCCCACTGCCACCAAGAGAAATCCGATTGTTCTTTGGGCGTTCACAGCAGTACCTTTTGCGTAATGTTTTGGGGATAGTTTGCAACCTTTCTCAAGAATGCCCGGTGGTACCATTCCCATACTTCCTTTGCCGCAAGAAACGCCTCCAGGTCTTCTTCGTATCCCTCCAACTCCAGAAACTCAGCTTCCCCGGTCGCAGGGCCCCATTGATGGTTGCAGGAATCGTTTCCCCCTTGCACGCGCTCCCTTCCGCTCTTTTCGCTCTTTCTCGCATAGCAACCCCTGCACTCTTCGTACTGGTCAATGCGGAGAATCCACCTGGAACCTGCCTGCAGTTTTTTTGTTGCTCCCTTGTTGTAAGCATTGAGGTAGGCGGCGGTCTGCAGAGAATGCTCTTCCCTGATGCCGTTTCCTGTTTTCACATCTACGATTCCCCTCCTTCCTGAAACCTGGGCCACCATGTCGATGGTCCCCGCATACCCGTTCTCAAAATCATACACCCTGCATTCAATATCCGCTCCCGGGTCTGCAATGCTTACCTGCCACTCCTTTCTCCATTGCTCAAAGGCCTGTAGGGAAGGGGCAATTCTTTCTTCTCTGGCATCCTTGTTCCCTTTCAAAACATTCTCAATGGCAGAGTGCACCGCAGTCCCCCAGTCAGCTGACCTGAAAGAGCCAACAAAAAAAGGCCGGGACACCAAGGCCGTGATGGCCGTGACCCGCGGCATCCATACCCCTTCTGTTTCGTAGCCGTACTTGTGCTTGAAGTAGTCAATGCTCATTTCTTCTTAAAAGAATAGAGTTCTGGGTTCTTGGTGATGATTTTCCAGATATTTTCAATTAAGTCCCCTCCCGCATACCCCACAATCAAAGCCATGGCAGGGGTCAGAACAGAAGAACCCAGAAACTCCAAGCCGAGCTCTCGCACGGTGAGTGCGGTTGCCACGCCCACGCCCCCTGAAATGGCAACGGTGGAAAGAAAGCTAGGCAGAGAAAAGGAGACCTCTTTGTAGGAATACTTGTGTTTCACAAACCCCATTAAGCCCCGAATGACACCTCCTCCGAATCCCGCAAGAATCATAATTTCCATATTAGACCACAATACCAAATAGTGTTTTTACCGCAAACCCAATGCCAAAGGCCACCCCGGAAGCAACACCTCCCACCAAAAGCATCTCCAACCCCGCTTTCACGGGAGAAGCTGCCGTCACCAAAGACCTGGCCGCCCCCACCCCAAAGAAGGCAAATCCTGCTACCACGCTTGATATCAAAAACTGGCTGGGGAGCTGGGGAATAAGGTAGGGCACCAAGGGCAAGAATCCAGCTGCAATAAAAGCAAAAAAAGTGGCGCTGCCGTGCTGGAGAGGAGAGCCCGGCTCCTCTTCTTTTAAATTTAGTTCTTCTCGCATCATCAAATCAACCCAGCGTTTCCGGTCCCTGGTGATGGATGCTGTGGCGGGCTCCACTTGTTCTTTTGCAACGCCCCAGCTGCGGAGAATGCTTCGGATTTCCTCGCGCTCAATTTCAGGAAATTGTTCCGCCTCCCATTCTTCTTTCTTTCGCTGAAGCTTCACAAAGTCCCGTTCAGACCTCAAAGAAAGAAGGTTGGAGGCCCCCATGGAAAATCCGTCTGCCAAAAGGTTTGCCAAACCCAAGATAATGACAACCCCGGGAGAAAGCAGGGCACCCGCTGCCCCCGAAACCACGGCAAACGTGGTAATGATGCCGTCATTGGCCCCGTACACGAGGTCCCCAATGTACGTGCCCTGGTGCAGACGATGCCACACCGCTTCTGCCTCCTTGTAGTTTTTGTTCTGAGCTAATTCAAAATACTGCTTCTTTTTCTTTTCTTCTGCGAGCAGCTGCTCTCCCATAGCTTAGGCGGTCTTCTGCCGACTCACGATGCGGGGCCAGTCGTCGTAATGCAAGAGGCCCTGGGCAATGACCCCGCCCAGAAATCCGTAGAACACAAAAGGGGCCACTAGAAAAAAGTTTGCTATGGCAGCTGCAACAAAAATGCCCAGGAACAAGAACCAGTGGTGCAGATGCACCCGCCACTGGCAAACCGTAAAGATTACGGAGGGGATGTTGCCTCTATTTGGGCCCGAGGTTTTATCGCTCGCAAAATAGCGGGCCGCAAAGTAGCCCGCCAGCAGGGCAAAACCCAGCTCAACGGAAACAAGCATGGGCAAAGCCCCCAGGGAGGCCTTGGGGAAGCTTGCCATAATTTCTTTTCTGGGAATCTTAGCTACAATTCCTCTCATTTCAGTTCTTTTCTATCATACCAAAAGCCAGCATCAAAGACAAATCCCTCAAAATCCAAACTCGCGTGCAACAAAACCCTCAAACTCTCCGGCGTATTCCTCCTCTGTCATTTCAACGTTATCCACCCTGGCAAGGGACGGACCCTGCCTTGCCCACGCAACAAACCCTTCAACTTTTTCTTTGGGCCCTTCCACCACAATCTCAACCTTTCCATCAAGAAGATTCTTTGCCCAGCCGGTTAAGCCGAGCTCCAAGGCCTTTGCCCTGGCGTGTTGGCGAAACAGCACCCCCTGCACCCGGCCAGACACGAGGATATGCATTCTTATATTTCTTCTCCCCATGAATATGCCTAGTAGGGTCTGACCCTACTAGAAGCTTACTCAAACATCTTTGCATCAAAGTTTGCTTGACCTCCTTTCAAGCGAATCCAATCTTCTACTGCCTGGCGGCACTTCTGCTCGTCACCAAAAAATTTAAGAAAGAAATCTTTGGTGGTGACAAAAGGAAAATTTTCTTTGCCTATATAATCGCTGTAGCTCGAAGCCCAGTACTGCTCTAATTTCTGAATTGCGTTATCTGTATTGCACACAGAAAATTTTTTCCACCCCGACTCCCAAAGTTCTACTGGATTTGTATGTACATATACAAATACATTATGGAGTTGAATATCATCATGGATACGCACATCTTTAAAGTGGGATTGGAATAGTGTTCCTACGCGCTTGTATTGTTTATTAAAATAGGTTGAATATCCACCGAGTTTTTGCATAAATTTAGAAATACCTCCTTGCAGAGTCTCTTGCAGAATCAAATGAATATGGTTGGGCATAAGTGTAAAGGCCAGCAACTCAACCAGAGGTGTTCGTTTCTTTGCCCGCTCCTCCGCTAATCTTCCTCCTAGCTGAGTAGGGTCAGACCCTACTAACGGCCAGAGGTTTGTGGCGGTATGGGTATTACAGAATTCCAGACCTAAAATAAAGCGGTGATAATCCTGAGGCTTAAGAAAGATATTGCGTTGCTCTACTCCTCTTTTTATGACGTGATAGATACCGTCAATCTCAAATTGTCGTGGTTGCCTTGGCATGAACAGATTATAGCATAGTAGGGTCTGACCCTACTATGCAGCTAGAAAAAAATAAGGCGCCAGAGCTCAAAAGAGACGGCGCCTTGTGATTTTCCCCGTTGGGGCCAGAGTTCCAGACAAGACCTCCCCTATTCTCTGTCCTGCCTTCCGGGCAGGAAGCGGGCCACTGAGGACGCTCCGGGCGAGCTGGCGGCCACACACCAGGCCAGGAGGAAGAAGAGAATCCTTCTTCAGGGGACATGCAATCCGCTTTGAGCGGAGCATCCCTATCTCCCGTCACATGAGTGGCGAGAGGACTCAGCGGTTGAGAACAGGAAAACCCAGTCAAAAGAACTCTGGCCCGTATGCTCTCCAGATGCCTTTAAGGGGCGCTAAAGAGCACGAGGCCCGCTACTTTTACTATACCAAAGAAAAAGAAAGACACCAAGCTCTGTTTTACACAGGTGCTGGCGCCTTGCGCTGTTCGCGCTTCGTTTGCCCAATCAATCGACGGAACCGCTTGCATTGTCGCAAAACCCTTTGCTCGCTTGCAGTGGGCTTACGCTGATTCACGATGCCCAGGACCACCGACATTGCTCCTTGAATCTTGGGCGCAAGAGAAAGGTCTCCTTTCAAGCCCTCGTGGAGCAATCCTCGCACATGCCGCAGATAGAAGGGTGGGACAAAGACCCTGCCACCCAGTTCCAACCCAATGCCGTTAATAACAAGCGTGCTTTTTTGCAGGTCATGCGTCTGAGACTTGAGGTGGTTAACCTTAAAACCAGCGCTGGCAATGATGGCTCTCACCTGCGCGCGTACCCTTCTACTCACCGTAATGTTTCCAGAAATGGTGAGGTCATCCACATAGCGCGTGTAGATTAAGCCGTGCTGGCGACACAGATTCCCAATCTTTTCATCAAGAAGCACTGCGCAGTAGAGATTAAAGAGATCGGGAGAGGCGGGGGCTCCTGCGGGCACTCCTCCTGTTTGGGACATGCAGTAGCGCTGAAGGAAAGCCCTGACTTCCCAGAACTGTCCTTTGAGCCGAGGGTCTGCCTGATGGAGCACGCTCGCTAACTTCCCAACCTGCACACTCTGGTATGCGCGGCGGAGATCCAGCAGGCAAAAGAACCTGCTTTGCCGATGCCGTTCCACGTTCTTCAAGGGAGAATCTCCGGGCCGGCATGCCGTTGCATAAGGCATCTCAACCTTAAGCGAGCGCAGGTATTTAATGAGCCGTCCATGGATGATGCGCATTGCATTGTTCGGCGCTTCCAGGGGGCGGCGCCCCTTTTCTCTCTTACTCAAAGGGTTTTTGTCCCTGATGGCAAAGATGCGAAACGCTGGAGTCCCTCCGAGGAGGGCAGGGTTTAGCTCAAATCCGAGAACCAAGTTTTCAAAGGACATCTTCTCCTCCTTCCTTGGGAGTACTTCTGAGGGCTCTATATCACAAAAGAGAAGTTGTGCAAGGTCTTTATCCTCCCAATAAGGACGCGAGCTGTTCTGAAAGAATCAAAAAAATGGCCGCCAACGGGATTATGATAAGGAGAACAATGGTTAAAATCTTATCCAACATAGGTGAAATACAGCTCGGCGGCAGCTCCTCCCGCCACGACAATTCCTACAATATACGGGAGAATCCTGGGAACCTTCAAGGCATACTCGGGCACCCGCTCTCCGACAACCCTTGCTTTCTGGTACAGCAGGATAATCAGCGTCCCCTCAACAATGCCCATCGCCATTCCCACCAAGCCAAGCACAACCATGAACTCCCGAAGACCAAGGAGAAAGAAAAGCATGGGCATGGCAATGGCAATGGCAGCAGAGAAAGTATACGAAAGGTTGAAATCATATCTCAAGGAGTTTTTCAAGTAGTTGCCCAAAACCAGAAAGGAAGCGGCAATGGCAACAAGACCAAAGAGGGCGCCAAGCTGTACGATTCCCCTGCCCAAAGGGCCTTCCAGTCCCTGGAGGGCATCCGAAGAGGTGGCAGGTCCTGAAACTCCTACCACAAACACCGCAAAGAAAAAGTAGAGGGCTGTGGTAATGACAGAGGCCCAGACAATGAGATTATCCAAACTCTTTTTTTCTTTGCTGTTCTTAAAAAAGTCAGCAATCTCTGGAATGGCAGACCACCCCGCCAGGGCAAACAAGATAACGCCGTAGGGCAAGAAAAGATGATTCGTATTTATCAAGGAAAAATTCTCAAGTTTTACCTCGGGGGCGGCAAAGAAAAAAATGAAAAAGACCGCAGCGAACAACGCAATGTTCATCACAAACTCGGCCTTTGCAATGAGCTGGATGCCCCGGATGATAAAAAGAGAAAGAACGAACCAGAACAGAATTGCAAAAGCGGTTTCAGAAAAAGGAAGCAGGGAGCCAAACAGAAGGACCAAAAACTTCCCTCCCAGGATAGTATAGGCAAGCAAAGCTCCCACAATGCCAAACACCGTGGTAAAGGCCGCAAGCCAACTCGCCCTTCTCCCAAGATACATCCTGGCGTAGCCGATAAGGCGATGCTTCTCATAGGTGCGCAAAACCACCTCCCCAAAGAACAGATGCAAGAGCATGACCGAGGCGCCCAGGATGATGAAATAAAAAATAGCGGGAACCATCCCGCTCTGAGCTGCCACATAAGGGATGCCGAAGATGCCCGCCCCAATAATGGTGCCCACAAGTACGGAAAGCGCCAGCAAAAAAGAATTGCTCATGCTTCCTCCCGGGAAGTTGCTAGGCCTTATACACGCGGTAGCCCTCCCTGACCTTCTTTGCAACCTTAATGCCTATCTCATCTCCCTTCTTTGCTGCGGCTACAGGCACGTGCTCTTTTTGCATGGAAGCAATCTTTTGTTTGAGCACCACGTCCCCCCCTTCAATGCGAATGGCGTCTCCCTTCTTTAAGGGAGCCCCTAACTTTATTGCCGCAACCTTGATGTTGCCAAAGTAGTGGGAAACCTTGCCAATTGGCTTCTCTTGAGCAATCTTTTTCTTGGATGGCGCTTTTCTCTTAGCTGGCTTCTTTGTTTCGGCTTTCATATACTTTTAGTATAACAGATGGTGCCCCTAGGAGGAATCGCCATGCAATGAACACATGGCGCCCCATGTCCATCACGGGGCGAACCTCATAATGTGTCCCCGGTGCGACTCGAACGCACAATCTTTGGCTCCGGAGGCCAATGTTCTATCCGTTGAACTACGAGGACGCTACCCGAGAGACGCGCAAAAATCCAGAGCAGGGAACAATCTCAATGCCCTGCTTTTCCAGCTCGTCCAAGATAATGTTCATGCCGATGGAATCAGAAGACATGTGTCCGGCAATAACCACATTGAGGTTTGCGGCTTCCGCCTCCTTTTTATGGTCTTCTGAAGTATGCATGCCTACAATAGTCCCAATGCCGGCCTGCGCCATCTTTTCCATGAGTTTGGGTGAGCCCTCGGTTCCTCCGGTAATCTCGGTCAAGGCAATCTTGCCGCATCTGCTCTCCGGACTTCCTACAAACAGCTTTGGGCCAGCACCCATCTCTATTGCAATCTTATACTCTTCAATTTCTTTGAGGACCTCCATGAGGTCTTCTAAGCGTTCAAGGTCTTTGCCTTCAATCCTGTCTCGCAGAAACTGCGCCGCGTTGTTGTCGGTAGCGGTGTGCAGACATATTAAGTTCACGCCCAAGAGCTTGGCAGTGTCCACCGTTCTCCAATTGTTGCGGGGATTCAAGCCCCGGGCAACTTCAGAGATGCGCTCTTTCAGCAAGCCCTCGGTAATATTTACGGGAACGCCGTATTGATTCAAAAGGTCAACCTGCAGTTCCATGACCTCATGCAGATCGGCCAGCGCCCTGCCCAAGGGATGATGAGAAATCACCAGGTCAATATCATCCAGCTGCTTTGCCAGCAGAATCTCGGCCGGCTCAATGTCAATACCAACCAGCGCCTTCCTTACTTCCCGGTCCTCTGCAATGTGGAGAATGCGGGTGTCAGAGTAGGGATTGGTCAGGGACTCTTGGTCAAACTCTTTTTTCTGCGAGTCAGAAAGCTTCTCAAACTTCTGTTTTCTCTTTTCCAAAAGCTTGGCTATGTACTCGTTGGTTCGAGGGTCGGCATCTATGCCCATTTGAACCGCTTTGTTGTAGATGTCTTGTATCTTCATTTTTCTTTTGCCGCAACAGCTAATTCTGCTTTGCGCCTCTTGGGCGCACCCGCCGATGGGGTGGATTCTTCTTTTTTCTTTGGCAGAAACTCTTGCAAAAGTTTCTCAATGAGCTCTCGGTGTAAATGCACATCCAAAACTTCCCGCCTGATGCGGGCCTTTTCTCTTCGTATATGCTTTCGCACGCTCTTTGAAAAGAGAGGTTTTGTCATGGAAAAATGCGCAAACTCTTCGTATCACCTGCATAAGCAGACGTTCAGAGTGTACCATGATTTTTTAGCTTTGTCCATTCCTCCCTAACTACCTCCCGGTCATCCCAGGGAATTCTCTTTCCCCCTTTAACGGCAATAACGTCCTCTGACCCCTTGCCGGTAATCACAACCATGTCTCTTGCATTGGCAATACGCAATGCTTTTGCAATTGCTTCCCTTCTGTCTGGGATTACTTCCGCCTTTCCACCGGCTCCGGCCGCAACCTCTTCCATAATCTTTCTTGGGTCTTCGTCGTATGGGTCCTCGTCGGTGACGATAACGGTATTGCAGTTGGCGGCCGCAATCTTGCCCAAGACCGGCCTCTTCCAGGAATCTCTTCCTCCTCCTGTCGCTCCCAATACACAAATAAGTTTACCGGAAGCGGGTTTCAACGTTTTGTATACTTTTTCCAAAGCAGCAGGAGTAAAAGCATAATCCACCACTACTCGGAAAGGGGAAGAAATGAGCTCTTCCATTCTCCCTGGAACCGCCTGCATTTTTGCCAAAGCTTTTTTGGCAACCTCAAGCGAAATGCCTTGCGAGCGGGCAACCGCAATTGCCGCCAAAGCATTGTATACATTAAACCTCCCAAGAAGATTGAGATGGAACATTGTATTCTCCACTCGAAATTTTAATCCTCGAATCTCCTGCACATCTTGCGCGCAAAGTTCTATGCTACATAGCATAGAACTTTGCGGCGATTTCATGCCGTAAAGATGCGTTTTCTTTGCGGGAAATCCAAGAAAAAAAGACGAATGTTCATCATCTGCGTTGATGACATGCACCTCGTGTGCAATGAAAAAGAGCTTGCCTTTTGTATTTTTATAGTTCTCGAAAGAGCCGTGTCGTTCAATGTGTTCCGGGGAAAGATTAGTAAAGACGGCCGTATGAAAAGGAATGAAACGGTGGCGGTGCTGGAGCATTCCTTCAGAGGTCACCTCCAGGACAGCGTGCGTGCACCCCGCATCCTTTGCCTGGCGCAAGAATCGCTGAATCACAAAGCGTCCCGGCATGGTCATTTTCATTGTGTTTCTCCACTCGTTTTCTTGGATTTGAAAGCGAATTGAAGAAAGAGAAGCGGTTTTAAAACCCGCTTCCCTGAAAATACGGGAAATCATGTCCACGGTGGTGGACTTTCCGTTGGTTCCTGTCACCCCAATAACAACCATGCCCCGAGCAGGGAATCCGAATGCCAGTGCTCCCGCAAGAGCCCAAAGAAAATGGTACCAGCTCATGAGAAACCTAGGGGCGATTTTTCTTAAGAGATTCAACATGCAAGATTATCCTTGGCTCAAACAAGGAGGTATGCGCTTAGTTAGTGCGGCAAAAATCTTAGACAAACGAAAACGGGGCAGGAGGGATGCGACTGCATTCCCCTCCCACCCCTTGCCAAATGAGCCCTCCTCCAAGGAACCCAGCGGGTCCAGCGGGTCGTCTGGCGGTGTCTGGGAAGCTCTTAGAGCAACCGAGGTCATAACCACCATAAAAAAGACGAAGAGTGCCACGAAAATGACGCCAGAAATAATCGTGAGCTTCTGCATACGCCCTCCTATCTAATACAATGACATTGAGCTTAGATAGAAAATTATACAACATAAAACATAGAATGTCAAGCTGCTCGCATGGCCTTGAGTGCTCCCCTGACTTTTTCTTCGCTTGAAGAAAGATTTGCCGGAAGATGAGACAGGGCTTCCCGTGCCTTGCTGCGAGAAAACCCCAGGGCAAGCAGGGCATCCATGGCCTCCTTATCTTCCGGGCTTTTTGCTTTTCTTTGGCCCAAGCTTTTGAGCTTTCCTGTAAGCTCCAGGATAATCTTTTGAATCTTCTTTTGCCCTACCCCGTGGACCTTGGCAAAATAGGCAACATCTCCCTTTTCAATTGCGGCTTTTAACTGCTCCATGCTCCCGAGGGAAGCTATGAGTAAAGCTGCTTTTGGCCCAATGCCAGAGATGTTGTCTGCTGTTTCAAACACCTCCAGCGCTTGGGGACTCTCCATGCCATACAGCTCCAAGGTTTCCTCCCGCTTTACGTGCAGGTGGCAGTACAGTTCTGCTTCTTGCCCCACAGGGAAAGAAGGGAGGCGATTTTCTGCCACATACACCTTGTATCCTATGCCTCCCGCCTCTGTTATGATATAATCAGGGCCTTTGGCAATGACCCTTCCTTTAATGTAGGAAATCATACTTCCACTATAACTATATATGGATTTTCAATTAGTTTCCAATTTCCAACCTACAGGGGATCAGCCGCGCGCCATAGCAAAGCTGGCACAAAACCTGGAGAAAGGAGCAAAAAACCAGGTGCTTTTAGGCGTGACCGGAAGCGGCAAAACCTTTAGCGTATCGGGCGTCATTGAAAAAGCGCGGAGACCAGCGCTCGTTATCAGCCCAAACAAAACGCTGTGCGCTCAGTTATTCCAAGAATTCAGAGAGTTCTTCCCCTCAAACAGCGTGCACTACTTTGTCTCCTATTACGACTACTATCAGCCCGAGGCCTACATCCCCCAGACCGACACCTATATTGAAAAGGACGCCAAGATAAACGAAACCATTGACCGCATGCGCCACGAGGCCGTGCAGGACGTGCTGACGAGAAGAGACGTTATCGTGGTGGCTTCCATCTCCTGCATCTACAACATTGGCTCGCCTGAAGAATATCAAAGGGTTTCCCTGGCGATTGCGCCGGGGCAAAAGCTCCAAAGAAAGGAGTTTCTTTCTACCCTCACGACCCTGCAGTATGAGAGAAACGACATTGACTTTGCCCCGGGAACGTTCCGGGTCAGGGGAAACGTTGTTGAGGTATTCCTGGTTACGGGAAAAGAAGTGCTCAAGGTAGAGTTTGGCGGAGATACAATAGACAGGATTGGAGTAGCCGATGTTCGTGAGAGTAGCGCCGCGAAGCAAGACCTTGCTCAACCATCCATGTACAAGCTGTACCCCGCAAAGTTCTGGATTACTTCGGAAGACAAGCTGAACATTGCCGCGGCAAACATCAAGACGGAACTGGGAGAGCGCGCGGCTGCGTTGAGAAAGCAGGGGAGAATCTTGGAGGCCCAGCGCCTGGAACAGCGCACAAACTACGACCTGGAAATGATCGCAGAAACGGGGTACTGCCACGGCATTGAGAACTACTCTCGGCACCTGGAGTTCCGCTCCCCGGGAGAGCCGCCCTTCACCTTAATTGATTACTTCCCAAAAGACCTCGCGGTATTCCTGGACGAGAGCCATCTTACCCTTCCCCAGCTTCGCGCCATGGCCGTCCAAGACAAAGCAAGAAAGCAGGCCTTGGTGGAACATGGGTTCCGCCTGCCTTCTGCCGTGGACAACCGGCCCCTCACCTTCAAAGAGTTCTTTGAAAAAACCTCCCAGCGAGTATTTGTTTCCGCCACGCCAGGAGAGTTTGAGCAAGACCTGGCAATGCAGGAAGGAGGCCCTGATTTTATCGCAGAGCAGCTCATCCGTCCCACCGGACTGCTGGAGCCGAAGATTGAAATACGGGGAACCAAAAACCAGCTCCGGGACCTGACGCGGGAACTCAAGTTGCTCAAAGAAAAAGGGCAGCGCGCCCTGGTTATCACCCTGACCAAGCGCCTGGCAGAGGAAATCGCGCGCTTCCTTGGCGAGCAGAGCCTGAAGATTCACTGGCTTCACTCTGAAGTGAAGACCTTGGAGCGCCCTCTCTTTCTCCAGGACTTGAGAAAAGGAGAGGTGGACGCCATTGTGGGCATCAACCTTTTGCGGGAAGGCCTGGACCTGCCCGAGGTTTCCCTGGTTGCGATCTTGGACGCAGACAAAGAAGGGTTCCTGCGCAACGAAACCACCCTGATTCAAACCATGGGAAGGGCGGCCAGACACCAGGAAGGCAGGGCGATTCTGTACGCAGACAAAACAACCTTATCCATGAAAAACGCCTTGAGGGAAGTAAAGCGGAGGCGGTCAATCCAGAGGGCATACAACAAGAAACACGGCATAACGCCCACCGCCATTCAAAAAGAGGTGCGCGAGTGGGAGGTAGACAAAAAACAAAAAGGGGTTGCGGCTGAGTTTGCAAACCTTCACGACCTTCAGCTCTTGGAGCAAGAGATGAAGCTGGCGGCAGCAAACCTGGACTTTGAGCGGGCGGCTGAAATACGGGACTTGCTCAAAGAAAGAAAGCGTGGTATATAAGGGGATATGCCCATCACTAAATCAGCGAAAAAGGCGCTGCGCCAAAACATCAGGGGAAAAATCAGAAACTTAAAGCGGAAAAACGCAGTAAAGGAGCTGGTAAAGCAGACCAGAAAACTGGCTCTTGCCGGGCAAAAAGAAGAGGCGGTCAGAATACTGCCCCGCCTGTACCAGGCGCTGGACAAGGCCGCAAAGAGAGGAATCATAAAAAAGAACGCCGCGGCAAGAAAGAAGTCCCGCCTGACCAAGCTCCTCTTGAAAAACAGCGTTTAGGTGCGCTGTTTTTCTTTGTTTCGGGAGGATGCCTGCCCAACAAACAGATGCAGAAGCTGGCCAGGGTTCCCCCTGCCGGTTTTGAATGCGAGGTCTAGGGCGAATAGTCTGCGGTACAGCTCTTTGAGCTCTTCAAAAGAAAACCTCTGGACCGCAGCAAAGCTCTTTTGGGCCACAAACGGGTGAAGCCGGAGTTTCCGCGCAATCTCTCCTCTCTTGACCCCTCTTTCCCCCATGTCTTTTATGGACACAAGCGCGCGAAACTGCCAGACAAACATCTTCAAAAGCTGCAGAGGCGCTTCTCCCGCCGCCAGATGCTCGGCAAGCAGTTTGGTTGCCACCCTTCGGTTCTTTGCTGAAATCGCGTCAATGGTAGAGAAAATCTTTGGTTCTGCGCGCTGCGCCACCAGGGAAAGCACGTCTTCTTTACTCACGGTTTTGTCTTCGCCAAAACGCTTAAAAGCGGCAAGTTTCGCTATTTCCCCCGCAAGGCGTTCTGCGTCGTCTGCGCAAGAAAACATCAGCAGGTCGTCAGCCCCAGGGGCAAGCGAGAGCCCGTGCTCCTTGCATTTTTTCTGAACCCACGTCCGGAGGGCGGGCCCTTTCAGCTTTGCGAACTCCTCAATCGTTCCCTTCTGCAAAAGAAACCTGAACAGAGGGTCGGTTTCATTAACCTCCCCTGCCGCAAAGACCAGGGTGTGAGGGTCTGCTTTCAAAAGAGCTTCTTGAATGTCTTTTTCTTCCCAGAAGGAAGAACCGAACGCGTTGTGAAACACAAGAAGCTTTTGGGGGGCAAAAAGAGAGGGAGTGTTTAGTGTGCCAAATACCTCTCTTGCGTCATCTTGCGCGCAGTCAATGTCCTCAACCAGCGCCCCTGCTTTCAGGGCTTCTTTTTTGAGTTCCCGCACCCGCTGGCGCGCCAGATAGCTTTCACCCTTTACCAAAAGCAGCATGGCGCTACTTCATGATGCTCTTTATCTTCTCTATGATTTCCCCGGGGGTGAAGTTCGCTTTAATCAGGTACTCAACGGCCCCGAGCTGCGCTGCCTTGTCAATGTCTTCTTGCTGGCCAAGGTTGGAAAGAATGACCACGGGAATGCTGTTTGTCGCCTTCTCTTGCTTGAGCTTGGCTAACACCTCAAAGCCGTCCATGCCTGGCAGCACAAGGTCAAGCAGAATGAGGGCGGGCCGCTCTTTCTGCGCTTTCTTTATTCCTTCTTCCCCGTCCACGGCGCCCAAGGCCCCGTATCCCGCCGTCTCCAGCTTTTTTATCATGAGCTCCCTCAAAAACTTATCGTCTTCAATGATTAAAATCTTTGCCATGATTCTTTATGCGCGCTTTTTTAAGAACCAGGGAAGGTCTTTGCGCAGGGCAAAGAAAAGGTAAATGTACTTCCCTTTCCTTCTTTAGAAACAAACCAGACCTTTCCTCCATGCGCCTCCACAATGTTCTTGACCAGGTACAGCCCCAGGCCGGAACCCTCCGTGTCCACGCGGCGGGCGTTGCTTGCACGGAAAAACCTTTCAAAGACGCGAGCTTGCTGCTTATCCGGGATTCCTATGCCCGTATCCTGAACCGCCACCTCAATGTCCCGATTGGCGTTCTGAGAAATCTTCACTTCTATTGCCGCTGCGGGGCCCTGCCTGGTGTACTGTACCGCGTTGCTGATGAGGTTTTGCACAGCAAGTTGGAGTTTTTCCTCGTCGGCAAACACCGGGGGGAGGGAATCAGGGGGCTTGACCAAGACAATCTTGAGCTTCTTGCGCCTGGCTTCTTCTTGGTATGATTCAACCGCTCGCCTGACAATGTCTTCCAGCGACACCAGTTTCTGCTTATACAAATATTGTCCTTCCCCAATCCTGGTCACGTCCAAAAGGTCGTTTACAATTCTGATAAGGCGTTCGTTGGACGTTTGGGTTTTGGAGAGAAACTCCCCTTGCTTCTTGGTTAGCTTCCCCATCTCTCCTTCTATGAGCATGTGAAGGGTCCATTTGATGGCGGAAAGAGGGGTACGCAGTTGGTGGGCTGCAAGCGACAAAAAGTCCGATTTCATTCGGTTGACCAGCACCTCACGTTCCTTGACGTGCTTCAGGCGAGCGGTCATATCGTTAAACGCATGGAATAAATCTCCAATCTCATTCTTGGGACCCTCTGGCAAATGGATGTCAAAATCCCCTTTTCCCACTTTCTCAAAAGCAGCGTGGAGCTTGCGTATGGGGGTCAACACAAAAGCAGTCAGCACAAAAAACAGAATGCCGCCAACGAGAAGAAGCATGGTGAGGATGATGAATCCCTGCTGAATCGCAATGGAAATGGTGGCTTCCCGCAGAAGCTCTTCTGGAGTATTCTCGGGGGCGCTCTGAAGAAGATTATGATAAAACACCTGCGTTGCAAGGTATACAAAAATACCCCCCATGAAAACAAAAAAGGCAAGAAGGCCAAGGATGAATGCTCGCAAGGAAATGCGCATAGTTCCAAAAGCAACTCTTTTTTGAGTATATCATGAAAGAGGCGCAAAACAAAAAGGACCCTGGCGCCGTAAAACCTGTTGTGTGAAACCAGGTTTCACACAACAGGTTTCACACAAGTTTCACAACAGTCAATCCTGGATTATCACCATGCGGCGGAGGGCAAGAAAGATCAAAGAGAGGCCGGTCAAAAGCGCAAACTCGGTAAAATAGTTGTGCATACCCAAGCTTGCCCTGAGTCCCGGAGTAAACAGGTCTGAAAACTCAGAAACCGTGTAAAAGAAAAGCCCGAAGATAAACATTCTCCATACCCCCCCCATGTGTCTTGCTTTTACTTTCCCCGTATACCAGACAACCGCCGCTGCGATAAACGTAGAGAGGACAAGAAAAAACACCGCTCCGTGAACAAGAAGATTTAAGAGAGGCGCTGGTGCGGGGGTGGGTATCATACAGGTGTTGCTTGCGCTGGGCGTGCCCGCCGAAAGAAGCGCCTAAAGAGGGAATAAAAAATGATTGCCATACCCAGGAACTGCAGGACCTCTGTCGTGATATCCAGGTTGTAGCTGAAGAACACCGATTGTCCGGTGGCGGTCAGCATGTTCTGTACCCAGTCAATGAACTTTGAGGTGCCAGACAGAATTATGCCAAGCAGGAGAAGAACAAAGAAAAGGTCTCTGCGCGCTCCTTGTTTCATAATCGCCGTGATAATAATGCCTCCTATGATGAAGTGCAAGATAAGATTAAAGAAGTTGGGCAGGGCGCATAGACATGCCATGTCTATGCCCCATATCCTTCCTGCCTCAAGCACCCAGCCGGGGAGCTTGTCAATGAAAAAGAAAAGGTTAAGAAACTGTTCCATGGTTTATGCGGCTGAACGCTTGGGTTTGCGCAATACTCTTGCTGCTGCGGCAATCACAAGCCCGAGGATAAAGAATCCCATCACGGCTGCTACCTCATATCCCTGCTCTTGATTATTGGAAATGAGATTCACGATTTTGACCAGAATTGGTTCGTAGTATACAGGAAGCCCTGCTCCTGTTAACTCTCCAAGTATCTTCCCTGCCGAGATAATGAAGGCCGGCAGCACAAATGCGAGGGGCATAACCAACAGCCCAAAGGGTAAAGAGAAAATAACTTTTTCTACCGCGGGTCTCTTGGGGAAGAGAAAACTGCTCCACAAAATGCCGAGAAAAATGAGGAGCGCGGTCCAGAAGCCCATCTGGGCAAGGTAGGCTGTCACGCTTCCCTGCCTAACCAGCCCCGAGGGATCATCGGGACTGCTCAAAAGAAGCGTGTCAATCAATCCCATCTCGGCATGCAGCAGATTGTATTCCCAATCGAACACCAAAATGTAGGCGGTCGTAATGATACCAACAACAAACAAGACGGGAATGAAGCGGTCTTTCATGAGATTACTGTATGATAGAAGAGAACACGCGGGCGTGTCAATAAGGAACCCGTGCAAAATCTCCTCTCCTGCTATTTCAGCGTTTCTCTGATTTTCGCCACAATCTCAGACGGAGTGAAGTGCGCCTTAATCATGTAGTCAACGGCCCCGAGCTGCGCTGCCTTGTCAACGTCTTCTTGCTGGCCAAGGTTGGATAAGATAATAACAGGAACCGCAGAAATTGCCGCGTCCTCCTTTATTCTTTTGAGCGCCTCAAAGCCGTCCATGCCAGGAAGGATAATGTCAAGCAGAACAAGATCGGGCTTTTCTTCTTTGATCTTCTTCACCCCTTCTTCCCCGTCCACTGCTTCGCTAACCTCATAGCCCTCCTCTTTGAGCTTTTGCACAACGAGCTCTCTCAGGAACTTATCGTCTTCAACGATTAAAATTTTTGCCATGTTCCTTAGTATGATTCTACCACGAACGAGGAATTCACGGAATGCCCTCTAGGCGCCCCCAGCTTTTCCCCGCACTCGCCCGTACTGCCAGGGGGACATTGAGAGAAACCGCGTTTCCCATGAGTCGCGCGATCAACTCCATGCGTTCTTTTAGTATAGCATTGCGTATCTCAAACACCAATTCGTCGTGAATCTGCAAGAGCATGCGGCAGTCCTCCTGCTGAAGCTTGAGCTCTTTGGCAATCTTCACCATTGCCATTTTGATAATATCGGCCGCAGTGCCTTGGATGCCGTGATTCATGGCAATGCGCTCGGCAGCAGCCCTAATATGAGGAGTGGCAGAATGAATATCGGGAAGGTATCTCTTCCTGCCAAACAGAGTTTCAGCGTACCCGAGCTCCCGCGTTGACTCAATGGTATCTTGCATATACTGGGCAATGCGGGGAAACTGCACAAAATAATTCTCAATGAAATCCTGCGCCTCCTCAAAAGGAATGCCGGCTGACTGGGCAAATCCCCGGGCTCCCATACCGTAGAGAATGCCAAAGTTCAGGGCTTTCGCGCGGAATCTCATCTGGGGCGTGACATTCTTGTCTTTCGCCCCAAACACTGCAGCAGCGGTTTCTCGGTGAATATCCCTTCCCTCCTTGAAGATCTCCTGCATTCTCTCCTCTTTGGCAAGATGGGAGGCAATGCGAAGCTCCACTTGCGAATAGTCAAAAGAAGCCAAAGAAAATCCCTTTTTTGCCACAAATCCTCCTCGTATCTTTGCTCCCCACTCTCCCTGAAGGGGGATGTTCTGAAGGTTGGGATTTGCAGAAGAGATCCTTCCGGTAGCAGCTCCCAGCTGGTCAAAATGCGTGTGTATTCTTCCCTCCTTGTCTGCCAATTGGGGCAGAGGGACAGCATAGGTATTCTGGAGCTTTGCTAACTCCCGGTAGCTAAGAATTTCGGCCACCACAACATGAGCTCCCCGAAGCTTTTCTAGCTCGGGAGATGCGGTGGAAACAACTCCGCCCGGCGTTTTGTGCAACCCTTTTTGAGGCAGTCCGAGCTTCTTAAAGAGAACTTCAGACAGCTGCCTTGGGGAACTAATGTTAAATTGCCCCCCTGCTTTTTTTGCAATGCTTGCCTGGAGCTTCTGCAGATTCTCCCCAAGTTCTTGAGACAGCTCCTCAAAAAACTTTTTGTCAATTTGAATCCCGGTTTCCTCCATGGTTCTCAACACCGGAGAAAGCTCGAGTTCCAGGTTGTAAATCTGTTCTGAAAACACGCCTTCTTTGAACAGGCGCTCAATCTTTTCTCTCGTTTCGTCTCCAGAACCTTGGGACTCTGTCTTTTTGCTCCCGCCAAAATCCGGAATGCGCAAGGCCAGAGAGGCGAACTCAAATCCCTTCAAAACCTCCTCTGCCTTGCCTCTGTCAAACCCTTTCCAGGCGAGAGCGGGCAGGCTGAACTCCAAGGGAACGTTCCGCTCAACAGTTGCCAATTCCTTGCTCAAAAAAGCAATGTCCTTTTCTCGCAGCAGGGTTTCCCTCATTCTTGGAGAAACCCCTTCAATTTCCTTTTTGGCCTGCAACGCAGCGTACACAGATTCCAGGGAGCCCAACGAAGAAAGGAGGCGGGTTGCCGTTTTCTCTCCGACCCCTTTCACCCCTGGGATGTTGTCTGAAGGGTCTCCCCGCAATCCCTTCCAGTCCGCAACCAATTCAGGGCCCACCCCAAGGCGCTCCTGGACCTTTTTTGAGTCAAACAGCACGGAGTCCTGGATCCCCTTCCTCATGGCGTACACCTTGGTATTGGCGTCAACCAGCTGCAGCAAGTCCATGTCCCCGGAAAGAATGATAGTTTCTACGGGAGGGTGAACCTGCCGCTTGGGAACAATCCTTGCAATCGTGCCGATAACGTCATCTGCTTCAAACCCCTCTTTTTCAAACACCGGCACGTGAAAGGCCTCTAGCACCTCTTTGACCTTTGGGATTTGCAAATACAGCTCATCTGGGGCCTTCTCTCTTTTTGCCTTATATGCCTGGAACTTCTTTTCTCGTTTTGTGGGAGCGGGGAAGTCAAAGGCAGCTGCAATGTATTCTGGCTCAAACTCGTTAACGGCCTTGAAAAAAGCAAGGAGAAACCCATACACCGCATTCACCATTTCCCCTTTTGAGGTAGACAAAGGAGGCAGGGCATGAAATGCCCGATGAATCAAGGAGTTTGCGTCAATAATCAACAGCCGCTTTTTCTTTTCTGCCATAGAAATATCCTCTAAAGTATAATGCTATGTAGCATTGAACTTTGTGCTGTTTTTGTCAGAAGAAGAAAGAAGATTGCCGAAGTGGCGGTAAAACTTTGACTTGTGATCAAGGGCCTCAACCGCTTTGCGGAATCGCTCGTTTTCTTTTTTATCTGCGCTACGCACTACCTCTTCTAATACAAGTTGGGGCCAAAACATCATGGGATATCTCCGCTTGAGCTTATCCCATTCTGACTTTTCATAACGCGACCACACATTCTTTCTTTGTTTTTTGGGGATACGCTCTGCGGCAAGGCGAAATCCCTCTCCTGAATCTGCAAGCCATGCGGCAATCTTTGCTATGGTTCCATGGCTTGTACGAAGATTCTTCTCGATGGTTCGGTAATCCTTGCCCTCCAAAAGCAAGCGAGCAATTTGAAGCCGCTTTGTCAAAGTAGTAACTTCATTCTTGCTGAGAAGATCGGCGAGAAACGGCAAAACCTCTTCTGGGGTACGCAATCTTGCCAGCACTTCACAAAAATCTTGAAAAAGCTCCTCTTGGGTCTCTTTTGAAAGACGCGGTGTTTTCATATATTTTTATCTTACCACAAAAGACAGTGTGCCTTAAAGTATAATGCTATGTAGCATTAGAGTTTGGTACCTCTACTCGGTATTGTTATAACAATAGTCCTTACTTTTGGTTGCTTTCTTACGTGGAAGAAAGAAAGCCAGACGGCGTCTTTTGGGATAATGCTTTTGACGTGGTCTGCCCATTCCACGACTACAACGTTGTTTGGGTCAGCTATGATTTCTTTCCATCCCAACTGCAAAAGTTCTCCGGGGCTTTTCAAGCGATAGCAGTCAATGTGATAGAGATTTTGTAGCTTGTATTTTGCATCTTGTATTTTGTATTTCTTGATAATAAGAAAGGTGGGGCTCAAGACGTTTTCTTTGATTCCTAGGCCTTTTACCAGCCCCTGCACGAACGTGGTCTTGCCAGCTCCCAGCTCTCCTTTCAACGCCAGCACTAAAGCCCCCTTTCTCTTGGGACTTTTCAGAATGGTCTGCGCAAGCTCTTTTGCAATGCGCTGTGTTGCTTTGTAAGAAGAAGAATGAATTGACTTTTTCACGAAAAAAAGATAGGTTGGGATAACATGGAGCAACAAAAGAAAACATTTGCGGTAAAGCTCAAGGGCTTAGCTCCCTGGATTTCAGAAATCCAGTACGAAAAAGAAGAGCGGGACCTCACTCTCTACTTTTCCCTAAAAAGGGATGCTGAAATCAACATTATTGTAGAGGATGGCGGGGCGGGACACAAGCTGTTCTCTCCCGCAACGCCCCCTCTTGGAGCTCTATCTCAAAAGCTCATCAGCAGCGTTGAATACAAGCCGAACTCAGACCTGTACATTGCTTCACTCTGCCGGCAGGACTTTCAGGCGTGCGGGGCAACCTCGCTTGCCTTAAAGGACGCGGTGGAAGAACTCAAACAATGCGGGGGAGAAAACTCTTCTCTGCTCGTGCTTCTTGAAACAGGCAAAGGAACTCAGGGGCTCTTATGGTCAAAGAGGCCTGAAGTCCGAGAGAAGGTAAAAATGCTTGAGCAGGGAACAGAAAAGGGGAACTGGGTGCTGTTTGCCCCCAAAGGCCCCCTTCCCTCCCTGCGGGAAGCGTTTAAGGCAAGGTTATGAGCCCTCTTGCCAAAACCCGACAAAAGATTACCGGGGAGGTTGTTTTCCCCAAGGAGCTTGCCTTAGAGCTCAAAAAGGGGGTGGGCGGCCTCAATGACCTGACCGAAAAGCTCTCTTCCTGGAAAACAACGGACACAAGCCGTTTTGTCATGTCCCTGCTTGGTTCCGCTGTCTTTCTTGAGGCCTCAGACCTTCACTTGGAAGCCACAAAGGGGGGGGCCCGGCTCCGTGCAAGAATTGACGGCATGCTGCATGATGTGGCTGAACTTTCAAAGCCAACCTACGAAACCTTGCTTTCCCGACTAAAGCTCCTGTCTGGGATAAAGCTTAATGTGTCTGAACGCCCGCAGGACGGAAGGTTCACTTTTCTTTTAGAGGAGGCACCGGTAGAGGCCAGGGTTTCTGCCCTGCCTTCAGAGCATGGGGAATCCTTGGTGTTGCGCCTCCTGAACCCCAAGAATTTAAAGGCCATCAAAGACCTGGGGTTGAGAAAAGACCTGCTTTTTTTGTTTCAAAAGGAAATCAAAAAACCAAACGGCATGCTCTTGGTAACAGGCCCCACGGGTTCAGGGAAAACCACTACTCTGTATGCCTTTTTAAAGGACGTGCAGAACCCCGAGGTTAAGGTCATCACCATTGAAGACCCAATTGAGTACCGCTTGGATGGAGTCAGCCAAACCCAGGTTGCGGGAAAAGAATATACCTTTGCTTTGGGACTGCGCGCCATTGTACGCCAAGACCCCGATGTCATTCTGGTGGGGGAAATCCGGGACTCAGAAACCGCAAGTATTGCCATTCAGGCGGCATTAACGGGACACCTGGTTTTTTCCACCCTGCACACGAATGACGCGGCAGGAACCGTTGCCAGGCTTCTTTCCCTAAAGGCAGACCCGGCAAATGTTGCTGCCGCCCTCAACCTTATTATCGCCCAGCGCCTGGTGAGAAAGGTGTGCAAGGCATGCGGCAAAACCAGAAAAGCAAGCTCTTCTGAGCTTGCCATCATAAAGAAGGGGTTAGAAAAGCTGCCCAGGGGGATAAGGCCGAAGATTCCCGCAACGGTACAAGTGGCAGACCCCAAGGGATGCAGGGAGTGCAGCAACACCGGGTACAAAGGCAGGGTGGGCATCTTTGAAGCGATTGTGGCAGACGACGCCCTGGAAACCTTTATAACAAATGGGCCTTCCATTGCGGAGCTCCGGGCCTATGCCGCAAAGCAGGGCATGGTGAGTATGTACCAGGACGGCCTACTGAAGGTGCTGGAGAAAACAACAACGCTCCAGGAAGTGGAGCGCGTGACCGCAGAATGACGGTGAATGCCGTCTCAGCTGGGGACCATTTGGTGTTTGGAACGCAAATGTGAAATTACCCCGGGGTATGGTTCAGCATGACCCGAGCCACCCTCCAAGACAGATAACTCCAGGTCCCCAGCTGAAATGGCATTCTAGAAATGTAGTATAATATATAACACAATGATTGTCAAGAGTGAAGAGGCAACCAAAAAAGAAGAGGAGACGCTGGAGCGCACGCTCCGGCCCCGGTCCTGGCAGGACTACATCGGCCAGGAAAAGCTCAAAGCGCAGCTGCGCGTGATTATTGACGCGGCAAAAAAGCGCGGGGACCCCTTAGAGCATTTGCTGTTCTACGGCAACTCCGGACTCGGCAAGACCTCGCTTGCTCTCGTGGTGGCACATGAGATGGAAGTCCCCATCACCTCCTGCTCTGGGGCCTCCCTGGAACGGGCAGGAGACGTAGCTTCCCTCCTCACCAATCTTCAGGATGGGGAGGTGCTGTTCGTTGACGAATGCCACCGTCTGTCAAACCAGGTTTTGGAAACCCTGTACTCTGCCATGGAGGACTACAAGCTCCATTTGGTCTTGGGTAAGGGCCCCATGGCCCGCACCATGGAACTTGCCCTCCCCCGCTTCACCCTGATTGGAGCCACCACCAAGATGGCACAGCTTCCCTCGCCCTTCCGCAGCCGCTTTGGAGCCATTTTCCAGCTCAACTTCTATGAACAAAAAGACATTGAAAAGATTGTGGAGCGCTCTTGTGCAATCTTGCAATTGCGGCTCACCGAGCAGGCGCGGGCAGCCGTGGCCTCCCGCTCCAGGTTTACTCCGAGAGCGGCAAACAGGATATTAAAGCGCATCAGGGACGTGGCAACCCTTGAAGAGGCCAAGCTGGTTGACCAAGCGCTTACAGAACGCGCCTTTGGTTTCTTGGGCATTGATAAACTGGGCCTGGAGTCAGACGACCGCAAGATATTGGAGGCCGTAATCCACAAGTTTTCAGGCGGGCCCGTGGGGATTCAGACCTTGGCTGCCACTGTGGCAGAAGAACAAGAAACCATTCTGGACGTATACGAGCCCTACCTGCTACAGCTGGGGTTTCTGGAGCGAACTCCGCGAGGAAGAATTGCCACTGCTCTCGCCTATAAACACCTGGGCATCCCCAATTCTCGGAAAGATTTGCTGTAACCTGTATCTTGTATTAAGATACAAACTACAAACATGAGCGGACACTCCCATGCAAAAACCGTAGCGCATAAAAAAGGGGCGGCTGACGCCCAGCGCTCAAAGATATTCTCCAAAATGGCAAGCGAGATTGCGATTGCAGCCAAGGGAGGGGGCGACCCTACGGCCAACCCGCGGCTCCGCATGGCAATTGACCGGGCGCGCTCTTTTAACATGCCCACCGCTAATATTGAGAGGGCGATAAAGAGAGGAACAGGAGAAGAAAAAGGAGCCGCTTTGCAAGAGGTGCTCTTTGAGGGATATGGCCCCGGCGGCATTGCCGTATTGGTGGAAGGCATCACCGACAACAAGAACAGGGCCTTAGGGGAGGTGAAGCAGGCATTTGAGAAAAACCAGGGAAAGCTTGCGGGGGAAGGAGCTGTGCGCTGGCTCTTTGAACGGAAAGGAATCATGAGCATCCCCCCGGGAGACAAACCCAAAGAAGACCTTGAACTCCTCTCCATTGAAGTCGGGGCAGAGGATGCCTACTGGAGAAAAGACGGGACGCTTGAGATTTACACAAAACCCGCCGCGGTAGAACAGGTGAAGAAAACCCTGGAAGAACAGGGCCTTGCTCCAGGACCTGCTTCTTTAGAATGGATTCCAAAAGAGAGAATCGCCCTTTCAGAAAAAGACCGGGGGGCCGCGGAACTCCTCTTTGTTGCCTTGGACGAAAGCGACGCGGTGCAGGAAATCTACTCAAATATAAACATCTGACATATGACATTTGACGAGTGCTGCCAATTGTTATGGTGATTCTTGGCATAGACCCCGGGACGGCGACAACGGGATATGGAGTGGTGGAAACAACGCCAAAACTCACCTGGGCCGCACACGGCACTATTGACACTCCCAAAAACAAACCCGCAAAGGACCGTCTTTTGCTGCTGGAACAAGGTCTGCGACAGCTGTTCAAAAAATACAGACCTGACCTGTTGTGTGTGGAACGGCTGTATTTTTTCAAAAACGCCAAGACCGCCCTTCCCGTGTCTGAAGCTAAAGGCGTTGTGCTGCTGGTGGCCGCTCACACCAATGTTTCTTTGCGAGAGTTCACCCCGTTGCAGGCAAAAATGGCGGTGACCGGGTACGGGAAAGCGCAAAAAATCCAGGTTCAGCGCATGGTGCAGCAGATTCTCGGCCTCACGGCTCTTCCGAGGCCGGATGACGCAGCTGACGCCCTTGCCTTGGCCATTGCGGGCTCGGTATTGACAAGAAGCGGGAAATAGAATATACTGGAGAGCGAGGTCACGAGAAAGGTCGGACCGTTTTCATTAAAAAGAGCTTAAACTTAAAACGGAAACCGAAAAAACATGATTCTCGACGAAATCAAACTGGCTTCCGCGGTCTTTACCGGAGAGGAAGAAACCCCTGCCGAGGAGAACACCGAATCTGAAGCTTTTGCCGCCTTATTGGACGGCGAGGAAGAGGATGGTTCCCCTAAAGAGGGGGAAGCCGAAGCTCCCGCTGCCCTGTTGGACGGCGAGGAAGAGGGTGATGCGAGCACGCCTTCTAAAGAGGGCAACGGCGACGCTCCTGTAGAGCCTGCTGAGGGCAACAACGGAGACAACCAGTAAACAAACAAAAAGCCCCGGAATTTCCGGGGCTTTTTGTCAGGCAATGCGGACAAACCTCCGCTTGCCAACCTGAATCACAGAACCTTCCCGCAACTCAACCAAACTGTTTTCTTGTCTCTGTACCGCGCCGTCCAATCGCACCCCGCCCTGAAAGATAAGGCGGCGCGCCTCGGACTTTGAGGAAGCGAGCTTCGTTTTCAATAGAATATCCACAAGGGGCTTTCTCCCGCGCAGCCCCCTTGCCTCTTTCATAGCGGAGGGAAGCTGCTTTGCCTGGAATACGCGCACAAACTCTTTTTCTGCAAGAGAGGTTGCCTTGGAGCCGTGGCAAGTGGCAACAATCTCTTTCGCTAGTCGGGCCTTGGCTTGTCGCGGATTAAGTTTTTTTGACTTGATCTGCTGTTCAATCTCTCCAATCTCTTTCTGGGGGATGTTAGTAAGGATCTCAAGACCAGACACAATGCGTTCATCGGGCCATGCCATAATTCTGCCGTACATCTCGTTGGGCTTCTCGTCGAGAGGGGCCAGGTTCCCCGCGGTCTTGCCCATTTTTTTGCCAGACGGGTCGGCCAGCAACTTTAAGGCCAAAACAAACTTCTCTTTGTTTTTTATCCTTTTTAAGAGCGCTCTGCCGGCCAGCATGTTAAACGTCTGGTCGTTGCCCCCAACCTCTGCGTCAACATTCATGGTCACGCTGTCGTAGGCCTGCAATATTGGATACAAAAATTCATGAACGCGGATATCCTTGCCTGCCCGCATTCTTTCTTGGAACATATCCCTTTCGAGCAGCCCTGCAACGGTAAAGTGAGAGGCTAACTCAAGAAGGTCTTTGAGCTTTAGCTTGCTGGACCATTGTTCATTGTATAAAAACCTGACGTTTGATTCCCGAAGGTTGAGGATTTTGCCAATCTGCTTTCTGTAGTCCCTGGCGTTCGCCAAAACCTGCGCGCGAGTCAGTGGTTTCCTCGCCGCGTTTTTGCCGGTCGGGTCCCCGATGGTGGCAGTAAAATCGCCTATCAGCACAATGATCTCGTGCCCAAGGTCTTGAAACTGGCGCAACTTTCTCAGGCTCACCATGTGTCCTATATGAAGTTTGCCTGTCGGGTCAATGCCATGGTAAATCCTGAGTTTTTTGCCTGCTCTTAAAACACTCTCCAGCACCTTGCGGCTAGGATAAATACGCTCTACCCCCCTTGTTAAAACCTCTTCTATCTGGTTTTGTGCCTCCATAGCAGAAAATGTACCATTTTTGAAGCAATAAAGCAAAGTTTGCTGTAAAAGGGTGGTCCTTACAAACATCGCTTCCCCTCAAACTTGTACAGGTGTATAATATTGAGGGATGACATTTTCTAAATATTATTTGAAGCAGCCAAAGCAAAAAATTGTGCAAGATATTTTACTCTTGCTTTTGGTGGGCGGGGCACTGGTGCTAAGCGGAGCTTCCCCTTCCCTTGCTACCGGTCTTTGGAAAAATCTTGGCAAAAAGAAAAAATATCGTAAAAAGAGCGTGGAAAACGCGTTCTCCCGTCTGAAAAAACAGGGCTGCCTGGAAATTCAGAAAAGCGGGCACCAAGTTTCTATCGCGCTCACAAAAGAAGGGCGCATAAAAGCGGGGAAGTTTCAAATCAATCATCTTGAAATACAACGCCCCAAAAAGTGGGACAGAAAATGGCGCGTAGTTATTTTTGATATTATAGAAAATGGTCCTGGCCGCACTAAACGCAATGGCTTGCGGGGATTTTTGTTCCGCTTGGGGTTTTGGCGCCTCCAGCATAGCGTATGGATTCATCCTTTTGACTGCACACAGGAACTTGCTCTTCTAAGAGAGTTTTTTGGCCTTACCACAAAAGAAGTGCGGCTTCTTGTTGTAGAAGCATTCGAAGGAGAGGGTGCGCTCAAAGAGATATTTGAACTTTAGGGGGATGATGGTGGTGCCCCTACCCCTCAATTTGAGACAGGTGTAAGGTTTTGAGGGACTATCGTTCTGCTTTTGCGGGCGTGTTTTATTTTTTCTCATTGCGAAAGGGGGCAAAATGTGGTATTTTTAATTCTTGAAATGGCGAGGTGGCGCTACAAAAAAACATATCAGAAGAAATTCCTGTTGCTTTCCCTGCTGGCGCAGGCTGTTCTTTTTTTGGTTTTGCTTGCGCTCCTGGCAGGAATAGGGATTTTTGTGTACTACGCAAAAGACCTGCCGCGTCCGGAAAACCTCGGCGAGGTGTCTTTCGCAAGGCCCACCAAAATCTACGACCGGACAGGCAGGGTCCTGCTCTATGAGGTGTATGGAGAAGAAAAGCGCGAATTTGCCCCCCTGCGAGAAATCTCCTCTTTTCTTCCCTTGGCCGTGATTGCAGCTGAAGACCAAAACTTCTACTCGCACTTTGGGGTGGACCTTAAAGGCGTGGCCAGGGCTGTGCTGCGCAACCTAAGCATGCTACAAGCGGCCCAGGGCGCCTCCACTATTACCCAGCAGCTGGCCCGCACGGTGCTCTTGAGCCGCGAGAAAACCTTGGGGCGCAAGGTCAGGGAACTCATTCTTACGCTGGAGCTGGAGCGCCAGTACTCAAAGGACGAAATCATGGAGTTCTATCTCAACCACATCCCCTGGGGCGGTAATTCCTATGGAGCTGGAGCCGCCTCCCAGGCATATTTTGAAAAGCCCCCTTCAGCCCTCACCCTGGCAGAATCTGCAGCGCTGGCTGCCATGATACAGGCGCCCACCCGCTATTCGCCTTTCGGCAACCACCAAGACGAGCTTTTAGCTAGAAAGGACTTTATGCTGGAACGCATGGCCCAGCTCGGTTTTGTGTCGCACGAGGAGGAGCAGGAAGCAAAAAAAGAAGAACTTGTGTTTGCCGTCTCCGGGACAAGCCAGAAAGCCCCCCACTTTGTTCTTGACGTGGTGGATTCTCTGCTCTCCCGCTATGGAGAGGACTTTCTGCGAGAGAACGGACTCAAGGTTATAACAACCCTGGACTGGGAAATGCAAAAGGCCGCTGAGGAGGCGGTGTCGGCCCTTGCGGAACGAAACGAGTTTTTCAACGCATACAACGCGGGGCTCGTCGCCATGAACCCCCAGACAGGAGAGATTCTTGCCCTGGTCGGTTCCAGGGGCTGGTCAGAGGAATCCTACCCCGCAGGATGCGTTTCTGGCAAGAACTGTCTGTTTGACCCCAAGGTAAATGTTGTCTCATATCTCCAGGGCAGGCAGCCAGGTTCAGCTTTCAAACCCTTTGTGTACGCAGTCGCTTTTGAAAAAGGGGCAGATGACACAACCATTGTTGAGGACGTGGAAACCAATTTCGGGATATGGGGGGGCAAGGAGTATATCCCTCAAAACTACGATGGAAAGTTTCGGGGCCCAGTCACCTTACGGCAGGCCCTGGCGCAATCTTTGAATATTCCTTCCATAAAGGTGCTGCTTGACTTAGCCGGACTCAAAGACAGTATTGAAAGGGCAAAGGAGCTTGGCATCACCACCCTAAAAGACCCTTCCAACTATGGGCCCTCCTTGGTGCTTGGAGGAGGAGAGGTTTATTTGCTGGACATGGTAACCGCCTACAGCGTGTTTGCCACGGAGGGGAAACGGGTATATCCCTCTGCCGTCCTCTCGGTGGAGGACTCTCAAGGAAGAAATCTTTGGGGGAATAAGAATGGCACAGCCCAGATTATGGAACCCGCAGTTGCAAGGCTCATCACCAGCATTCTTTCAGATGAGGAAGCCAGGGCCCCTATATTTGGCCGCGCCTTTTCGCTTTTGGTCCCCGGATACGAGGTTGCGGTAAAAACAGGAACGACCCAGGAATACCGGGACGCATGGACCATAGGGTATACAAAAGACCTGGTTGCCGGGGTTTGGGTGGGCAATAATGACAATACCGCAATGACCAACGCTGCGGGCTCTGTGGTTGGAGCCCCCATCTGGAACCAGTTCATGAGAGAAGCCCTTGCTTCGCTTGAAAGCTCAAAGTCCCAATTTCAAAATCCAAAATAAATTCAAATCTCCAATTTTTAATTTTTAAAACATTGTGGATTTTGTGCTTTGGATTTATGCTTTCACGGGCATGACAACGTACAGGTAACGCTCCTTGCTTGCGGGCCGAATGAGGGCCGGGGCATCCTCCCCGCCAAACCCAATGTCTACCTCGTGCGCTTTCATGTTAGACAGACCCTCTAAAAGAAACCTCCAATTAAAAGAAATGTCTAGCGGTTTGCCCGACACTTCCGAGGCTAGAAAGGAGGCATGGCGCCCCGTGTCAGAGGACTGGGCGGAAATGTGCAGTCCTTTCCTTTTTGGGTCTGTCGCCACTTTGACATCTTGTATTTTCCCGGAGAACACCGAGGCTGCTTTCAGACGCGAGATAAACTCCTGTCTTCCCGCTCGCGCTTTTGCGGCAAACTCCCGGGGAATCACATCCTGGTATTGGGGATAATCCCCCTCAATCAGGCGCGACACAACCTGAAGGGACACATGCTGCGCCTTCTCTTTTGAAGAATAGTCAAACAGCGCCTGGCTCGAGGACAGATAGAGCCGGGTCTTCTCGGGAAAGCCCCCCGCAATGGACACAAGTTCTCGCGCCGTCTTTTGGGGAAGAATGAAAGAGGCCTGTGCAACACAGGGCTTGTGGAGGTCAAGGGTTTTTTCTGCCAGGCGAAAACTGTCGGTGGCCGCAACCTTTATCTCTTCTTTGAGAATCTGAATAAACACCCCTGAGATTTCGGGGCGCGCCTGGTTTTGCCCGGTCATGCCCACAACCTGGTTGAGTCCAGCGCAAAACTCTCCCGTCTCAAGCTCCACGGGCTCTTCTGTCCCCTGCAGGGAAGGGATGATAGGGAAGTCCTCTATGGCCAGGGTTTTCAGGGCTGTTTGGTGTTCTTTGGATTCCACCCTAAGCTCCCCTGCTACTACAACAAGGGTGACTTCTTTTTCTTCAAGCGCGCTTACAACCTGAGAAAACAGACGCGAGGGTACCACAACGCATCCCTCTTTTTCGGTCTCTGCTAGAACCTTATAGCGAATGCCTATTTCCAGGTCTGTAGCCGAGAACTCAACAGTGTTTTTCTCGGCCTTCATTGCAACTGCCCCTAGGGCAGGAAGCGCAGACCCTTTGGCAGCTATCCGTTCCACAATCCCCAGGGCTTGTTTTAGATTTTCCTTTAGAAGTTTAATTTTCATTAAGTATATATATATTTATTACACTTAGGTGTGTGCAAAACTACAAGGCCCTCTGTATGTACAGCAAAAATCTTAGGGGGAACAGTGGGGAGAAAAACAAGGAAGGAGGCAGAGAGGAACGCGAGGTAAAACTTTCCCCCATATTATCCACTATATATGCGCTGGCGTATTAAGGAGATTTCATCAACCAGGGCCTCGGATCCCTGGAGTTCCTTGGAGATTTTCTCGCAGGCGTAAATGGCGGTGGTATGATCTTTGCCCCCGAATTTCTTGCCAATGAACGGATAAGACCCCCGGAGCTCCTCTCTTAATAGATACATTGCAATCTGGCGGGGCCGCACCACCTCTTTTTTACGCGAGGGGGACGAAAGATCCTTCTCTCTCAAGTCGTAAAACTCAGCTACCGCCTGAAGAATCTTTTTAGGGCTTGCAATTCTGTTTGGATTTTGAATAACCGTGTGCAACAGGGGCTTGGCCTCCGCCAGCGTCGGAATCTTGCTGGAGTTGAGCCGAGAGAACGCAGCCAAACGATTAAGGGCTCCTTCCAACTCGCGGATGTTTCGTTGAATGTGAGAGGCAATGTAATCCAGCACCTCCTCGTCTAAGGAAAGTTCCTTTTCTTGCATCTTGGCTTTCAGTATGGCCACCCTGGTTTCATAATCGGGCAAAGACACATCAGCTATCATACCTCCCTCAAACCGGGACCTGAGGCGCTCCTCTAGGGCCGGGATTGCTTTTGGCGGACGGTCCGAGGAAAAGACAATCTGCTTTCCCGCCTCATAAAGGGTGTTGAAAGTATGGAACAGCTCTTCCTGGGTTTTGTCCTTCCCGGCTAAAAACTGTACGTCATCTATGATTAAAACATCCAGGTCCCGATACAGGGCGCGCAGGGTGTCCATGTTCTTGTTGCGTATGGCAGAGACCACGCCCGAGGTAAAGCGCTCCGAAGACATATACTTAAGCTTTGTGGCGGAGGAGTCCTTGATGATGTGGTTGCCCACGGCCTGCAGGAGATGGGTCTTGCCAAGTCCTACTCCTCCGTAGATAAAGAGGGGGTTATACACACTCCCAGGATTCTTGACGATGGCGAGGGATGCCGCATGCGCCAACTCGTTGAACGGCCCCACGATGAAATTGTCAAAGGTATAGCGGGGATTGAGGTTGGTTGAGCGGTCTACCTTAAACTCGGGGAATTCCAGCTGGTCTTCTTCCCTGGCAGCGCTTCGGGGAGGGGCCTCCCTCGGCTTTTGCTGCGCTCGCTCTACGGTATAGCGGATTTCCCGCACCTCTCCATCCAAGCTCCTGATTGCCTGGAAAATAATTTTGTTGTATTTATGCTCCAGCCACTCTTTGGAAAAGTTGTTGGGCACAGAAACAAAAAGAGTTCCCTCTTTTTTTGAGAGGATGAAGGTGTTCTTGAGCCAGGTTGCGAAATTGGCAGGGGAGATTTTGAATTGGAGTTGGGCAAGGGTCGCCTGCCACAATTCTTCCTTATTCATGATTCATTGCAACGGGTTTATGGTACCTTCCCATTATACTGAAATGCAAGGGGCAGGGCAAAGCCCCGATTAAAACAAGGGTCCATGTGCACAATCTGGGGAAAAGCTGGGGGTAAAAAGCCAACTGCTTGGCTTTTGCGGGTTTGCTTTGGAAAACCGCCGAAGACAAATCGTTTTTTAAAGCATGCACCTTTATAGACACGAGCCCTCCTTTGGTATATAGTCGTGAATATGAGTCCTGTCAGAGATTGCTCCAATACCAATTCGTGTTTTGCGTTTATATCCTCCAAGGTAAGAATAAACGATGGTATACGGGCTCTGCCAGCGATTTACGGAAACGCTTCAACGAACACAATGCGAGGCAACGTGGTTGCATAAAACAAAAAGGCCCACGGGAGCTTATTTGCTACGAAGCATGTCTTCATGAACAAGGTGCAAGGTCAAGAGAGATATATCTTAAATCCGGCATAGGGAAGCGCTACCTAAAAAACAGGTTGAAGCGTTTTCTATCTCTAACGGGATGAGCAGAACATATCGCCCCAAGAAGAAAAAAAGGGCAAGGACCCACGGTTTTCTTAAGCGCTCCAAAACCACAAAGGGCAAAAGGGTGCTTTCGCGGCGCAGAACAAAGGGTAGAAAGCGCCTAACCACCTAATCATTATGGCCCTTTCTTCAGAAAAGCGGCTTAAACTGGCAGGCGATTTTCGCTCGGTGATGCGCTCTGGGGGAAGCTACAGGAGAGGCAAGCTTTTACTCAAGGCAAGAGCGTCCGGCAGGCAGGCGTCCCGGTTTGGCATTGTGGTGAGCAAGGCGGTTGCAAAGAAAGCAGTGGAGCGAAACCGCATGAGGCGCCTCTTGGCGGAAGCCGTCAGGGCAAGGCAAGATTTCCTGACGGACGCCCATGACGCGGTTCTGGTTGCCTTGCCGGGGTTTTCCGTGAAAGACCAGGCCGAGGCGCAAGACCTGGTGTGCGAACTCTTTGCCAAGGCGGGCCTAACCAAAAGCGCATGAACTTTCTTTTTTCTTTGTATCACACGGTTCTTTTTGAGCCACTCTTTAACATCCTGATTGTTTTGTACAACCTGGTGCCGGGCAGGGATTTTGGCGTTGCGGTTATCCTGGTGACCCTGCTGGCGCGCCTTGCCTTTGCTCCCTTGTCGGCAAAAGCCGTGGTGGCGCAGCGCAAACTCACTTCGCTCCAGCCGCAAACAAAGGAGATTCAAGAAAAGTACAAAAACAACAGGGATAAGCAGACGCGGGTGCTCATGGAGCTTTACAAAAAGGAAGGGGTGAATCCGTTCGCCGGTATTTTGCCCATTCTCTTGCAGATTCCCATTCTCATTGCTCTCTATCAGGTGTTCTGGAAAGGGCTTGGGCCAGAGCAGCTGGAGTTTTTGTATGGCTTTGTCGCAAGCCCCGGCCTTATTGACCCCACCTTTCTTGGCATAGTAAACCTGGGAGAGAAATCCTTTGCCATGGCGGCCCTCGCTGGAGCGCTCCAGTTTATCCAGGGAAAGCAGATGGCGCGCCAGGGGCGTCCCAAGGATGACAAAAGCTTTGCGGCAACATTTCAAAAACAGGCCCTGTATTTTTTCCCCGTTCTGACCTTGCTCATTGTTTCCCAGTTGCCTTCTGCCGTTGGCCTGTATTGGATGACAACAAGTGCGTTTTCCATTGGCCAGCAGTGGTATATTGCGCGCAAGGCGCAATTTTGAATTTTGAAATCCGAATTTTGAATGAAATCTTAATGCCCCAATTTTGAAACGATGGATGCGACACCCAAGCAGTACGATCTAGAGGAGAGAACAGCAGCGTTCGGCGAAGCGGTTATAGAGTTTTGCAGTCCTATCAATCAAGACGCCGTACGAAAACCCATAATCAGTCAGCTTGTCCGCTCTGCCACCAGTATTGGCGCAAATTACAGCGAGGCGAACGGAGCAAGCTCAAAGAAGGACTTTAGAAACAAGATTTATATATGCAAGAAAGAGGCGCAAGAAACCAAGCACTGGCTGCGCATGATAGCAAAGTGCGAACCAGGCAGTAAAGACCAGACACGCATC